>CAXTQD010000051.1:0-5866 GCA_964246175.1 uncultured Chthoniobacterales bacterium | reverse complement strand
ACGACGTTCACCAGGGGCACCCCCTCCCGTTGGCAGAGCCGGACGAGGATTTGCCCCAGGCTGGAGGCGGCTGCCGTGTGGACCAGCGCCCGATGGCCTTCCGTCCGCAGCGTGCCGACCATGCCGAGCGCCGTCATGGGGTTGATGAACCAGTGCGCGCCCTCCGCCGTCGTGACGCCGGCCGGCAGCGGCAGGCAATCCGCCGCCTTGGCTTTGCGGTAGCGCGCGAACGCCCCGTCGCCCACCGTCCCGACCGTGCGTCCGAGCAGAGCCTGCGCCGTCGCACCCGCGCCTGCCGCCGTCACCACGCCCGCTCCTTCACTGCCGGTGGGCAGGGACTGGCCGAACCGTTTCGAGAAGTTGGCCAAGGCTGCCGCAGGCACCGGGATCGTGACGATGGGACGCTCCGCGCTTCCCCTCGCTTGTGCCTGGCCGGGGTCGGCTGGACCAAACAGGAGCAAGAGGTCGGTTGGATTGATCGGCGCGGCCTGCATGGCGATGATGATCTCGTCCTCGCCGGGGACGGGGACGGGGCTTTCCACGAGGGAAAGTTCGAGTTCGCCCGACTCTTTGATGAGCGAGCGGAGTTCGAGGTTGGTAGGGTCTGAGTGCATGTTTATTTTGGGTGTGACCGAGGGTTGATGAATGGATCGTGACGGTCCAGCCACGCAGCACGTCGAGAGGCCGGTTCTGAAGGCGTGAACCAGCCTGCTTTCAGCGGGCAGAGGAAGAAAGGGAGTCCGGTGAGTGGTTGGCCTTGGGCGGATGTTTCATGGCGACGGTGGCGACACGCTGGCCGAGTTTTTCAGCGGTCAAAATGTCGCCGGGGTTTGGTTCGTCCACCGGGTCGTTCGGGCCGGCTTGCGCCATGGCACCGCCCCAGCTCCCCAGACGGTTGACCCCGTCGGGCTGGGCCGGCATCTCACCCAACCCGACCCAGAGCATCCCCTGCTCCATGGCCAGCGTGTGGAAATATTGCAGCGTGCTGAATTTGTCCCCGCTCGGCACGCCCGAAACCGTGAAGCCCGCCGCCCATTTGTCGCGCCATGTCTGCGCGAACCACGGGCCGACCGTCGCGTCGGCGAACGCCTTGAACTGCGCGGCTGGCCCGCCCATGTAGGTCGGGCTGCCAAAGATCATGGCGTCGCTGGTCTCCAGGCTGGCGATCAGCGCGTCGTTCTGGTAGCGCCCTTTGACGATGTCCTCGCCGTCGATGGAGATCAGGCGGACCGTCGCTCCGGCCACGGACGCGGCCCCCCGGCCGACCGCCTCGGCGAGTTTGCCCGTGTGGCCGGAGCCGGTGAAATAGATGATGGACACGGTGGTCATGGATGGGAGTTTCCTTTGAGGTGGTTTGGAAGACGGTTTGCCGAACCGTCGGTTGTTCATGGAATGGCGGGTGTCACCTGCCCATGGACTCGGGATGGGAGGTGGGGTCCTCGTTAGACCGGAGAATTGCCACCCCCGCCTGCCCACAGACCGAGCAGAAAATCCGCGAGCGGGGTGGGCACGGCCACCTGTTGCGCGGTTGCCGTCAACAAGCCCAGGTCTTTGAGCGGGATCTTGCTTTGACCCAACGTCAGCGTTTTCTCGGCGATCATCTTGCCGTAGCTCTGGTAGATCGGCGCGGGAAACAAAGTCTGGGTGAGCATGTCCACCACGGCTCGGGGATCGCACCCGTTCTGCTCGGCGAGCGTGACGGCTTCCAGCAGGGAACGCACCGCCGAGACGATCAAAAAGTTTCCCGCCAGCTTGACGGTCGTCGCCGTGCCAACCTCCTCGCCGAACTCGAAGATGCCCTGGGCACCCATGGCTTGGAGCAGAGGACGGATGCGCTCCTTGGCAGCTCGTGGACCGGCCAGGGGAATCCAGAGCTTTTTCGCCGCCGCCGCTTCGGGTCGGCCAAACACCGGTGCTTCGACAAAGAGCGAGCCATGCCGGGCGTGCAGCGCCGCGAGCTTCTTCGAGGCGCGCGGTGACACGGTGCTCATCGACATGTGCACGCCGCCGGGCTCCAGCCGTGCGAGAAACCCCTCGCTGGCCACGACGCTCTCCACGGAGGCATCGTCCCACAAGAGGGTGACCACGATCCCTCCGGCAGGCACGGCGTCAACGGCCCGGCTCACGGATTTTGCACCAAGCGCCACCAGCGGGTTCGCTTTGCTCGCGGTCCGGTTATGAACCAGGAGCGGGTAGCCGGCATGGAACAGGTTAGTGGCGATGGGCAGACCGAGTTGGCCCAGGCCGATGAAGCCGATGGTTGCTTTCGTGTTCGTGCCTTCCATAAACATGACCTTAACGTCAAGGTCATGTTTAAGCAAATCAGCGCTCGCCGTGCTCCGTGAACCACCGCTCGAACTTCTTGACGTGCGCCTGCAACTCCGCCCGGAACTTGCCCAGGGTGGCGAGTTGTTCGTCGGTCCTGGCCAGGTGGTCGCGCAGCAACGCGAGGACTTGGCGTTTGGGCTTCTTGCCGCTCGGATCGGTGAAGTAGAGGTCGATCACGGCACGCACTTCTTCCAGGCTAAGGCCCAGCCGCTTGAGCTCGTCGATCTTCCGGAGGCGGGCGACGGTTTGCTCCGGGTACTGGTGCTGGCCCGAGCCTTCGCGCAATCCTTCGGGGATCAAACCACGTCCTTCGTAGTAACGGACCGTGCGGGGGGTGACCCCAGCCTGCTTGGCGAGGGCACCGATGCGAAGAAAGCTTTTCATGGCTCGAAGGCTCTCTGTAGTGCCATCTCGGCGCCGCTTCAAACCGGCTTGAGTCCCGGAGCTGGGGAATTTTCCACCCGGCAAACCCCTTGATTGCCTTTCTTCCAGCGTTGGCGCAGGAAGGTAGGCTGGGTCGGGTAAGGAGGCGGCATTGCTGCCGCCCCCTCCCCTAAGAACCGGACGTGAGAGTTTCCCCTCATCCGGCTCAAGCCATGGGAAGCCCCGCCGTACAGACGGAGCCGGTTTTCAGTCTGACCGATGGACCGCAGCCTTTGGGCCGGTGGATGCCGAACCACGGAAGGACGCCCTGCCTTCGAAGTAGTCGCGCCACGCAGGATCGAACGGGTTCGCCGCCGCCCGCACCTTGATGTGACGCCTGATCTTGATCCTGCCCGGATCGACCAGACGCACCCACTCGGGTTTCTCCCCGGACGCTGTTTCCAGACGAACGGCGAACACGTTGACTCCCTCCAGCCGGTGCCAGTATCGTTTGATGATCCAGGCTCTCGACTGGTTGGAGTGCCGACGCTTCGCCCAGCGCCACAGGCTCTCGAACATCACCCTCGCTGCTTTCTTGAACGTGCCGGTCGCCACGATGTGGCGGTGGTAGTTGGCCCAGCCCCGCACCAGCGGGTTGAGCTGTCGCACGAGCTGCATCTGACTGTGTCCGTAGCTCTTGCGGATCTGCTGCCGCACCTTGGCCAGGAAGACTTGGACGTTCTTCTTGGCGGGCCGGATGAGCAGCTTCTCCTTGAAGCGACGGACGTTCTGGCCGAGGAAGTCGAACCCTTGTTCCGTGGACGTGACGCAGGTCTTCTCCGGAGAGAGTTCCAGGCCGCGTTCCCGCAGGAAGCGCTCCACGACGGGACGCACCTCGTTTTCCAGCAGGTCTTTCGACGCACCGGTGACGATGAAGTCATCCGCGTACCGCACCAGGGCCACTTTGGGGTTGTGGTAGCGCCCGCCCCGGCTGTTCCTTCGCTTGAAGGTGGCCGTGAGGAGCGCTTCCAACCCGTCGAGTGTGAGGTTCGCCAGAGTGGGCGAGATGATCCCGCCCTGCGGCGTTCCGGCCCTGGTCTCGAAGAGCCTGCCCTTTTCGACGTATCCTGCCTTGAGCCACTTTCGGAGCACCTCCTTGTCCGTGGGCAGGTGCCGGAGCATCCACTCGTGATTGATGTAATCAAAACATCCACGAATATCGCCCTCCAACACCCACCTCGGGCTGTGCTTTTGGCTCAGCAGGGTAAAGCACTTCTCGATGGCGTCGGCGGTGCTTCGGCCACCCCGAAAGCCGTAGGAGTTCGGGTCTGCCGTTGTCTCGGCGACGGGACCAAGCGCCAGCAGGTGCAAAGCCTGCATGGCGCGGTCACGCATCGTCGGGATGCCCAGCGGACGTTCCTTGCCGTTGGCCTTCGGGATCAGCACTCGCCGCAGCGGCAGCGGCCGGTAGCCGCGCCGCCGCAACGAGCCGATGGCTTTCCACTTGGACGCCGGGGTGCTCAAGAGCACCTTGTCCACCCCGGCGGTTCGCTTGCCCCGGTTCTCTGTCACTCGTTTTACCGCCAGGGCCTTGCCGTAAAACGAGCAGGTCAAGAGCCGCTGCAAGGCTTTCACCTTGCCCCGGCGACCCGCCTGGACTGCCTTGACGATACGCGCTTGCAGCCGCCGCACCTCGCGTTCGGCTTGGGTCCAGTCGATCTGGTCCCAGCCTGGCGCTTGGCCGGAGGGGGCACACGCGGCTTGCGCCACGTTCATTTGCGGTTCCCTCCTGTGGTGGTTCTGCCCGCTCTCTCGTCAGCCATGACCCGCTGGAAGTGGGCCCGCTTGCGCGGCGAAGCATCCTGGCTCCTATCCACCCCGTTACAGGGCGGCGTTTGCTTTCTCCAGCATCCTCTGCCTGCCACCCCGACAGCCCTCCTCGCGGAGCAGCCTGCCTTCCCGTGAAGGCGAGGTGGGAGGTTTACCATGTTTAAAGTCCGATGACACGAATGATTTAGCCCCTGCCTCTCCACCGGCAGCCGTGGTGTCCGCGTGTTCTGCTTTCCTGTAGAACAACCGGCTGCGTTGCCGTTTTTGGCGAGAGCCTGTCAGCGTCTTTGGCTCCTTGGAATTGACGGTAGCTACAGCAGTTCACTTGCGTTGGGCCTGTCATCCAGCCGGTTCCCCGAACCGAGTCGACGCTCTCAGTCTGACGGCTTCCTCGCGGCAGGCGCTTTCCCCGAGGGGACGGGAACCTGGTCTCGGCAGCTTCCGACCCGACCGTTCCCAGTCGCGCCGGTGCCGATAGGCTACTGCGGACGGAACCGCAGGTTCTTCTCCAGCCACTATTTACCTGTTGAACAATCATCGGACTCACTTTGCATGTCGCACGGAAAGTCTTTTCCCCAGCCTGCTTTTCGATTTAACCCGCATCTGCGGCCTCCGTCCGGGAAAGTAGAACTGCCTTAGTAGGTGCGTCGGAAAGGCTTTTGCAAAAGTAGAAATTTGCTTAAAAGAGGGAATAACCCCGCCCCCTCTCGAATCGCGAACTTTTGAAGCGATCCCCATGAAAAACCCGAGTTCAACAGCAAGTTTCTGTCGGCGCACTCAGTTTTGCCGGCCGTACGCGGACTCGCGGCTGCCAATCTTGCTGTCATAAACGCATGAAGCTTCTGAAGAACCAAGGCTCGGATCGGGTTGTAGATGAATTACGAACCTGTTTGAAAGCGGGCGGAAGCCTGGATGCGGCGACACCAGACCTTTCAATTTTCGCTTTTGGAGAATTGCGAAAAACGCTCCGCGAACTCTCGAGCTGTCGCTTGCTAATCCCGTTGGCTGAGAGATTCCCCTTAGCGCTTTTGGGCTCTGCTGCCGACCGAGGTCATCGCAACCAATTGTCGGCTTATGCGCTGGCTCGTGAGTTGGCAAACTGGGTGCGTGAAACATCAGAAGTCAGGGTGGCGACAAGCCCACTTCCTCAGGCGACATTGGTTGCAAAGAATTCTGAAGGTGCGCCCGAAAAGGTGGTCAGTGGAAATTGTCCTCTCACGACCGATGGGCTGGGGATCACGCCCGCCAATCAATTCAGCCTCGTGCAGGCGACCGAAAGCCGAGAGGAATCTTAGTTTCACTTTTGCAGTGCAACACTGAAGCACGTTTTGGGTGTTTGGTAGGC
>CAXTQD010000050.1:0-21727 GCA_964246175.1 uncultured Chthoniobacterales bacterium | reverse complement strand
AGTTCACCTTCGACAACGGCCTCTTTGGCTTCGGGAAGCACGCACCGAAGTGAGGCGCTTCAAATCGTGCGATCGACCCACACAATGGCGACCGGGCTTGTCCGAGTTGAAATTCAGAGCACTGTCTGTCCCGGGTTTGTTCTAATCGTCTTCTGCCGTGCGGGCTTCGATGCCTTGGGCGACGCTGGCGTGGAAGTTCTGCTTGGCGTGTGTCTCGCCATAAGAGAGTTCCACGGTGTAGTCGCCGGTGGGCACAAGCTTCTTCGGATCGTCGCCGCCATACTTGACCAACACATCCGACGTTGGACGCAGGTCCCAGTTGAGGCGGTTCAAACCGGGTGCGCCAGGTGTCTTGAGGTTTGCTACCGTCTGGCCTTCGGAGTTGGTAACTTTCAGCTTGATCTCATCCCCGGTGAACTCCTTCACCCAAACGGTGAACAAAGCCCCCTCCGGCGGATTGTCGCCGTGATAGTTGCCCTTGCCGTCCCATTCTGAGAAGCCGGGTAAACGGTATGCACCCTCCACCGGACGCACGCTGAACAAATGGGCTGGTTGCTTGACGACCTCAGGCGTCAGTTCGCGCAAGGGGCGCGAATCGTCGAGAATGAAAAGGCTCAAACCGTGAGTGGCAATGACCAAGTCCGCCGTGCGTTTTTGGATGTTCAGGTCATCCACCTCCACGGCGGGTAGGCCACCAACCCTCACCCAATGGCCGCCTTGGTCAAAGGAGGCGAACAATCCCATCTGCGTACAGGCATACAGGAGGCGCGGATTCTCCGGGTCCTCGCAGACCGTTTGCACGGGCGCGTCTTTCGGCAAACCTTCGCCAACAACGGACTGCCACGTCTTGCCGAGATCGGCGGTGCGATAAATCATGGGTTGGTCGTCACCTAAACGGTAGGCGCTAAACACCGCGTAGGCGACGTTCGGGTCCTTGGCGCTCGGCACGACCCGGTGGACCCACTGGCCGTGCCCGGGTGCCGGCACGTTGTCCGTGAGTTCGGTCCACTGGCCTCCTTCGTTCTCGGTGACCCAGAGCCGTCCGTCGTCCGTGCCGGCCCATAGGAGGTCGGCCTTGGCGGGAGACTCCGCCAGCGAGTAGATCACACCATAATTCTCTGCGCCACTGCCAACGGCGGTGGTCTTGGTGGGTTCGTCCTTGGTCAGGTCCGGGCTGATGACCGCCGAATGCTCGCCTTTGTCGGTCAGTTTGAAGACGCGGTTACCCGCTTGGTAGAACGTGCCTTGGTGGTGCAGGCTGGCGAAGAACGGTGTGTTCCAGCCGAAGCGGTAGCGCGCCTGACCCTCCGCCGGGGCAGGGTGGAGTTCCTTCCCTTCGCCGTTGCGCAGATTGACGCGGAAGATAATTCCTTCCTGCGCCTCGGCGTAGACGACCTCCTTGTCCTCAGGATCGAAAGCGGTGTAAAAGCCGTCCGCGCCCGTGAGACCGACCCAATTTGAGTTGACGATGCCGTCCTTAGTGTTGGTGGCGCTGGGGCCGACGAAGTTGCTGTTATCCTGCAAGCCGCCCGCGATGCGGTAGAACGGCTCGCTGTCGTCGGTGGTCACGCGGTAGTATTGGCCGCACACGAACCGGCTGACATGATCCCAGTTACGGCCACCCTGGAAGCTCTGGTACACGCCGCCGTCGGTGCCGAGCAGCAGGCGAGCGGAGGCCGGTCGCTTGGGCTGATCGTCCTTGTCGCCGGGCTTGGGCGGGCGCGGGGGCGGCGCGCTGCCGGGTTCGATCACCAGCGCGTGACAATCGGGATGTACTTTCTCGGAGAGGTCTTCACGGAAGGTCTTGCCGCCGTCGTCGGAGGCGAGCAGGGCCATGCCCAGCACGTACACGCGCTGGTCATTGGCAGGGTCGATGCGGATCTGGCTGAAGTAGAAGGGACGCGGGTCGATGTCGTTCTGACGCGTCCAGTGTTCGCCGCTGTCCTCCGAGCGGAACACGCCGCCCGCCAGGGAGTGGATGATGCGGAAGTCGGTCGGTCCATTGGCGTCGCTCTGCACGATGGCCATGACCACGCCCGGCTTGCTCGCGGAAACAGCGAGGCCGATGCGGCCGGTGCCGGCAGGCAAGCCTTCGGTGAGTTTCTTCCACGTCGCGCCACCATCGGTGCTTTTGAAGACCCCGCCTGCGTCGTCCCCGCCGCTGGCCGCCGGGCCATAGGTGAAGGACCACGGCGTACGCCGGCGAGCATAGAGCGCCGCGTAGATGGTGTCCGGGTTTGCCGGGTCGATCGCCACATCACCGCAGCCGGTGGCAGTGTCGCGTGGCTTGGGGGCTTGCAGGACATTCTTCCACGTCTTGCCGCCGTCTTCGGTCTTGTAGAGTCCACGCTCGGGCGTTTCCACCCACAGGTCACCCACGGCAGCGACGTAAGCGACCTCGGGATTGCGCGGATCGACCACGACGCGATTGATGACGTGGGTATTGTCCAGGCCGACGTGCTGCCACTTGCCACCGCCGTCGGTGGAACGATATACCCCGTTGCCCCAGCCGGAGGAGTTGCGGTCATTGGCCTCGCCCGTGCCAACCCAGAGCACCTCGGGGTTTGACGGGGCGATGGCCAGTGCACCGATGGAAAGCATTGACTCCTTGTCGAAGATCGATTCGAAGGTGATGCCGTCGTTGTCGGTTTTGACGATGCCGCCGGTGGCTAGCCCGACGTAGAAAAGATGCGGGTTCTTCGGGTCGAGTGCGATGTCCGAAATCCTCCCGCCCATGATCGCGGGGCCAATCGAGCGGGCCTTCAGGCTCTTGAGAAGTGGCTCGGCCAAGGGGGGCGCGCCGGAGGTTTGCTGAGCGTGAAGCTGGGGCAGGGAGGCGGCCAGTAAACTGGCGCAGACGCACAAAGCTCGGCGACGGTGGGTAGTCATGGCTCCTTAGAATCGCGTGAGAGCAACCGGTAGCGTGTCAAAGGAAAGTTTCTTCACGGCGAGCAGCGGGCTAGAAGCCCAGCGCCACTCCTGCGTAGCCGTTGATGCCAGGGGCGGGTTCGATGCCGTTTTGGAACACGCGCGAGTAGTAGACCTGGTTGGTCAGGTTGGAAACTCCGGCCAGCAAGCGCAGGTTGCGCGTGAGTTGGTAGTCTCCCGCGAGATCGATGGTATAATAAGCCGGGATCTTGGCGGGCAGGGTGGGCAGACCCTGGTCGGAGTCCTGCCAATATTCCGAGGAGACCGACACCGCCGTCAGGCTGATGTTGAAACGTTTATCCTGCCGGAAAGTCAGTCCTGCCTTGACGACCGTGTGCGGCGCGAAGGCGGGTGTCTTGCCGACCTGTCCCGCGATGGAGCTGTCGGTGAAGGTCGCATCGAGGAACTGCACGTTGGCAAAAGCGGTCAAGTGGCGCGCGGTTTTCTGGTGGGCGAGAAAATCGTATGCCAGCTCTCCCTCGAAGCCGCGGTGTCGAGTGTCGCCGCTGTTCTGGTTGATCACGTCCGTGTTGTTCAGCGTGATCGTCTCGATGCGGTTGTCGAAGTCGATCCAGAACAGGCTCACGTCGTACCATAACCCAGTCACCGGCGTGCCGTGGACGCCGAGTTCGTACGTGATGGACTGCGATGGATCGGCGGTGTTGCCAGGCATGAGGTTTGCAAAGGGCGAGGCCACGTCGAAATAGCGCAGCGGTCGCCACCCGGTCGAGACGTTGAAGTACGTCTCGTTGCCTTTGCCGAAGTCCTGGCCGATGCCGATGGCCCACAGCGGCACCCAGCGGTCCGCGCTGACGTTGATGAGCGGGCGCGTCAAGAACGGCGGGCGCACGGTCTCACTCACGTCCACGGACTCGTGGTCCACGCGTACGGAGGGCACGATGTGGAACTGCCACGGCAGGCGGAAGACGTTCTCCGCAAAGAGGGCTTGGTAGTTGGAGTTGCGCGACTGGTCGAGACGCGGCGTGCCGGAATGGTCGTTGCGGTCGGCGTACAGGTTTGTGTCCGTCCATTGGCGGAAGGGGGCGTCGTCGTGGTAAACCACGCCGCCCACGGTAAAAGCGTTGCCGTGGCCCCAGTTTTTCCGCAGGCGCAGGTCGCCGCCGACGTTGAAGAACTCTTCCTCCTGGAGCGTGGTGCTGGTCGGCGGCGCGCCCGTTGCGCTCAGGTTGGCTGCGGCACGGCTATCAAGGTCCTGGTAGGTGAACCACGCCTTGGCCTCCAGCAACCAGCCGTCGCCGAGATCGTGACGGTGCAGCAGGACGGTGGAAACGCGGTCCACCCAATCGTGGTTGTACGGGGTGGGGGAGTAAGAATCATCCTGTTTGAATTGCTGGTAGGTGATGCGGCCTGGATTGCCGGCCGTGACGCGGTAGCCTTGGATCGTGAGCGAGGTAATTTGTTTGTCGTCGGGCCGGTAGGCGAGATAGGCGTCGCTTTGGAGGAGATTGGACCGGGCGTTGTCGCGCTGGTTGTCGGAACGCACATCGCCGAAATCCACACGGAACTCCCATGGCCCGTGCGTGCCTTCGATCACGTTGTAGGTTGAATAGAGCCCATAGCCGCCACCGACCTGCTCGCTGTAGCCGGTGAGCGCTTCGCCTGCTTTCGGCCGACGGCTGACGAAGTTGATAGCCGGGGCGGGCTCGGGGCCGTAAAGCAGGCTGTTGCCCGCGCGCAGGACCTGGATCTCGCTGATGCTCTGGTAGAGCGGTAAGTAGTAGAGTGTCGGGAAGCCGATCCAGTCTGTGGTGATGGGAATGCCGTCTTGTAGAACGAGCACGTACTCGGACTCCTGGGGATTGCCCAGGCCACGGTAGCTGAAGTTGAATTGTGCAGGCGTCTGTTGCTCGGTGACGAGGATGCCGGGCGTGCGCGCGAAGGCTTCCTGCTGGTCGTTGTCGATGATCGTCGGCTGCTGATCGAGCTTGGTGACGGTGGCCTTCTTCGTGACGGTGATCTGCGTGCCCTCGACCTCCTTCATGATGTGGGAGAGCTTGGGTCGTTGGTCGTCCGGCAGCTTGTACTCGGGGATCTCTGGCGCCGACGCGGTGATGACCAAGCGGTTTGGCGACCCCGCGCTAGGGACGGGGGAAGGCGCCGCGTCGGGTCGGCTGGACAGCGATGACCGTGTCAGTTCCTGCCCGTACAGCGGTCCGTGCATCAGCAGGAAAATCAACGCGGAAGCTGCCACCAGACAGACATCGCCTTGGCACCTTCCCAACAAACTCGCGTGACTCATCGGCAAGGTGTAGCGAACCCGGCTGCCGCCCGCCATAAGTTTTCCGCAGAGGATACGATGTGCCCTCAGCGATTGCCGCGGAACCAAATGGTCAGGTCGCTGACAGGCTGGTGGCAAACACCATACAATATATTCTGGAGGTTCTTATCGGGAGCATCAGCTGTGTCCCTACGCGGCACAATCCATCGAGACGAGAGTAGTTTTCGAAGAACAGCGGTGCTGCTGTCGGGAGACGTTGTTCCAGAAAGGTATGTCATAAGTATCAGTGAAAGATATGCTTACGGAAAGTAAAGGATTCGAACGCTTGGTTGTTCAGAGGTGAAATGCGCAACTCTCCTTCTATATGCACGAACTTTTGCACAACACCTTCCGCCCGGGATCGACTTGGTCGCAGCGTTCATGCTGCCAGTGTAATGACCGGCGTTTCCTCGTCCTCACTGCCGGTTGCGATCAGGTCTGTCTCTAGCGGGTGATATGGTGTTGAATCCTTGAGGTTGGGTATCGGGTGCGACCGTGAACCCTCCGTAAAGAAATCAACCAAATGGTTACGCAGAGAATAGTAGCCGGGGCGGTGAATGAGTTCGCCACGGTTGCGGGGCGTAGGCAACGAGACCCGCACGGCCTCCGCAATCCGGGCATGCGGGCCATTGGTCATCAGAAAGATGCGGTTAGATAGCAGGATCGCTTCATCAACATCGTGGGTAATCATGAACACCGTTTGCTGCGTCTCGGCGCAGATTTTGACGAGTTCATCCTGAATCGTGCCACGGGTGAGCGTATCCAGTGCACCGAAGGGCTCATCGAGCAGCAGCAGCTTGGGTTGAATGGCGAACGCCAGCGCGATGCCCCGACGCGCTGACGCATGCCGCCCGAGAGCTGTGCGGGCCGGCGGCTCTCCACGCCTTTCAGTCCCACCATTTCCAGATAATGCAAGGCGTGGTCGGTGATTTGCCCATGCTTCCAACGCGCCCAGCGCGCCCGCACCGCAAAGCGCACGTTCTCCAGCGCGCTCAGCCACGGTAGCAGGCTGTGGTTTTGGAAGACGACGCCGCGCTCCAGTTCGGGATGGCTTACGCTCTTGCCGTCCATGCGGACCAATCCACCGCTAGCTCGGTCCAGGCCGGCGAGGATGTTCAGAATGGTGGACTTGCCGCAGCCGGAATGCCCGATGGTGCAGACAAATTCTCCTGGCCTGATCCCGGAGGAGACATTCTCAAAGACAGTGAGGTCCGTGCCAGCTTGCCCCGCGCCGGGATAACGCTTGGCGAGATTGCTGGCTTTCAGCAAATAGAGTGTCATCGTTCCGATGAATAATGGTGGCGATGGCTCGTGGATTTACTCCCGGTATTGCACCAGGCGCGCCGCCCGGCCGAACAAGGCGTCCAACGCCATGCCCACCACGTCGATGGTCAGGATAGAGAAGATCACGCTGGCAAGGTTGAGATGGTTCCACTCGTTCCAGACGTAGTAGCCGATCCCGGTGCCGCCCACGAGTATCTCGGCGGCCACGATCACCAGCCAAGCGATTCCGATAGAAATACGCATGCCGGTCAGGATCGTCGGCGCGGCGGCAGGCAGGACGACGGTCAGCGCGGTGCGCAGGCGGCCGGGTTCGTGCGTGCGGGCGATGTTGAGCCAGTCCGTTTTCACCGCCACTACCCCGAAAGCCGTGTTGATGAGCATCGGCCAAAGCGAGCACACGAAAATCACGAAGATCGCCGATTGCCCGGCGTTGCGGATGGTGAAAAGCGCCAACGGCATCCAGGCGAGCGGCGACACCGGACGCAGGGTCTGGATGAACGGATCGAACGCCCGCTGCCAGAGCGGACTCATGCCAAGCAGGAATCCGAAAGGGATCGCCACCAGCGCCGCTAGGCCGTCGCCGGTCAGCACGCGCCCGAGCGAGGCGGCAAGCTGGATGCCAATGCCTTTGTCGTTCGGCCCGTTGTCGTAGAACGGGTGGCGCAGTTCCTTCCAGGCCGTCTCGCCGACTTGCATCGGCGTCGGTAGTTTCGCCCGCCCGACGGTAGGTTTGGAGAGCGACCACTGCCAGTACGCCAGGAAGGCGGCGAGGATCACCGCCGATAGCGCCAGCGAGCGCCAGAGAGGGACCGTGTTGTGCATGCTCCGACGAAGCGGCTCAGGCCTTCTTGATGGCGAAGCCGTTGACGTAGTCCGCAGGCTTGGCCGGATTGAACTCCTTGCCCATCACCACGAACTTCTTGCTCTCGCTCGTCGGCGCGGGGTAGCCGAAGCCCTTCCACTTCTTCGGGTCACGATTGTCCTTGTGCTTGGTGGCGAGCGTGATGGCTTGGCCGTTGATGTTTTCGATGGCGGCGACCCGGTAGGGTGTCGGCGTGGCTCCCAATCCGAGAGATCGCCAGCGGCATGGGCGCCAGCATGTGCGCGGCGTCGTACTCGCCGGCGAGGGTCTTGTCGCGGATCACCGCCCAGCCGGCGGTCTTGGTCGCCTCTACGTTCAGACCGTGCTTCTTGTAGAAGCCCAGGGGCGAGGCCATGATAATCGGCGTCGCGCAGGTGATTGGGATGAAACCCACCTTCAGGTCCGCTTTCTCCGGCGCGCCCGGCGTGTCGGCGGCCGCAGCCACCGCTTCACGCAATAGGAATCCGCTCGCGGCTAACGCTCCCAGCAGCGCCCCCCCCGGCCCAGGCCGCCGACGAACGCCCGCCGCGTCCACGGATTGCCCTGGGCGAGAACCTCACGCACGACGGCGGTCTCCAGCAGCGCGGCCAGCCGCGCCAACGGCTCGGAGTCGACCAGTGAGGAACTTTCGTTGCACGGTGCGCAGATGCAGCCGCGGCTGTGGCCGAGTTCGGTGGCGGAGAACGTATCGGGATGAGCTGGGATCATGCGGTGAGATTGGTTGGTTGGTGAAGAGGAAGATTCTTGGTCTTGGCGGCCTGACGGACAGGTTCCTGCACTGATGGAGGAGTGCGTCCCTCCCGGAACGGCAAGGTCGGGCCGCCTTGCCACGATCCTTTGATGAGAACTTCTTTGGGATGCTCCGTCGCCCCGAGACGGTTGGTGTTCAGGCGTTCGACCACCAGGTCGAAGGCTGCTGCGCCGACCTCGCCGAGGTTCCCGTCGATGCCCGCGGAGCTCTGCATCTCCGCCGCTGTCCGGTAAAGGAAGGCCAGCCCTAAGTCGGTGGGCACTTTGCGTCCTAGCCGGGCGACGAACTTGGCCGCCGGCACCTTGTACACGAGCAGGGCGTCCGGCTGGTTGCGTTCCATCCACGCCTGAAACTCCCGGAAGTCGTCCGTCGTACCGGGGATGAACAATTCGCAACGCTCGTCCGCTGGCACGCGTCGCTGCCAGTCCAGGAACGCGCCCGACCATTGGTTGTTAGAGATGGCGTTGTTGAACTCCGGCACCGCCAGCGCCAGCCGCCGGTAGCCTGCCGCGTGCATGCGCTCAAGGGCCAGTTGCACGTTGAAGAACCCGTGGAAGTTCGCCCGGTCCACCGGCGCGGACCGGAAGTATGCGCTCAGTCCCGCCATGGCAAAACCTTCCGTGCTGAACTCCACGGGCTGCTCGCCTTCCCGCGCGAAACCCAGCAGCACCCCCACGATCCCGCGCGCCCGCAGCGTCCGCTCCAGCCGCGCAGCGTTCCCGCCGTAATCCTCCAGCGCGAACACCTCCAGGCGAAAGCCGAGGTGCGCGGCCCGCCGCCGGATTCCCTCGTACTCCCAGCGGCACACGTCCTTCTGCCGCCAATCCTCGCCCCCGTAGCAAGTCACCAGTGCCACCACGTCGGCATCCGCCGTCTTGCTCCGGCGGCGGTTGGCCATCAGGGCACTCACGAGCGGGTTGGGCCGATAGCCGAGCCGTTGTGCCGCGCCCCGGATTTTCTCGGAGAGGCCGGCGCCGATGCGTGGGTCTCCACGCAACGCCCGCGAGACCGTCGAGGCGTCCACGCCAATTTCCCGTGCGATCTCGCGCATCCTGACCGGCGGGGTAGGCGGGTTCGTCGTCATCGAATGGCCGTCAGAGGTTTGTCCCGCCGCGCGGAGGTCGCGGTTTTCCGGGTGCCATGACGCGTCACGATCTGCCCGGCCAAGTAGCGCGCGTCGTCCGCCACCCCGGCGAACCGTCCTGATCCCCAGGTGTGCAGCCAGGGCAAACCCAGGAAGTAAATCCCCGGCACCGCCGTCACGCCGCGCGCGTGGTTCGGGTAACCGCGGCCGTTGAAGACCGGCACGTCGAGCCAACGGTAATCGGTGCTGAACCCCGTGCTCCACACCACTGACCGGATACCTTCCGCCCGGCTGTCCACCTCCTGCGCCGCTCCCGCCCCCGGCTGCCAGACGGGCCGGTAGCGCGCCTCGGCGGGAGCGGTGATGCCGCAGGCGCAGATGTATTCGTCGATCTGGTCCTTGATCCGCTCCGCCGCGGCATCCGCCCCGTCGAGGTTCGCGGCGAGATCGTCGGCGAAGCTCAGACGGCCGTCGCGCACGTCCAGCAGTCGGCCATGCAGCCGCATCCCCTCGCACGCAAACCGCCGCAGGTCGATGTCCCGCCCGCCGTCGCGCCCCGTGACGTAGTGGTTGGTCTTGTCACGCGTCTGGTTGCCGGCCGCGTGGAGTTCCACCGGCTTGCGGTAGTGCCCCATCTCGTCGAGCCAAGCCACCACGTCGCGTCCGCGGTAACGGCGCGCCGTGCGTGGGGCGGTGCCGACGCCCAGGTGGACAGTTCGTCCGGCGAGGTGCAAGTCCTCCGCGATCTGACAGCCCGACTGACCCGTGCCCACTACCAGCACCGCGCCCGGCGGCAACTGACCCGGACCCTTGTAGTCGGAGGAATGGATTTGCACGATCTCCGGGGCGAACCGCTCGGCCAGCCTCGGGATGCTCCCCCGATGATAGCCGCCGGTCGCCACCACGACCGCATCCGCCTTGCAGCGCCCCGCGTCCGTCTCCACCGCGAACGTCCCGTCTGACTCCTGCCGCACGCCCGTCACCGCTACCCCCTCACGCAACGGCGCGTCGAACGACTTAGCGTACCCTTCGATGTATCGGACCACGTCGTCCCGGACCATGAACCCATCGGGATCGTCTCCTGCGTACGGGAAGCCCGGCAGCGTGCATTGCCAGTTGGGCGTCACGAGGCAGAATGAATCCCAACGCTGGTTCTGCCAGGCGTGCCCGGCGCGGTGTTTTTCAAACACGACGTGGTCCACGCCGAATTCTTTCAGACAGTAGCTCAGGGCCAATCCCGCCTGCCCGCCGCCCACGATCACCGCGGCGTGGTGGGCGTCAGCCGAAGTGTTCAGAGGGGATGGTTCCATGACGTGGGGCGGGCGGTGCGCGATGCACCTCAGATCCGGACAATCCGCACGCTTCCCTCCGGGTCTTGGCTGGCCGCCGCCCGTGCCTCGATCTTGGCGAGTTGGGCCGCGGCGCTCGCGCAGCCCACGCCGTACTTCGCGCGCACCCTTTCGTTGGCCGCGGCGTAGGCCGAGCGGCTGCGCGCGACGAACTCCGCCAGGGGCAAAGTTTCGCCCACGGCAAAATACTCTCGCACCACCGTAGAGGGGGAGTAGCAGGTATATTCCTCCCCGTCGGGCATCTGCACGGTGAAAAGAACTTCAGGCATGGCGAAGAAGCTTCATCCGACGGGCGTCGCCGCGGCCTTTTCAAAGGTGGAAAGCGTCGAGCACGCCGCGCACTTTGCGCACCCGGCCTTGACGGTGTCGCTGGTCATCCCCGCCGCTCGCAACGCTTGGCCGACCGGCTCCAGCACCGCGCGCATGAACTCGGCTGTTGGCGGCGCGTGCCAGGCCAGCGGCGTGCCGCCCACGGGCACGAAGGGCACGATGAACGGATAGATGCCCAGCCCGATGAGTTCCTCCGCCGCCTCGCACAGGCCCTCGGCCGTATCGCCCAATCCTGCCAACAGATAGGTGCTCACCTGCCCGCGCCCGAAAACCGGCACCGCCGCCCGGAACGCTTCGAGGTAGAACGCCCGCGTCACCTCAGCCTTGCCGGGCATGATCCGCGCTCGCACGCTTTCGTCCCACGCTTCCAGATGCATCCCGAGCGCATCCACGCCCGCCGCCCGCAGCCGCGCGAACCAGCCGAAGTCCGCCGGCGGCTCGCACTGCGCCTGGACCGGTAATCCTGTCCCCCCTTTGATCGCCGCCGCCGCTTCCGCCAGCACGTCCGCGCCGCGGTCGTCCGTGGGCGGAGTGCCGGTCGTCAGCACGACGTTGCGCACGCCGTCAAGCCGTTGCGCCGCCGCGGCAACCTCGGCGAGTTGCGCGGGGGTCTTACGCGGGATCGTGCGTCCGGCGCGCAGGGATTCGCCGATGGCGCAGAACTGGCAGCGCGTCGCGCGGTTGCCGTAGCGCACGCATGTCTGGAGCACCGTGGTAGCGAGGGTGTCGCGCGAGTGCAGTTGCGCGATCTGCCAGTACGGCACGCCCTCCGTCGTGTGCAATCCGTAGAACTTCGGCGCGGGCGGGAAGGACAGCACGCAGATCGTCTCGCCCGTCCGTGTGTCCTCCAGCCAGGCGCTGCCTTGCGCGTCCGGCACGGTGGCGAAGTAGGGCGACTCACCGGCCCCGCGCGTGTGGACGGGCACCATCAGCGTGGTGCCGAGCAGCGTGACGGCCTTGTGGTCGGTCGGCCCGGCGCCGCCGACCCGGCTGGCGCTTCCGGCGTCGCGGTTGCCCAGGCGAAGGCCGCGGGTTTGTAGCTCAGAGAGCAGCCGTTGTTTGTGGGTTTGCAGCGCCGTTTGGAATGCGTGCGTGGCGGCCATGGTCTCCCTCCTCCGATGAAATCCCGAGCGAAAAATCGTGCGTTGGCGGCGCGAGGTGCGTGCGAACGCTCCGGTCGATGTGCAGTGAAAAGATGTCGGGCCGCGCGTAGTGCCCCACCGAGTCGAGCATCCGCTTGCGTTTGGTCAGCAGGGCTGGGTCCAGTTCCGCGATGGCCATGCCTTCGCCGCTGGTGACAGGCGTGCACAGCGGCACGCCCTCCGGCGAGATGATGGCCGTGTAGCAACCCCCAGTCAGCGCTCGCCGTAGCGCCGGGTCCGGCGCGATGCTCTCCTGTTGCTCGGGGGTCAACCAGCCCGTGGCGTTAACCACGAAGCAACCGCTCTCTAAGGCGTGGTGACGCATCGTCACCTCGATCTGCTCCGTAAAGATTTGTCCGACCATCGAACCCGGGAACTGCGAGCAATGGATCTCCTCGCGCTCGGCCATCAAGGCGAAGCGTGCCAGCGGGTTGTAATGCTCCCAGCACGCCAATGCACCCAGCCGGCCCACCGCCGTATCTACCGCGCGAAAGCCGCTGCCGTCTCCTTGTCCCCAGATCATGCGTTCGTGGTAGGACGGCGTGATCTTGCGGCGTTTGAGGACCAGTGTGCCGTCGGCGTCGAAGATCAACTGCGCGTTGTAGAGACTGCCGCCGTCGCGTTCGTTGACGCCGACGACTAACACGACCGCATGCCGCCGCGCCGCCTCGCCCAGCCGGTACGTGATGGGTCCCGGCACTTCCACCGCCTGCTCGTAGAGACGGAGATGTTCCCGGCCCGCGGTCACCGGCGGCGCGACGAAACTGAAGTACGGGTAGTACGGCAGAAATGTCTCGGGAAACACCACGAGTCCGGCCCCTTGCGCCGCGGCATGGGCAACCGCTTCTTCAACCCGCGTGCAGGTGCTCGCACCGCTGGTCAAATCCGGCGCGATCTGCACGGCGGCAGCTTTGATCCGCTTCATGGGCGGCGACGTTCCGGCCGGCTCAGACCGTCCAGGAGTCCAGGATCACCGCACCGGCTTTTTTGTGCACGAGGATGATGTCCAGCACGTCGAGCGGCCCCACGGGTGTGATTCCCTTCAGGAACGCTTTCTCCGTCTGGCCGTAGAGCGCCTGCGTGGAGAACCGGCAGCCGTACACCTTGCCGCCTTCCTCCATGAACTTGCTCAACCGTTGGTTAACGTATAGATGGCCCGGGAATGCCTCGTCGCCCAAGGTAGGAAAGCCCTTCTGGAAACCCATCGTCACGCCGGGCCCGTACAGGAGGATGCTCGTCTCGTATCCCTTGCGTAGCAGGCGCGTGGCGGCCAGCGTGTTGACCAGCGAGATCGACCCCTCGAAGGCGATGGTGTGAAACGTCACCAGCGCCTTTTCGCCGGGATCGGCTTTCACGTCGGGAAACACCTTCTGTTCGTAGTCCACCAGGAAATCCCCGGTCTTGTTCATTTCGCGTTCGACGACAGGCATAGGAAGGAAACGGAGCTTGGTTGTGGTTGACTGGGTTATCTCCAGCGGTCGGTGCGTAGAGACAGGACCCGCACTTAGCATTCCGTGAACCCGCTCCAACCATCTCTCTGAACAAACCGCCTCGACTTATGCACATCGTTGTATTGCGACGCAAAATGTGAGGATGCATCCTTTTTCCCTGACCGGGTGGTTAGTCGCTGCTGACGGAAAGGGATAAAAAGCACCACGGATGTTGGCTCTCTTTGACCAGGTATGGATATTTTTCTATCGCCCTGAGATGCCCTGTTCGTCAGCTTCTGCACGTCAAGGTGCAGACAGGAAGGGGCGCCGCGCTTCTCCGTAGCCTAGCGTCAATCCGCGTTCCGCCGTGATGCGCCCCGCAACCGCGCAAGCGATGCCGTTCTGCACAAAAAGCTCCGTGGTTCGGGCGGTGTCCGTCGTTGGGACGCTCAGCAGGTAGCCGTAACTTGGGAAGGACAGCAGCCAGCGCTTCAGGGCCACCCCGGCGGGTTGCGGCAGGCGGTCCAGCCAGAGTTCCGCGCCGACGCCCGAGCATTCCAGCAGCATGAGCAGAGTGCCCACGACGCCGCCGTTGCTGATGTCCTTGCCGGCGATGCGCGCCGTGTCCTGCGCCAGTGTCGGCAGCAGGGCGAGGTCCGCTCGTAACCTCTCCGGAGGCGCGTCCGTGCTGGCGTTCCAGAACGGTTGCGCGCCGCGGTAAGCTCCCCGCAGGTCTACCGCCATGAGCAGATCATCGCCGGCGCGGGCGTCGAAGCTGGTGATCAGCCGTCTGGCCCGGCCCAGCACCGCGGCCGCGAGGAGAGGCGACCCGGCGGCGGGCAGCTCGGTCGTGTGTCCCCCGACGATGGGCACGCCGTAAGCCAAGGAGGCAGCCCGCATGCCCGCCCACATCCTCTCCGCATCCGCCCGGCCGCTCCAGATCACGTCCGTGACGGCCAAGGGCCAGCCGCCCATCGCCGCTACGTCGCTCAGGTTGACCATCACGGCCGAATATCCCGCGAACCAGGGATCGCCCAGGACGAACGCAGGCAGCATTCCCTCCGCCGCGAATAACAGGTAGCCGTCGGCGTCGGGGATGGCGGCGCAGTCGTCACCCAGCGCCACACCACCCGCCAATGGTTGCGCGGGCGCGTAGGCATGACGGATGTCGGCCTTTGTGCGTACCGCCGTGCTCTGTCCAAGGAAACGAACGAGGCTTTCTAGCTGGAGGGTTGCCGTTTCCATGCCTAGAAGACGGCTTGGGCCGGACGGTAGTACCGCAGGTCTGCGCGCATGCGTACATGCGGTAGTCCGTGCAGCGAGACTTCCTCCAGATTCTCCCAGTGCAGACGTTGGAAGAACCGCGCGTTCTGGCTTTGCACGGTGGCTAGGAACTCCCGGCAGCCCAGCGCGTGCGCAGTGGAAACCGCCTTGAAGATCAGACCAGCACCCAACGCGCCCAGGCCACGGTGGACCGGCTGCTGGTTACGAACCGCCACGCTCGGGCTGAGCCGCTTCAGGCTGCGAAACTCCGCCGCCACCCCCAGCCGGCTGCCGTGCCAGACGCCCGGGCTTCGTTCGTCGATACGCACGACGCCCACCACCCGATCTTCCATGCCGGCCACCAGCGTCTGACACACGATGGGAGTCGCCGCCGCATCAACGCCGTCCACGTCGCTGCCTTCGAAGACCCTCTGTTCTCCGCAGAAGATGGCACGGCGGAGCTGGTGGTACTCGTCCAACTCACGGGGTGAGCGCGCGATCTTGAAAACGAAATCCTGCGAAGTGTACGGCGCGAAGGTCTCCAGCATCATCCTTTTTGGTGTCCTTTCTTTGGCGGGGGAGGCGTGGCCCGGCCAACGGTTTGCATTTCCCGTACCAGCCCGGCAGGCAGCGACCTGACCTCTGCAACAAGGTGCAAGACATTTTGCTTTGGTTCACGACCCAAGTCGGGCAAAAGGGAAAGCTTCCATTTTCTACTCTTCCATGATGACCAAGCCCATGACCAAGCAGGAACTGACCGCCGCCGTGCTCACCGCCAAGGCCCGCCTGAAGCTGACCTGGGCCACGCTCGCACAGGCGGCCGGCCTGTCGGAGGTTTACACGACGAGCGCCTGCCTGGGCGAGAACGCCCTGGAGGCGCCCGAGGCCGAGAAGCTCGCCGCCTTGCTGGAGTTGCCCGTGGGCGCGGTGGAATGCTTCGGCGCGTGGTGCAACAAGGGCGAGGCCGCCCCGACGATCCCCAAGGAACCGCTGCAGTACCGGCTTCAAGAAATCATCTACGTTTACGGGCCGACCATCAAGGCCCTGGTGGAAGAGAAGTTTGGCGCGGGCATCATGAGCGCCATCGACTTCACCATGGACATCGACAAGGTGGCTGACCCGAAGGGCGACCGCGTCAAGATCACGATGAACGGCAAGTTCCTCGTCTACAAAAAGTGGTGAGCGGCGGCGTGGAGGCTTGTTTTCCTGGCGCGGGAACGCTCTGGTTCCCGTCTGCACGACAACGGTCCTGCTGCCAGACGGAACGCCGGTGCTGGTACCCAGGCAAGGTGCTTGAAGAGTAGGTAAGAATAAACGCTAGAACCAAGAGGAAGTAGCCGCCTTGCGCGTGGGTTTATACCTTTATATACACAGCGGAGGTGTATGCGGCGGACATCCGGAGGAAATCGTCGGCCAAATTTGCACAACACATCGCCTGTAAACGGCAAACTTCCTCCTCGGCCGTGCCGTGGCTAAACAAGCCACCAATAGACAACGAACACGATAAAAATTTCTCATGCAAATACCTTGCGATGAGCGATTCATGCGGTGAGGGAGGGATTCGAGCGCTCAGTTGCTCAGAGGCAAAATGGTCATTTTCAACCCAAGATGCACTTTGTATGCACAGATTTGGCGCAACGTTCATATCCAGGCCCTTACGGCAAACTTGCTCTTTGTTTTTCGCGCGGGAAGTTTGATCCACTTTGAATACTGGCGTTCCTCAGCATCGTAGCCAGATCTGCGTGGGCGGCTTCAGTACCGATTGACAGCAAGTCACGCCGGCCACCAACACGCTCGACCATGATGCCGACATCGCCAAGGTGCAGGAGTGGCACGGGCACACCAACATTGCCACTACCCGGCGCTGTGACGATTGGCGGATGCGTCCAGAAGATAGACCGACCTTCAAATTGGCCTACTGGAGCCAGAATGCCCGTGAGGATCGAAGCGGGGTTGAAGTTTCGTTTGGAGGCGGATGTCGAGGATTATAAGCAAATGCTGTGCGATGGCTGGGCCGGCAGCATGAACGGCTTGGTCGAGCAGATCGAAGGAGACACCGTCTTTGTACGTCTCGTAGATGGCCAAGCCTGGCGTTTTGGGCGGCAGCAGTTTCCGGAGGTCACCGTGCCTCATATTAGCAGGGCGAGATCGCGTGGGATTGATCTGCCTTGCGCGAAATCCTCTTCACCCACCTTGTTCCATATTCCTCGTGCTGGTCGAGGTGTTCACGCGTCCCCGTCGCTGCGCGCAGGGTTCTTTCACTTCACGGTGAATGGGGAGTAGCCACAGGGTTCGTATCGGTGCTTTTGTAGCGAGCTGCCAACCACCGTCGGTGACCTGGCCGCCTTCCCAGCCAAAGCTGCCAAGTCACCGTTTTTGGTGCCGACACCCTGTTTTCACCACCGGGCGCCCGGGCTGCCTCGCAGCCATGTGTTTGTAGGCGCGGTTTCGCGGGTGGTCCACTGCGCGTCCTCCACGATCTCAGGTCGCCGTGCTGCAGAGCACGGTGGCCCGGGTACAGGCGATCCTGCATGCTATTGCGCCTGGGGTCGCTTTCGCCTGACCGGGCGGCCGTGCGCAAGAGGAACGACGATTAGGGGACGTGTCCGCAGACGCTGCCAATGTTTCTATCCCCTCCTGGCTCGGTGGGTTCTTTGCCTGCGACCGCGCGCGCGGACTTAATTCCATCCGAGTCGTCGCTGCTGGCAGCGCTTGGCCCTTGTCCTCCGTCCACGGCAGACGGCACGCCGTTCACCGTTTTTCTGACCTGCTAGACCGGGGTCTACCCAGCCGGTCCGGCGTGCGAGCCGGCTAAGCCGAGCGCCTGACGATCCTGGCTTCGCCGGACCGCATGGGCATTCGTTGGTTGCCGGCGTGGGGGTGAAGCAGGGAAGTGCACCCAGACCAACCAGCTTTATGAGCGAGACCGAAACCTTTCAGCACTACCAGGTGTTGCGTCGTGAGGACGGTTCGCTCTGGGAACTGGGCCGGGGGTCGATGGGCATCACCTACAAGGCGTTCGACACCGACTTGCACTGCGAGGTGGCGCTCAAGGTCGTCCTGCCGCACGTCCTCCACAACGAGGTTTTCCGGCAGCGCTTCCTGCGTGAGGCGCGCCTGGCCGCGCGGCTGCGGCACCCGAACATCGCCGCCATCTTCCACCTCGGCCAGACCGCCGATGGGACCCATTTCTACGCGATGGAGTTCTGCGAGGGCGAAACCCTCCAGCAGGTCGTCGACCGGCGCGGACCGCTGTCGGCAGCCGCCGCCCTGCCTCTCGTGTTGCAAATCTCCCGGGCGCTCACCCTCGCCAACGAACTCGGGCTCGTTCACCGCGACATCAAGCCCTCCAACCTGATCCTGACCCAGTCACCCGCCGACGGACCGGTCGTCAAGGTCATTGACTTCGGCCTGGCCAAGAGCTACGAGACCGAGGGCAGCACCTGGGCGTCGATGGGCACCAGCGGCTTCATCGGCACCGCCCACTTCGCCAGTCCCGAGCAGTTGGAGAACGAGCCTGTGGACGGCCGCTCGGACATTTATTCTCTCGGTGCGACGCTCTGGTTCCTGCTCACGGGCCAGTCGATGTTTGGTGGATCGCTGGCGCGCATCGTCAGCCAACACCTCTCCGGGCCCGTGCCGTGGATGCAGCTCGACGCGCACGGCGTCCCCCCGTCCGTCCGCGCTCTGCTCGCGCGCACTCTCGAAAAGAAGCCGGCCGACCGCTTCCGAGACGCCCTGGAACTCAGGCACGCGGTGGAAGAATGCTTGGCTGGCCTGGCCGACAACGCCACCCGTCCCATCCCCGTGCCGGCCGCCGAACCGGCGGATGTCCACCCTGCCTCCGAAGGCGCGGGCGTGACGCTGGCGAACCGCTGGCAGCTCGTGGAACGGTGTGGCGGCGGCTCAGGCGGTGCGTTGTTCCGGGCGTTGGACCTGCGGCACGGCAGCCGGTTCGTGGCCGTCAAGATCCTCGCCGCTCGCCTCGCGGCCGACCCGGAGGTTTGCGGGCGACTGGAACGCACCGTCAACCTCCAGCGCGCTGCCCCGCACGAGCACCTCGTCCAGCCGCTAGATTTTGGCAAAGACGGCGCGGGCGGCCGGTTCCTCGTCACGGAATGGATCGAAGGCTTCACGCTGCTCGCCGTCCTGCGGGCGCGCGGGACGCTGACGCCGCCGGAAGTCCTGCGCTTGCTTGAGGCGCTGGCGGCGGGCTTCGACCACGCGCGGCAGCACGGCCTGACCTGGCTCGACTGGTCCAAGCACCAAATCCTCTTCCATTTCCCCGGGGGCTTCGACGACGAACAGCACCGTGAGCGCACCTTGCACCAGCCGCTGGCGTCCTGGCCTTCGCATCGGGTGGTGCTGGGCACGCTGCCCCTGGAGGGGTCGGCCGCCGACGGCGACGAGACGCTCGTGAACACACAGACGCGCCTGCCCGCGCCGGACGACACGGACGCCGTCGGGGCGTCCGGGGATGATCCCGCCGCCGGTCTGGAGATCACCCCGCTGGGCCGGCTCATCCACGAACTACTCGGGGGCAACCGCGTGGAAGATGCCCGGGGCACGTCGGCGGCGCGCCTGCACTACGTCCCGCTCTCGTCGCTGACGGAAGCGGGCAACGCGGTGCTGCGCCGTGCCGTGTGGCCCGCGCCCGGCACCGCTGGTTTTATCACCGGCCGCGAATTATACGAAGCCCTGGAAAACGCCGTCAGTCCCGGAACCACGCGGCCAGTCGCGGCGACCGTCCCCCCGGGTCCGCCGCTGCCGTTGGCCGCCGAACCAATCGGCGGCACGGAGGAGGAAAGAACGCCCGCGTCCCGCCGCCGCTGGCCGTGGCTGGCAATGCCGACGCTACTCGCCGTGGCCGGTCTGGTGGCGTACCTCGGCGCGCGCCACTCCTCGCCGCCTGCCCGGACCGACAAAACGCACCCCGCGCCAACCGTTTCCCCGGCCCGCCCGGCCTCCGCGCGGTCTGCCACGCCTGCCCCGGGTCCAGCGTCGACCCCTCTGCCCGCCCTGGTTGCGGTGCCGACTCCGACGCCCGTTCCGCCGGTTCCTGCGCTGACCCCGCCGCCTGAGAGGGCTTCCACGGACGCTTCCACTCCGGCTCTGGCAGGCGAGGCAACCCCGACGCCCGGCCTGCCCGCCCTGAGCGCGGAGAACCCTGCGCCGTTGCCGAACCACGAGGCGACACCTTCGCCTGGCGGGACGACCCCTGCGCCCGAGGCCACCGAGCCGCCCGTGTCACCGGAGGCCGCTTTTCCACCCGTGTTGTCTGCCGCCGCGCCAACGCCAGAGCCCGCCGCGCCCGCGTCTCTCCCGCCGTTGGAAGGACGGTTGGACCGCACCGAATCCTCGCCGCTTGGAGACCTGCGTTTGGAGTACCGCCAGACCGACGCCGGAACTTCCGTCTGGCTGATCTCGCGCGCGGATGAATCCCGCCGCCGGCTGCTCTCCCGGGCCGCGCCCGACGCCCGGGCGCTCTTCTCGCCGGATGAACAGTGGCTGCTCTTCGACGGCCGTTCCGCCGACAGCGACAGCAACGGCGTGCAAATCCTCCGTCGCGATCCCGCCGACGATGCCCTCTACCAGGTCCCCGACGAGTACCAGCGTCCTGGCGCGGGCTTGGAAGACCTTGCCTGGGGCTTCTACCTCGGGGAAGTCGGTCTACCGCCCCGC
Source organism: uncultured Chthoniobacterales bacterium (assembly GCA_964246175.1). Classification (GTDB taxonomy): domain Bacteria; phylum Verrucomicrobiota; class Verrucomicrobiia; order Chthoniobacterales; family SZAS-18; genus CAHJWO01. The sequence goes on along the minus strand of CAXTQD010000050.1, from coordinate 1,344 downwards.
ACGAACCGCGAACACGTCCGGATCGACGCCGTGGACTGGCAACCAGACGCCTCGGCGTTCACGTTGCGCCTCGTCCCGTCCGGCCCCGGAGGAACGGCCCAGGTCCCGGTCCCATGGCTCTGCCGCTACGACCTGACGGCACGGCGCTTCCAGGCGGTGACCGACGTGCGCGAGGTGCGCGCCGCCCTCGCCGAACGCGCGAAAACCAAAGCTCCGCCCGCCGCCGCGACGCCCCCCGCCACGGTGCGGCCGGCGGGCGATTGGCAGAAGCTCATCGGTGACTTCGTCGACGGCTTCGTGCGCTGCGATCAGACGCGCGACGTGCAGGCCGCGCTGGCCTACTACGCGCCGTCCGTGGATTACTTCACCGACGGGCGCGTCAGTCAGGCGCACATCCGCAGTGACATCCTCGGTTTCAACCAACGCTGGCCGACCCAGCGCAACCACATCGTCGGCAGCCCGGACCTGCGCGAAACCAAGCCCGGGCAGAGTTATTCGGTCCGGTTCCGCCTCGCTTTCTCCGACGAAAGCGCCCCGCGCAAAGCCTGGTCGCGCGGCGAGTCCGCCTTGGAGTTGGGCATCGAAATCATCCGGGGCGTGCCTTTGATCGTCTCGATCCACGAGAAATCCGTGCGCCGTGAAAAGGGCACCCTCCCGGCCCGGTGAGCGCACCCGCGCCTCATTCCCACCGGATGTCGTCGAGGTAGAAGACGACCGGCCGACCGGGGCTCGCCACCGACCAGACGAAACCCGTCACGACGCGCGACAGGTCCAGTCCTCCGACCGCGATCTCGTAGCGCCGCCACTCCGGGGTCAGCACCACGTTCAGCCGTTCGCCATGCGCCGTGTCGAAGTACGGCCGGTCGCGGGGCACGACGCCAAACTTGAAGTCCACGGTTTCGCCTCCCTGGTCGCCGCGCGCCCAGAACACCAGCCGCTTCGCGCCGGTGAGGTCGTAGCCGCCCGCCCGTTCGCCCCAATTGTCGGTGGGATGCTGCCACGCGACGCCGCCCCAACCCGCGCGCGCGTTGAACTCGCAGCGCAGGCACTCGCTCCCCGTGTGCGGCCCGCGCGGCCAGGCGGGGTCGAGCCGGATCGCCGCGGTGTTGCCCATCCAACCCGACGGCGCGTAGACCGTCGCCTCCGCTCCCTCCCCGTAGACCGTGGCGGGCAAACGAACGGGTTGGCCGCGGTCTGCACGCACGGGCGCATCGACGCGCAGCGGCACGTTGGCAACCGCGCCGCCCCCGTGCGCGTCGCGCACCGTCACCAGGAGCCGGTACAGCCCGCCCGCCGCCGGCAACCGAACCTCGGCCCGGTGCAGGTCGCCGCGCAAGATGGCGT
>CAXTQD010000049.1:0-21911 GCA_964246175.1 uncultured Chthoniobacterales bacterium | reverse complement strand
GTACTATCAACCCGAACCTCTCACTCGTTCTGGACCAATGCCGGGGACTCGATCAAAGCGTCTCGCTCAAACCCTGCTGCCCGTAGAACACCGGCCAATCAGGACGCTTCTCGTGTGGTGCCAAAACACCGGAGATTTTCGGTGCTGTATCTTGCAAAAGTGTCTTCAACTCGCAGACGATCCGACGTTGATCAAAAAAGAAGTCGGCTTTCCGCGCCTTCTGCTGTTCCGGCGTGAGAACAAGATCATCAATGCGTTCCGCTCCCGACAAACCCTTGACAAAGTTGTTCAGGCGAGCCTCGACGTTTTTGATTGGCGTTGCCACGATGGAAATTTGGTTGATGTTTCTGAATATACAGGATGCAGTGGCAGAGCAGAGTACGCCCCTTAACGCGCTTTAAGGCTGCGTTTTTGTATGGATACCGACCAGACGCTCTGCAGCAAGCAATCTCACTATCAGAATCAAAAGTGCGAGCGCCGGTAGGTTTGCCAAAACCTGCCGACAGACTCCCAATCGGCTCTAAAAATCGCTAGCTGCTGCCTTTGAGCAGGCTACTCACCCGGTCAACCACACGCTCAAGAGGATCAACAATTTTCGAGATTCGCCGAAGGATTTTGTCCATCGAGAGCACACGGAGTTCTCTTTCGTAGATTTTGCTTCCAGGCCGGCAAATGAAGGCGACCCATGCATTGGGACATGCGAGGGGCAGTTCCGTTGGTCGAGTTCTTTTACCACCTCCCCTGCCACCGAAAACAAACTGAATTGAACGGTCTTCCATGATCGCTTGCCGCCACCACGGCCAACACTGCTCGATGAATTTTCTGCTGTGTGCCAAATCCGTTTTGTGCCAAAGGTGGAACTCGGCCCGGTAATTTTCTCCGTCTCCTTGGCGTCCCGGCCCGTAGTGGAGTTCCATTCGCTCTAAGTCCGGCGTTCCAAGGGCCTGCTGCCAGTCATCACGGCCGATGCAAATTCTGGGATCAATCCGCGCTCCATAAAGCAAGTCGGCCTTTGTGTAGCCCTTGGCAGCAATGAATCGCCGCATCACTTCGCCGTAACGATGGCCTGAAGGAAAAAGCATCCCGTGTTTGGTCTTGTTCCGTGAGGCGGACGACCTCTGCTTCAGAAACGAGGAAAAAGACTCAAACTTTTGGCGTGATCTTCGATGCCATGCTGAAGATTGACGCCGCAGTTCAGACTCGATTGCGTGCCAAGTGATCCCATGAACTGGTAGGGTCGGACCAGTCCAACCAACCCCGGAGGGGAGTTGGTCGACCATGTTGCTTACAAGCAAGACTTGGTCATCCTGTGCACCGTAAGCACGCATCCAAGAACGTGCCCGGAACAATTGCAATGGTTCGGTGCCGCTCCCCAGCTTGGCTTCTAGGTAAAAGACCGGTTTGCCTCTTCGATAGAAAATGATGTCAGGATTGGTGCCGCCTAATCTTGCGGGGCCAAGCTCATCGGCACATGATTTTATTTGGTCAGGCAGTTCCGAGCGCATCCGTTTAGGAGCAACCATCCGCCAAAAAGCAGTTCCGATCTCCGGTTCGGCGAGTGCCTCCCTGAGCGTGTTTGTCAGAGCGTCTTCAACAAATCTCGGGTTGAGCGGCATGAAACCAATTTAGATGTGCGATGAACAACGCACTGCTCGTTGAAATGAGATAGCGCAAATCAGAGTCCTTTGTCTTTCCGAAGAATCGCTAAAACGTTTTCTAAAAAGCGGCTGACTTGCGCCTGATCCGTTTCGACACGCAACTGGGCTGGAACGGCAACAATCCAATCAGCGTACGTTTGCGGTCGTTCGCGGAGCAGGATGTCGAGCATACTTTTGCGCAGCAATCCTTTGGCGGCGTCGGTCCGTGGGAAGGCGGGTTTAATGACGTTCTCCCTTATCTCGATCAGGCGCCTGCGAACCTGCTCCATCGACGAGGAGTTTTGCTCTACCGCCTCCGACTTCGCGATTGCCACGGGATCAGGAGCATCATGCGAAATGAGTTCTTGCTGCACAAAACGGCCGTCAGTCGGCATATTTTGTCGAGCGCTGGAAGGTTCAACGGCTTCTACATCCGTAGCTTTCGATCCAGTAGGTGCCTCCACTCGGACTTCTTTGGCTAGTAGTTCTTGGATCCGCGCGACGATCTTCTCGACCTCTCGCTGCCGATCTTTGAACCAGTCTGTCGACCAAACTCGGTGGATATTCCATCCCAACCCTTCCAGCACCTGTTGGCGGAGGCGATCTCGATCCCGGGCGCAGCGGCTACGGTGGTACGTCGCCCCGTCGCATTCGATCCCGAGTAAAAACGCGTCCGTCTTACGAGGATCGCGCAAACCCAAGTCGACGAAGTACCCAGCTACGCCGATCTGTGGCACCACCTCGTAGCCACGAGCACGGACGGCCGTAGCAACCGCCACCTCGAAGTCAGAATCTGCTTCTCTGCCAGTGACGGTCGCTTGGCCATCCAGACGTCCCGACTGCGCAAAAGCCAAGTATCCTTTCAATGCTCGCAGTCCGTGGCTGCTCTCGGAGCTCACACGAACGTCGTCAGCCGTGATGGATGAGAACACCAGCAACTGGCGTTTGGCGCGGGTGATCAGCACATTGAGCCGTCGGTGTCCGGTGGGACCGTTGATCGGACCGAAGCGTTGGGGCACAGGCAACCCTGGTGCACTCCGGCCGTAAGTCACCGAAACAATGATGACGTCCCGCTCGTCACCTTGGACATTTTCCAGGTTCTTGATGAAAAACGGCTCCAGCTCGTTCGACCAGCGTTCCACGAACGCAGCGGCACTAGGCTCCGACTTCGCGCGTTGCTCGAACAAAGCTTCGATCAACTCTTTTTGCGGAGCGTTGAGCGCGACGATGCCCAACGATCTATCAGGGTAGTTGCGCATGTGCACCAGCGCGGCGGCGACCACGCGCTCCGCCTCCGGAACGTTGCGCCGCTCAACGAACCTTCCGTCTGGGACCGCTTCAAATTTCACGCCTAAGCCTTCGTTGGAGGCGGCCGGTGAGGGGAACACCATCAGATCCCCATCGTAGAACTCGCGGTTGGAAAAGGCGATGAGGCTCTCGTGCCGAGAGCGGTAGTGCCACCGCAGGCGGCGCAAGGGCTGGTAGAGCGCGCTGGCGACATCCAGGATGCTTTCCGCTTGCGCTGCTGAGGCTACCTCTTCCGGCTCGTCTTCGTCCTCAGCGTCATCCGTCAGCCGCTTGAAGAAGTCGGTCGGCGGAAGCTGCTTTGGATCACCTACCACCACGAGTTGTGTTCCGCGCGTGATGGCTCCGAGCGCTTCCTCGGGCCGCAGTTGGCTCGCCTCGTCCATCACGATCAAATCGAACGTCAGCCCTCCCGGCTTGAGGAACTGGGCCACAGACAACGGCCCCATCATAAAGCAAGGCTTCAAGGCTTGGAGCGCCTCGCCGGCGCGGTCGAGCAATTTTCGGATCGGAAGATGCTTTTTTTGCTTCTTGATCTCGCGCTCAAGTAAACCCCGCTGGCTCAAGCCGCCCACCGGGCCGCTTGATACTCCCCAAGGCACCTTGCGTTGATTGGCGATCAGACTCGCGGCGCGTCGGCGGTAAAGCGCGATCACTTCCTTGTCCAACGCTGCGAAGCGCTGGCGGACGCCTTCGTGCGTCATGCCGCTAAATGCATCGAGAGCTGGACGATCTGCCAGCAACGCTCTGGCCAAGGATTCGCTGTAGACAAAGGAGAACGCATCGTGTGCACAGCGGGCTTCGAACTGCCCTGCTTCCACACGCTCTACAATAGGGTCGAGCTTCAGACGCAAGGCGGTTTGTTTTGCCCTCAAATACGCCACGTAGCCAGAGAGTTGGGCTTCGTGGCTCAGCGCGCAGTCTGCCCGCGAGACAAACGCCATGAAGGGGACGTGATCGATAGGTACGTCCGTCGTTGGAGACAACCCAAACCACGCCGTCCAATCCACGTTGCCGGTCGCGGCGAAGATCGCGAGATCCTTTCGAAGTTGTTTCACGTTGTCTGCTAGGCGAGTAGCAGCAGCTTTGAGGTCGAGCAGGCGGGTGGCAGTATCCGCTTCCAGGAGCCAGTTCTGTGTGGCCACCGGGATCGTGGTGGTGCGGATGGATCGCACTAATTCAAGCGTTGCTTCGATGAGGTCAGCGTCTGTGTCTGCTGCCTTGAAGTACTCGCCCAGCGTGGTCGCCGCAAAGTTGTCACTCGCGATGCCTGACTCGATCAAGCGGGCTTGGCTGAGGGCATCAAGGGCAGCGCCGACTCGCGGCAGTTCCACGTCCGCTTTAACCTTGGCGTCTGTCAGTGTAGCAACTGCTTCCCGCAATTCGGCAGCCAACGATTGCAGTGAGGTGACTAGTTCGGCGAGCTTGTCGGGAAAAGGCCGCTCCTTTGGCCAATGATTCTGCTGACACTCGTGCAGATTCTTTTCCAGGTTCTGCCAGTGCGGCGTATCCGCAATGAGGCTGCCGATCTGACTAATTTGCTCCGGCGAACCCGTTCGCAGACCGCTGGCCAACCGGGTGGTGACCGCGTTCGGTCGGTTTGGAACCGCTTTTCCGATGAGAAGCAGCCAATCAAAGAGCCGTTCCAACTTCTCGAAGGGTGTGTCCAACCCATCGAACACGCCGCCCAATGCTTCCCGGTAGACGGGCTTTGCGTGGAAGCGTTCCCACCGGTCGCGGTAGTCCGCCAACCGGTGCAAGTCGGCTTGCATGACTGCGCGTGAGGACTTGTCGGGCAAGCGACACAATCCACGGTACGTCTTCTTCGCGTTTTGATACTCCTTGTCAAAGAAGCGGAACACTCCGGCGCTCGCCACGGCGGCGGCCATGCGCCCGAGGATTTCGGCCGATGGCAATCCTGTGAGCCGAAACCGAGCTTCCAGCTCACTTCTTACGGCAAGTAGCGGCGCGGCTTCTTGCTTGGCTTCGCAAAGGAACGGTGCCGCCGCTTCCACGTTGGCCAACAGCGCACGAAGATGCAGTGACTCAGAGGGAGCAGTCGCCGCAAGATCGACGATGTTCGCCAAAGCCGAGAGTTCGGCGAGCAGCAAAGCATCCGCATCCACACCGGCTTCCGCTCTGCCAAGTGATTGGATTAACGTGGTGCTTGCCGACAGTACCTCGCTCAACTGCCCAGCCAGCGCGGTGTAATAGTCTGCCGTCTTGCCCACCTCTTCGATGGTTACGGAGAACGGACAGCTTTTAGTTAGACACCCGCAGGCATGACGCAGGCGCTCGGGTTGCCGCCCCAATAGATCGGCTTCACTCCCGAGCGCGTCGCCAACTTCACGGCGCAAACGCTTGGCGGTGCGTAGGCGTTTCGTCAGGTTCGCCAGCTTGGCTTGGATGGTCGGGGCCGACGCCGTCGCCGTCAGTTGCGGGATAATTGTTTTCTCGTCTGCCGAAGCTGCCGAAGGCAACTGCGCTGCCACGAGGCTGAACTTCTCACAGGCGGCCAAGTCGCCAAACGCCGGCAGAAAAAATTGAGCGGCAGTTGCTTGTCCTACTTCGCGGAAGGCTTCGGTTCGATCTCTTACAACTTGGAGTTCTCTGAACGCTCCGGCGAACTCGTGGTAGAGCAGCGCATCATTTTGTATTCCAAACCAAGGGTGCGCCGCGGCTTTCCCGTTACCTGCCTGCTGGACTTCGATGAGGTGTCGACCAAATGCTTCCAAGCTGGCGTGACGTTCTTCGAACTGCGCGCTGCTCATCTGTGCCACCTGGGGCAAAAAGACCCCGGCAACGCTGGCGCAAACCTCCGGCCGCAGTTCCAACCGCTGCCGCTGGACCGATCCGAGGATCTCGTAAGCGGTTTTTTGGCGCACGCCGAAGAGCGATTGCAATTGGGCGCTGTATTCGTTTAGACTTCGTTTCTGATCCTCGAGCAGGGAAAGTTTCTCCTCGTAGGTGGCCGGGTCCTCGAACGTGCCGCGGCGCAACCGTCTGGCAATGTCGTCAAGCAGGGCTCGTTTCTGAGTTTTATGGCTGTGGAGTTCCAGGCAAAACGTGCCCAGCCCGGCAGCGTTGAGTCGGCTGCGGACCACCTCCAAAGCGGCCAGTTTCTCGGACACAAAAAGCACTCTTTTACCCTGCGCCATGGCAGCGGCGATCAGGTTGGTGATCGTCTGGCTTTTCCCCGTGCCGGGCGGCCCTTCGATCACGAGGTTTTTGCCTTCGAGGGCGTCTACCAAGGCGCTGTGCTGCGAGCTGTCTGCATCATCGATCAAGGCAGGCACCCGGGGCTTGAGCTCGGGGTGATCAAGTTGGTATTCCGTCGCATGTTCCGGCCGTCCTTCACGCGGTGAAGCCTCGAAAAACTCGCGGATGAGCGGATGGTCAGCCGGGCTGGTGCCCTGCGGCCAAGTCCTCGGGTCAAGGTCGCGATGCATCAGCAGCTTGCCGAACGAGAGCAAGGTCAAAGTCAAGTGCGTGCGCAACCGCCAGCGTTCTTGGGTTGCCAAGATGGGGGCGATGCGTCGAAAGTAGGCGGCAGGCAGTTCCACTTCTCCATCTTCGTCCACCTCCAAATCGGGTAGGTGGATGCCGAAGTCGCGCCGCAGGAGTTCCTGCAAGCAGAAGTTGACACTCAGGTTGGCTTCTCCGGATTGCTCCAGATAATAGCGGTCCACTCCGGTCCGGGGGTCTGGGCTGCCTTTTCGCAAGCTGACCGGCAGGACCAGCAATGGCGCGAGGCGAGGCTTGTCTGAGTCGGCACTTTCGTAGTACTCCAGAAAGCCAACCGCCAGGTGCAGCATGTTGGCGCCCGTTTCCTCGATGGCGCTACGGGCGTCGCTGCCAATCCGCCGCAAGAGCACCTCCAAATCTTCCGGGTAGAGGATTGCCTGTAATTCATCCGGTTTTCCGGTGGGAGCGGCTAGCCCAAGTTCGAACGAAGAGGGGATACCAGCTGCTTGCGCGGCATCTCGCACGGGCGGCGGCACACGCCGGCCAGATGCCCGGGAAGTAGCGGGACCAGACACGCTGCCCTGTAAGGGCTGATACAGTTCCTTCGTCGGGTAGGGCACGGGCAGAAACAGCGCCTCTTTCCCCGCCGAGAGATGTTGGCACAAAACATCCAGTGAAAGGTTGGCCAACTGTATGGACCCCGTCTTGGTGTGCCGGAAGTTGAGCAGTCGATTGAACCCGGTCAGATCCAGCAGGCGCTTGCGCATGGCTTGCAGCCCCGATGTGATGCTGCCTTGAAAAAAGGCGCTCGGTTCCGGGATGCTGGCTTTTGGGCGCGGAGTAGAATCAGTGGATGCAACGCCCATCAGACGAATATGGCTTCATGGTTTGACTGTGGTTTGTGATACAGACTTAAGCATTGCATGTACCCATCAAATATACCCACAGCACGTACTAGAAACGAGGCTTGAAGGGAAGAGTCTATGCAAAGGAGCGTGCCTGGTCCTACTAGCGCCCTGAGCCTCGGACCAGAAAGGCAATTGCCCTAAGCAGGGTAGCAATTTCTCTGCCGGTGGCGAGCCCCATTTGTCCTAAGATTGCTCGTGTCAGCCACAGGGAGACGAAAGTCGCGGCGGCCTGCGTAGGTGAAAAGCCGTTTCGCCGACAACCGTTCAGCGCAAGAATGATCGTGCAATCCGCTGCCCGACCACCCTCAGCCGGTGCGAAGGTTGTTCTGGCGAAAGGCGCGGCAGCGCCCGGAGCGGTCGGCTAAGCCCCATAGGGACAGAGCTTGGCCGGGGGGGTTTGCCTTGAACGTCAAAGCGTGGGTGGCGGTAAACAACCTTCGCACCGGCGAACCTAGCCCACGCCGGAAGCTCCGGTGCTCAGATGGGCACTCAGCCAAAGCAGACGTCACTTCGCGTGGCCGCTGACGAGCTTGGTCATCTCAAACATGGTCACCTGTGCCTTGCCGTCGAACACCGCCTTCAGCTTGGCGTCGGCGTTGATGACCGTCTTCTTGGCCGGATCCTGAAGCTTGTTGGTGCGGATGTAGTCCCACAGCTTCTTGGTTAGCTCGGTGCGGGGCAGGGGAGCAGAACCGACCACGGCGGCGAGGGCTTCGTCGGGCTGCACAGGCTTGGCGAAGCCGGCCGCAGGCTTTTTGGGCGCGGCGGGTTTCTTGTCGGCAGGGGCGGGGGAGGCAGGTTTCGGCATGGGCGAACACATAGGCCGTTGACCGTCGGTTGTCCAAGCGCAGGGCTTACGTCCTGCGAACCTTTAGTGCTTCCTTCCCCCGGCACTCTCCCGCCAAATCACCGCGCGTTTTTCAGGAAACGCGCTTCCCGATTTCTGCTCGGTACTCAGGGTCGTGACCTACGCGCCTCAACTCGGCAAGCGCCTTCCGCGACCAAAGTGCTAACGGATCGTCGTCTGCGGGCACCAGGTAAATAGCCTGCGCGTACCTCGGCTGGTGGATGTTGTGCAGATTACGGCCATGCGGCACGCCATGAACATAGGTGTTCAGGTTGTGCATCAGGTCCAGGGCGAACTGGTGATCTGGATCGTCGGCCACGGTCCGAGGGAGCGCCTGCTTGCGCAGGTAGTCGTTGACCCGCGTTTCGTGGAAGCGCTGCAACCGCCTAAACACCTCGTCCGAGAATCCGGGTCTGGGTACGCAGCCCAAAGCAAAATCGTGCACCCAACCGATGGCCCACTCGTAGGCGGATTCCAGCGCAAAGTCGAACTGCGTGAGCGGCCGAGAAGGATCAGGCTGAACCGACAGGATACGCGCGAGCTTGCGCTCCGCGTGCGGGTCTTGAGTATATTCCAGGTAGTCCGGAGCGAGGTTCATCGAAGTCCTTTCTGTGACTCGTACAACGTACACCGCCGAAGCCGAAAGGCCTGCCTTCGTCCCCGACAAAATCAGGGCCGGGCACGCTCCTTGGCACCACCGTTAGCCGCCGGGGCTGCGGCCGACAATGCCACTCGCTCCGGGTCGTCGCGCAGGTGCACCTGGTAGCGCTGGCGGATGGGCTGCGCGTCAAAGCTGGTGTCCACACTGAGGATGCCCGCGTCGTCAAAGAGGGTGATTTCCCAACCCGTCCCGCCTTCCGGCAGTTTGACCTGCCGTTTGCTGCGCTCGATCTGCTGGGCCAGCCGGTACGTCGCCGGCTCCAACGCCTGTAACCTGCCCTGAGCCTGGTTCTCTGCCCACTTGCGCCAGTCGGCGGCTTGCTGCTCGTGCCACTGGTTGAGCTGCGCCGTCTGCTCGGCTTTCCAGCGTTCTCCAGCTTGCCGCTCCGTCTGGTAAAAGGCGAACCAACCAAGTGCCACCAGCGCAACCCCCGTGCCAACCGCCCATCCCCATGTTCGTTGCCGACGGGCAGCGAACTCCTGTTCCTGATGAGTGCGGGCGGTACCGATCACCGCCTGGAAGTCGTTGGTCAGCCCTTGCAACTGCGCCTTCCCCTCCTGGGCAACCGTGTGGAGCTGCGCGGTGTGGGCCTTCAACTCGACCAGGATTTCACCTAGCTCGGTGCGCGCCCGTGTGAAGTCAGCGAGCTTGGCGTCGGCAGCCTGGGCGATGATACGGGCGGCGTCCTGCGCCGTGTTCGCGTGCTGCTCCAACACCTTGGCCGTTTCCACGGGCACGGAGGCAGCCATCTGCCACTGCGCAAAGGTCACCAGGGCGTGGTTGAAGGGGTACGAGTTCTCGTCTCCGTGGCTGCACTCGGTCAGGAAGCGCCGCAGCCGACGTGCGTCGTCCTCACCGATCTTGCGGCTGAGCAGCTCGAAGGCGCTCGTGTCCGCACGGATGGTGACGGGCGCGGGCTTCGGTGTCGGCGGATCGGCGGGCGCTTGTTTGCCGCCGGTGCCGTTGAACTGGTCTACAAACGCCCTCATCCCACCACTTTGGCCGCGGGGCTTGTCGCCGGGTCGTGCTTCCATGTTGGGCGGCGGCTATTCTCCGAAGTTGAGGCTAAAGTCCTCTTCCCGGGCCTTTGCCTTCTTACGGGCGGCTGGGCTGTGCACGGCAGCTTTCACCTTTTGCGCCGCCTCCTCGGGCAAGAGCAGGTCAACCAAAGCGTTGTACTGCTCGAACATGCGGGTGAGCGCCCACTGCAACTCACCGGCGAGGATCTTCTCCAGGTGGCCGCTCTCCGGGGAAGCAAACTCGGCAAAGGAGATGCCGCGCCCAGCCTTGGCCTCGGCACGTTCCATCGCCAAGAGGGTGGTGGACGTGATGGTCGGCAGGGTGATGGTTTTGGCTCCCGCCTTCTCCAAGGCTTTTTCCAATTGGGAACCTCGGAACAACTCTCCCTTGCTCTTGACCGGATTGAGCACGACCACGAAGTCCACGACCCCGCCGCCAAAGCGCACCAGGTCCATGAAGTTCTTCATGCTCTCGGTCTCGTCAGAAGGGAACAGGAAGAAGGTCAAACGGATGCCCTGCTCCTGGCACAGCTCGAAGAAGTTCAGTTCCTCAACGGCCGCCATCAACAGCTCGTCGGCTTGGGCGCGCGTGTCGATCACGTGCACAGGGGCGGGCTCGCGCAGGATGCCACGGAAAAGCGCCAAGAAAGCGGCCTTGGCTTCCTGTTCGTTGCCGAGCTTGTAGCGTTTGGTTTGCTCGGGGTGACGGCCGGAAAACGTCGCGTGGCGGTCGTCCAGGTCGCTGCCGTGCCAAGCGACGCCGTGGCGCTCCAGCCACGCCACGCGGAACTCGGTCTCCAGCGATTTACCGAGGTTGCCTTTGCTCTGCGGGTTGGCGTGGATGCGGTGCTGGATGGCGGGAGTGGTCATGCTGGAAAAGGAGAGGGAAGGGGGCTGCTCGGGTGAAGAGGCTGCGTTGCGTCCGAAGGATTGACATCGGCCTGGAGCAACGTGTTTTTCGCTGCCGACGGCGTGGCGGCTGACCGCATGGTCACCTGGGCCAGTGCGACGTGCGTCTTGGGACGACCGACCTGTACTTCCCAAGGCCGCCAACATGCCTGCCGCCGATCCGGTTTTCAAACCCGGGCAGCCCCGAGCCAGCGACGAATCCTACCCTGCCAGCTTTTAACTGACTGGCGGCAATGCACCTTCAAAAAGGGTGTACACCCGAAGTTTTTTTCGTCCGTACTGCGCTTCGTGGGAGCGTGCTCGGTTTGATGGTTGATCAAACCCGCCTCTACCGTTTGAGCAGGTGGTCCAGGAAGTCGTTCGGATGGATAGGCTGTGGCCGGTAGCCCGCGCCGGCCAAAGCAGAGAAGTGCCGGTCGGCGGTCACCACGAAGTCTGCCTCTGCCACGATGGCGCAATCCACGAACTTGTTGTCGTCCGGATCGACCGTGATGACGCCAAAGCGAAACGTCGGTTCCACCCGCAGGATCGTTCCGTGCAAACGTGCGAGCACCTCGAAGAGGGACACGACCTGTTGCCAGCGCGCCGGTCCTGAGAGCCGAGTGATGATCTCCTCGTACTCCAGGAGGATCTCGGTGGAGAGCGCCAGTTCCAGGCGGCCGGCAAGCAGCGCCGCCCGGATAGGTGCCAGTGGTGCGTTGGAACCAAAGAGTTGCAGCAGGACGTTGGTGTCCAGGCAGACTCTCACCGGTAAGGCCGCGCCCCGCGCACCTCTGCCAGAGCCGTCTCGATCCGGGCCGGTGCCAACAACCCGACTTGCCGGTCGGCGTCAAACCCGGCGTCCAGTTGAGCGCTCAGTTCCTCGGCCTCCAGGGTCAGGAGCACCCGCTCGACCAACGCCAAGTGCGGACCATCCAAGGCGTCGATCTTCGCGTGCAAAGAAGCTTTGAGTTCAGCTTGAGACATAAAACGAGCGTTGCCGCCGGTGTCCAGCTTGCCAAAGTCTGGTCACCTTGGCAAGCGGTGGACCCGAAACCACCACGTCCGCCGCGACTGCGGCAAAGGAGGAACCAGTCAGGATTCGGCGGGCTTCTTTTTCTTGAAGAGTCTTTCTACCACCGGGTTCACGGGTTTACCAAAAGGCTCAATGGCCAGCGGGTCGTTGAGCTGTAAGTCTTCCTCGGAAAAGAGGCTGGGACGTTCGGGCTTGGGGATGAACACGTATTTCTTGGCTGGCGCTGTCGAAGCCCCGCCGGATGGACTGCCATCCACTGAGGAGGTTGGAGCCGGTCGCCTTCTCATCTTGAAAGGGTTCTCGGTGTCCGGATCGCTCGGCTCGAAGGACGGGTCGGCTGCCGGGCTTTCGGGGGTAGGTTGAACGGTGGGTAGATTACCCGCCGCCGGTGCAGCCGTTGGAAACCCTAACGGCTGCCGGGCGCTGGGGCGCACCCGGCGTTTGAAGAACTTGTAGATGGCGGCGGGATCAATCTCCAGGCCGTGCTCAGTCTTCAACACCTCGGCCACCTGCCGCCACGTGCGGCGCTTCAGCCGCAAGGCGCGGATGGTCTCCAGGTGGGGTTCAAGCGAGCTTTGAAACGGGCGGCCGGGCATGGCGTCAAACAAAGCAGAAGGCGCGCTTTGTTGCCAGTCATTGCCAGTAGATTGCCGCTCTTTGCTTGTAAATTGCCACTCGTTGCCTTTTTCGGTCGCGTGGCAGCCTCTATCCTGGAAAAAAGCGGCATGGACTGGCAACGCTGTTGCCACTTGTTGCCTTTGAATCCGAGTTCCCAAGTCATGCTTAGGAGTATTGCGTCTCTACTCTCTAATCGACCGCAGGGAGTCTGGCTAAATCGCACTTCCTAAACCGACTCTCCACGCGCTTCGGCCAACCCCACAAACCCTCTACGATCTGCCGCGACTTCCAGCCACGAATCTCCAGGCCGCCAAGCCTCCATCTCCTGCTACCCCGCCACTCTGCTATCTCTCTGCTCCAACCTCGAACCTCCATCTCACCACTGCCCACCCTCCACCAAGCTCCTGCCCATCCCGGTCTCCATCTTCACCTCTCACTCCTCGTCCCTGAGCCTCCGAACTCACATGAGTCAGCCACTCTCTTGCACCTGCTCCCTCCTGACCGTGCAACCAACCTGTTCTTACCCTCTACCCACCACTTCTTCCAAGGTTCCTGCCATCATGACAAATTTCCCGGTTCGTACGCTGCTCTTGGCACTCATCGGCTTGTCCTCCGGCTTCGCACACTCCCTGCTTCTCTGAGGGGTTGTGCGCTTGATCTTTCCTGGCAGCCTTCTAACCGTCTTGACCATCCTCTCCGTTGCCACGCTTGGTGGCGTGCTCTACTTCCGTTGGTGGCAACTGCTCCCGCTAATCGTGCCCCTTGCAGCCTGCCACGTCGCCATGCTCTTCCGCGTCCGTTTGGCCGCCTGGGCGCTGGTCGTTGCCTACGTGGTCGGTTGCGTCTTCTTTGCCTACAGCCTTTTTGCCGCCGGTTCCTTCCATCCTTTGCCATGGAGGCCGCTGGGCAAGATCGTTCTGAACTTGTGTGTTCTTCACGAACTGCGCCAGTGGCTGCAAACCTATGCCTGAGGTTTTCTCACGGGGGGGGACTGCGCGTCAGTTTGCCGCGGGCCCAAGGGCATAAACTAAGCGGGTATCACGAGCCACGGCGCGGGGTAGAGAGTGGTTGCCGAGCCGGGAAGCCGTTTGCAGGGCGTTTGCGGTGACCAGGTTGACCGGGCAAGCCAGTTTGCGCGACAGCTCGGCTTCCAAGTCGTCAAGGAAAGCAAAGCCAGCCAAGCCACGCGGCAGGCTACCCGAGGTGAACTGCACCAAGACATCCACGTCGCTCGCCGGAGTGGCATCGTGGCGTGCGACGCTGCCGAACACCTCGATGCGCTCGATCTGCGGGTGCGCTCGCCCGAACGCCGCCAAAGCGCCTTGTACGCTGGCCAGCGTAGGCGGGGTAGCTTGAGGAAAGGCGTGCATCGGGGATTGATCCTAACCTCCTTGGCAGCAGGAAGCCACGCCATTTACTGAGCCTTCTCGCTTCCAGTCAGTAGCCAAGAACCTGCTCTCTCACCACACGCATCTCCTTGATGAGCGGGGGCAGCACCTCGGTTTTGTGCGTCCACCATTCTTGGGGGCTGAGTAGGCAGAGGTCCATCTCGAACCGACAGAAGTGATGAAACTTCTCGTTGTAGATCGCAGCCTGCTTGGCGTCGCCACTGGCCTCGAAGTGCCTGGCCAGCGCCAGATAACTGCCCCACAGGTGCCGGTAGCCATCTTCGATCTCTTCGATGAGCATCGGCACGTCGCAGTTCGGCGGCAGGTTGCCGAGTTCGATGACGATGGGTGTGGGAGATAACGGGTTGGTCATCTGAGATGAGCCAGCTACCTGCTGTTTGACGGCACGCTCGGCCGCAAGCTCGGCGCGCACCCGCAGGTACGTCATCGTCAATCCCTCTTCGAGCGGTGCCTGGTCGAGCGAGATACCTGACAACGCACTCGAAGAAACCTCGCTCTTGGGCGGCTGGTGTCCGTCATTTCCCGGGCTCGTTTCCACTCCTAGATTCTGCCATGTTGAGGCAGAAAACACGAGCGGGAACGCCCCGTTTTCACCCTTTGTTTTGCGGTCTGGAAATCAGCGATCCTCGGAGCTAAACCTACCTCGATACCCGCTTGTAAAGCTCTCATGCAAATTAACGTTCCGGACGCTCTCGCTGCCCGCCTGGCCATGCTGACGGAGGAGGAAGCCCGGCGGGCTTTCGCCCTGGGCCTCTTCGTGGAAGAGTTCCTTACCTTGGCTCAGGCCGCCCGGCTCGCCGATCTGAACCGGCTCGCCTTCCAACGGCTTCTCGCCAGCCACGACATTCCCATCCACTACGGCGTGGAGGAACTTGAGCAGGATCTGGCCACCATCCGGGAGCTGCGCGGCGAGGGCGGGCAGGCGAACGACAAGCCCTAGCTGGCTCTACGTGGTTCTGCCCGGTTCGTGGGCGACCCGGTTGCACCGGTCGACTCCGGGGCAGAGGTCAACCCTCCGCCGAAGGAAGAGCAAGGTGCTGGAAGTTGAGGCTTTTGCCTCCAGGCTTGCCGCAGACACGTCCAAAGACCAACTTCTTTGCCCATGCTACCTGTCGACGATGATCTGGCTCTGAGTCCAGCGACGGTCAGCACCGCCGTCGAGCGCATCGTCGCAGCCTGTCAGCCACAGGCCATCGTCGCCTTCGGCAGCCGTGCGCGCGGCCAAGCGCGGCCAGACAGCGACCTAGACCTGCTTGTCCTCCTGCACACTCCAACGGCTGATGCTGGCGCTCTGCGCCGTCGCCTGCGTGCCCTGCTTGCCGATCTGCCGCTCTCCAAAGACATCTTGGTCAGCGACCTGGAAACCTACGCCGGTGCGCGTACCCGGCTCAACAGCGTGTACCGGGACGTTGCCGAGGAAAATCTACCGTTGTGGCAAGACGGCCGTCTGGACCCTGCCGCCGTCGAAGCGGTTTGCCGCTGAAGTTTTTGTGCCGCGTAGGCGCTGTCACCATGTTCAGGATGGCTTGCGGCTTCTCGGTCTCGGCGATAAACTCTGTATCCGTGAACTCGTCGAAACCCGCTCCTAAAAAGCTCGTGGCCAAGACCAGCGCCAAGCGTCGCCCGGCTACCAAGGCACCGGCGCGCCGCCAGATGACCAAGGCTCTGGCCGAAGCACGTGCGGTCGGTTCAGTGGATGGTCCGAAGATTGACATCGTCGCTTTTCTTCGCACCCTGCGCTAGCGAAGCTCGGCAGTGACGTACTACGCCGACACCTCCTGGTGGCTGAACTCTCAGCTCCGCAACGCAGCGGACCATCAGGCAGCCCTCGGCCTTTTCGATCACGATCCACAGGCGACTGTCTTGTGGACGCCTTGGCAGAGGCTGGAAGTTTTCAACAGCCTTCACCAACTCGAACGCCGGGGTGACTTGCTCCCCGAACATGCCAAACAGGTGATCCACCGCCTGGAAATGGAGGTACGTCTGGGCTACTGGCCGCACCGGGAGTTTAGCTGGACCGATGCAGTCCGCCGCGCCTGCCAACTCGCCGAACATCACGGTTCGTCGCTGCCGATCCGGGGCATGGATCTTTTCCACGTGGCCATTGCCTTGACGTTGCGCGTTCCTTTATTCCTGTCCTTCGACACAGACCAGATTGCCTTGGCCCAGGCGGCAGGGCTCAGTTTGCCGTAGCCTCGCGGTACTCGGCCTTGTCGCAAGTTGCCGGTCCACGATGTGAGGCGTTCAGATTCAGAGCACCATCAGCTCGGACTATCCCTCAAGTCTTGGTGTTCGCCCGCTCCAACTCGGTGATGGCCTGCCGGACTTGCCGCTGGTGCTCGCGCCGGCGGGTGTAATCCTCCAGCCCCTTGGCCACCTGTATCTCACGCGGCTCGTCGATGGACCCGAGCACCAGCGAGCCAGCCAAGGCCGCGATGGGTTTTGCGTTCTCCGCTGCCTTCTGGTGCCGCTTCAGGCGGTCATCGACCATCTGCTCAACGTGCCGGCGCAGTTCGTCGTCCGTCTGGTCGGCTAGCCCGAGGTCCACGCCGGAATGCCGGCGGATCACTTCCCACACGTGGACGGGGATCGGCACCATGACCTGTCCGTAGCTGGCCTCGAACTGCGTTCCTTCGATCCGGAGGTAGACATAATCCTCGTCCAACACCTCGTGGTAGAGGTGGAAGCTGGGACCGTAGGCGAGTGTTGAGCGGGTGGACATAGATTTTAAGGGTCTCTCGTTTAAGGCAGATTCCACCGGCCAATTACTATCCTTTGGTGCACGAAAGTTTAGAAGAGTTCTTCGAGCTTGGGCCACCCTTTTGAACGTGGGGCAACTTGCAGCTCTAGGTCCAAGGCGGCGAGCACAGCCAAAAGGGTTCCAAGCTTGGCGTCAGAGTGGCCGGTCTCGATCTTTGAAACCGTTTCCTGCCACAGCCCCGCTTTTTCGCCTAGTTCCGCTTGGCTCAGCTTTCGTAGTTTGCGGGCGCGCTGGATCACGCTGCCAAGCTGCTTGGGGCTGCGGGCCAAGTGAGACACACCCATGATCATGTGCCATGGGTTCCAAACCATCTATATGATTTGCGGATCATAAAAGCGGTTTATGTTCTGTAAATCATAAAAGCAACGTGCGGTCACACACGCGTTCACCGCGTAGCAGAGTTGCGGCAGCAGCTCGTTCGACTGGTAAATGGGTGCGTTTTCCCGCATGGTGGCGCCGTGTTCACGATGGCCAAAATCCGGGATGGTTCGACCTACTTGGACAACCATCTTTGCGCCAACGACTACTACGCGGAAGGCGAGAGCGTAGCTGGCCAGTGGCAGGGTCAGCTCGCCGCGCGGCTGGGCCTCGTCGAAGGCCAAACCATTCAGGCCGGTGACCAAGCGTTTCGCTTCCTGCGTGAGAACGTCAATCCGGCGACCGGCGAAAAGCTCACGCAACGTAACGTCGAGGGCAGCATCCGCTTTTTCGACTTCCAGTGCTCCGCACAAAAGAGCGTCTCGATCCTCCATGCGCTGACGGGCGACGAGCGGTTGGCCGGCGCTCATGACCGCGCCGCGGCCCGCGCATTCGCCGAAATGGAGAGTTTTGCTGCGTGCCGCGTGCGTGCCGGCGCTGCTGCCTGGTCACAGGACACCCGTGCCACCGGCAACGTGTGTGCCGCCGTGTTCCGCCACGATGCGAGCCGCGCGCTAGATCCGCAGCTCCATACGCACTTCGTGGTCGCCAACGCCACCTGGGACGAGCGGCAGCAGCGGATGGTGGCGCTGGAAAGCTGCGAGATGGTCAAGGCCATCCGCTACGCCAGCAAGGTCTACCAGAACGAGCTGGCCCGCGAGGTGCAGGGCCTCGGCTATCAAGTAGAACAAAGCCGCAACGACAAGGGCGTGGTCGAAGGCTTTGAGGTCCAAGGCGTGTCTGCCGCCGTGCGTCAACGCTTCTCCAAGCGCCGGGCGGAAGTGGAGGCGGGCATCGCGGCGTTTGAGAAGGCGAAAGGCCGGACACCTTCGGCGGCGGAAATCAGCGTGATTACCCGCCAGACGCGCAGCGGCAAGATGCCGGAGATCTCCACGCCCGCCGTGCGCGCCGCGCAAGCCGCGCAGCTCACGGCCGTCGAACGTCGGGAACTCCAGGGCGTGGCGGCTGCCGCTCAGCAGCGCGGGTCGCTCCTTGATGGCAGCAACGGCGCTTCCAAGTCGGAGGAACGAACCCGTGAGCAAGCGGCGCTCGGTGCTGCCGTCGCCCATCGTTTCGAGCGTGCCAGCGTGCTCAAAGGTCACGAGGTCTTGGCGGAGGCGCTCAATGCCGATCTGGGTTGGCTCGATCTGCGCAAGCTCAAAGGCGAGGTGCGGGCTGCGTCGGCGGGGCTGGTCGCTTTGGAAAAAGACGGCGCGGGGCATGATGAACTCTCCGCCCGCTTTGCCACGGGCCGAGGCATCGCGCTGGAGAGGTGGAGCGTCGGCTTTGTCAACCAAGGCCAGGGCACGTGCCCGGCGCTGTTGCCGGGCCGGGTGCAAGTCGCCGCGTGGCTCTCCGATGAACAGAAAGAAGCCGTGCGCTTTGTGGGTGCGTCACAAGACCAGGTGATGGCCATCCGCGGCGTGGCCGGTGCGGGGAAGACCACCCTGCTCAAGGAACTCGACGGCCACCTGGCAGAAGCGAAGCAAAAGCTGCTGTATTTGGCCCCCACGGCCTCAGCGGTAAAGGTGCTCCAAAGCGAGGGGTTTACGAAGGCCACAACGGTTTCCGAGTACCTGGCCAAGACACAGAACCGCGCCATGCCTGCGGAGTGGAAGGATGCCGTTGTCGTGGTGGACGAAGCGGGCTTGGCCAGCAACCAACAGGGTGCGGCGCTGCTGGGTTTGGCGGAGAAGGAACGCCAGCGCATCGTCTTCGTAGGCGACAGCCGGCAGCACGCCAGCGTGGAAGCGGGCGACTTCCTGCGGGTGCTCGAAAGCCACAGCCGGCTTGCCACCTGCATGCTCCAGGATGTGCGGCGGCAAACCAGCGCCGACTACAACCAGGCCGTGCGGCTGCTCGCCAGTGGGCAGGCTGCCGCCGGCATGGAACGGCTCGACGGTCTAGGCTGGATCAAGGAAGAGCAGGCCGACTACCTGAAAGCTGCCGCGGCCGACTACCTGCGCCTGGTGGCCGCGGCCAAGCCGAAGGAGAGCGTGCTCTGCGTGGCTCCAACCTGGGCGGAGAACCATGTTCTGACTCATCACGTCCAGGAGGGCCTGCGGGTGGCGGGCAAGCTCGGGGAAAGCCAGAGCGTAGCCGTGTTTGAGCCATTGGGCTGGACGGCACAGCAACGGCGAGTCACGGACAACTATCAACCCGGGCAGGTGGTCACCTTCAACCGGGACGTGAAAGGCGCGTTCAAGAAAGGCGAAAGCTCGACCGTGGATCACATCGAGGGAAACAAGGTTGTGCTCGCCGGTGGCCGCGCGTTGGACCTGAGCAAGGCGTCGTTCTTCGACGTGGCCGCGCGCCGGGAGATTGAGCTGGCTGCCGGCGACAAGATCCTGCTGCGGGCCAACGATAAGAAAGCGGGCCTGGTCAACGGCGACGTGCTGACGGTCAAAGCCATCGGCGCGGACGGCCGGATCGAGACGGCGGAAGGCAAGACCCTCCCGGCCTCCTACCGGCAACTGACGCACGGCTACGTCGTCACTTCGCACAAGAGCCAAGGGCGCACGGCGAACCATGTGGTGGTGGCCGCCGCGCGGCTGGACAGCAAGGCCGCCTACGTGGCCTGCTTGCGTGGCCGGCAGAGCTGCACGGTGTTTACGCCAGAGAAGGAAAGCCTCTTCGCGGCCCTACCGCGCTCGGCGGACCGGCAAGCAGCGCTCGACGTGCTGCACAAACGGGAAGGCGACCGGAAAATACGCGCCGTGCAGAAGGGGCAGTTTACCCGCGCGGACGCGATGGAGCACACAACTGCCGCTGCGCTCGCTGTCTCGGAACGCCCACGCGTGACCATCCACACAACACTTCTCGCGGCTGTTCGTGTGCCCGCCCAGCGACGCTCACGCGGTCCCGATCTCGATCTTGGCCGCTAACACGCCACTGGAAAAGTTGTCAATCTGTTAGCCGCCAGAAATGGCTACGAGAACTTGGCCATGGGTAGCCGGCAGTGTCCTACGTTTGGATCTGCGGGCAGACCTGCGTTCTACCGGCCAAGCTGCGTTCGGGAACGGCGGTGTGAGCAGGTGTGAACTCTGCTGTGATCTGTTCCATGCATTGTGAAAAGTGCCCCGTTTGTGCTTGCCCGGCCGCCTTGACGCATCATCAGGACAGAGAAGCTGTTTTCGAGTTCGATTGCTCTCGCTGCGGAGTTTTCAACCTCTCTGAGCAGACAGACCAGGCGCTGAAGCGCCAACCGTATGAACCTCCGCTAGTCGGATTGATTGGGGGATATATCCGGCGCAACGCTGGCTTGACGATCACCCGGGAGCTACTGTCCACGCTGCCAACTCTGCCCATGCCATCCGTTGGCGAGAAAGCCGCCCGGCTGCTCTCCGCCCTCGGCAAGCGTCATCCCCTGCCAGGTGATCAGTTCATGGCACCCTGCTGGCCCGTACAGACTCTCGAAGGAAAGATCCGTAGTCATGCCAACGCTTCGGTTTACCCCACAGCTTCATTTACTGCAACTGATCTGGAAGCCGCCAACTACCTGGGCATCGCTGCCTTGGCCGATTTCCAGGAACTGCGCTGGATGCTCTACAGCTTGCTGCTGCCTCAAGGTTTGCTAAAAAAGGGCGCGGCGGACGCTTACCTGGAAATTTCCCCTGCCGGCTGGCAGGAAATTGCCCGCTTACAAGAGATCAGGACCAGCAGCAGGCTCGGCTTTGTCGCCATGTCGTTCCAGCCCCAGTTTTTGCCTCTCTACGAACACGGCCTTGCGCCTGGCATCGCCGCAGCCGGCTACGAAGCTTTGCGGGTGGACCGGCACGAGCACAACAACCGCATCGACGACGAGATCATCGCCCTCATCAAACGCAGCCGCTTCCTGGTCGCCGACTTCAGCGTCAACCGCGGCGGCATCTACTTTGAAGCCGGGTATGCCTTGGGCTTGGGTCTGCCGGTCATTTGGACCGTCCGCGCCGAGGATTTGAAGGACGTTCACTTCGACACCCGCCAGTTCAACCACATCGCGTGGAGGCAAGACGATTTGCCAGGGCTCGCCAAGGCGCTGCAACTGCGCGTTGAGGCGACGATTGGACGTGGGCCGCATTCAGCGAACTGATTGATTGCCCCAGCGTCATGGCTGCCGGGCTGACGAGGGCACCTAGGTTTTGGAGGTGGTGGAACCTCGAACCGGTTCAAAGATTGCCGGGCAGAGCGGCGGGGGGGGGTATAGAGTCGGCTACAGGGTCGTCGGCCAAAACGAAACGCCAGCAGATGGCGCGACAGCAGGTCACATTGGACGTGTAGACAGCCGACACGGAGTCGAACAGCAAACCGGGTCAGACGCACAAACACGCGTTCAGCAGACACACTTCTGCGTTCCCTCAGCAATCCAGCAGCGAAAAATAAAGCCGATGAGGAAAAACAGGGTAGCCAAGGACACCGCCATCAAAACAAACTCCCTGGGCGGATGTTCTTTGATTTGATGAAACCAAAGACGTATCGAGATCGCTAAACACAGCGCAGACAGCGCAGCGCCGTAGCCATAAATTGCTCTCGGCAGTTCACTTGCAACATCGACAATCAGCGATCCCAGCATGGTGGATTTGAACCGTTCTGGAAACTTCGTCAGAGCCAACGCCCCTGCACCGAGTACGAGGAGTGTCAGCAAAACTTCGATCCCTGCCTCTATGCTGATTTTGGTCTTTGCAAACTCCACGAGGCGATCCTCGTTGGTCAACAATCCCGAGTTGAGCAGAGTGACAAGGAAGGAGACGAGAAACAAAGCAATAAAGATAGTTGCCTCTCTTCGGAACAATGATTTGACCAAGGAAAATGTCATTTGTCGGTATGGAAAAGATTTTTTGTCGGACGATGGCTATTTTGGCGTGGATCGAACGTCTTCAGCAAAAAGCGGACCTTAAAAGCTGTTGAGTTAAAGCGTTGGCGTTTCGCTGGAGCGTGGGCAGGTTGGTGGCGTGAGCTAC
>CAXTQD010000048.1:5702-22296 GCA_964246175.1 uncultured Chthoniobacterales bacterium | reverse complement strand
TACGGCCTGGGCAGCCGCCAGTTGGAGAGCCGTCCCAACGTCCTGCGCGCCGTGGTGGGCGAACTCGCCGCCGAATAACCCGCATGGACCCCGCGCCGGTGACGGGCCGTTACGCGACGGACACCGTCACGCAGATCGAGACGAACCTCGACGATCTCTCGCCCGAGATCGTCGGCGCGACGTTGGAAAAGTTATTTGCCGCCGGGGCGCTGGACGCGTTCTTCACGCCCGTCCAAATGAAGAAAAACCGTCCTGGCATCCTCCTGACGGTGCTCTGCGAACCATCGGCGGTCGAACGGATGGCCGACGTGATCTTCCGTGAAACGACGGCGTTCGGCCTGCGCTTGAGCGAGAAACACCGGCTCAAGCTGGAGCGGCGCTTCGAGACCGTGCCGACGCAGTACGGCGATATCCAGGTGAAACTGGGTTCCGACACCCGAGGCACGCTCCTGCAAGCCTCGCCGGAGTACGAAAGCTGCCGCGCCGCGGCCGAACGCACGGGCGCGACATTGCGCGAGGTCTACGCGGCGGTGATCGCCATTTCCGCGCGGCAACCGTGAAGACCATCTACCTCACCCTCGCCCTGGCGGCCTGCTTCCTCGCGGGAAGTTCCGCTCTGCGCGCGCAAACCACGCTAGAAAACGACCGCACGGCGACCTTGCACAAGGTACTCGACGCCGCCCACGCCCAGGTCGGCGTCACGGTGAACTATGATCCGGCTTACGTGGACCTCAAATACCCCGGCGGCGACGTGCCCGCGGACCGAGGCGTCTGCACGGACGTGGTGATCCGGGCCTTCCGCGCGGCCGGCGTGGACCTCCAGCAACTCGTTCACGAGGACATGAAGTCCCATTTTGCCGCCTACCCGCACCAGTGGGGCCTCTCTCGCACCGACACCAACATCGACCACCGCCGCGTGCCCAACCTGATGACGTTCTTCGCGCGCCACGGCAAGGCGCTGCCCGTCACGGCGGCGGCGGCCGACTACCAGCCGGGCGACGTGGTGACTTGGATGCTCCCCGGCAACCTGCCGCACATCGGCCTCGTGGTGAACGAAACCGCCCCCGACGACCCGACGCGCCACCTCGTCATCCACAACATCGGCGCGGGCGCACGGATGGAGGACGTACTCTTCGGTTTCAAGCAAACCGGCCACTACCGGCCGTTCTGAAGGGCACGGAAATGGCTTCCCACTCTGTGAAACCCGGGGTACAACCTCCCTCAGGCAGTGAACAGCCTTCCTTTTTCCAAACCTTGCGACGAAGCGGCTGGCGGCGTCTACCGGCTCGTTGAAGCGCAGGCCGCACGCACCCCGGACGCGGTCGCCGTGATGGATGGTGGGTCCAGGCTGACCTACCGCGAACTCGACCGCCGCGCCAACGCCTTTGCCCGTCGCCTGCGCGAATTTGGGGTCGTGCCGGTTGGAATTTGTTTGGAACGCTCGGCGGCGGTGGTCGTTGCCGTGCTTGCCGTGCTCAAAGCCGGCGGCGCTTACGTCCCGCTCGCCCCCGAGTACCCGGCCGAGCGGCTCGCCTTCATGCTCGCGGATTCCCGCGCGCTGGTGCTGGTGGCTGACCCTGCCGCTTGGACGCAAGCCGTCCCGGCCGGCGTGACGCTCCTCGCCGCACCGACGTCTGACGACGCCGATCATTTGCCCGACTCCGACGACGATCCCCGGCGCTTGGCTTACGTGATCTACACGTCCGGTTCAACCGGCCAGCCCAAGGGCGTCGCCATGGAACACGGCCCGCTGCTCAACCTCCTGCGCTGGCAGCAGCGCACGCTGCCGCTGGCGGCCGGGACGCGCGTGCTGCAATTCGCACCGCTGAGTTTCGACGTTTCGTTCCAGGAGATTTTTTCAACCGTCGCTGCTGGCGGCACCCTCGTGCTCGTGTCGGAGCTTGTTCGCCGCGACCCGCGCGGACTGCTGCGCCTCCTGGCGGAAGGGGACGTTCGGCGCGTTTTCCTGCCCCCGGTGATGCTCCACCAACTCGCCGAGCAGATCGTCAACAGCGACTTCGTGCCGGCTGGCCTGCGGGAGATCATCACGGCGGGGGAGGCGCTGCGCATCACCCCGGCGGTCGCCCGCTTCTTCGCCCAGTTGCCCGGCTGCGCGCTGCACAACCACTACGGCCCGACCGAAACGCACGCTGCCACCGCCCACGTGCTCACCGGTTCGCCGGACGCCTGGCCCGCGCTGCCGCCCATTGGCCGTCCCATCGACGGAGTGGAAATCCGCCTCCTCGACGACGACGGCCACTCCCTGCCTGACGGTGAACCCGGCGGGCTCTTCCTCGGCGGCGAGTGCCTCGCACGCGGCTACCTGCACCGGCCCGACCTGACCGCCGCGCGCTTCGTCGAACTCGACGGCAAGCGTTTCTACCGTACCGGTGACCTCGTCCGACGCGAATCGGACGGCACGCTGCACTTCCTCGGACGCGCCGACGACCAGGTGAAAATCCGCGGTTTCCGCGTCGAACTCGGCGAGATCGAAGCGGTCCTCTCGCAACACCCCGCCGTGCGCGAAACGGCCGTCGGCGTGCGGGTCGATCCTGCGGGTGACAATCAAGAATTGGTCGGCTACACCGTGCTCCGCCCAGGCGTGGCCGCACCGGCCGCCGCCGAGTTGCGCCGCTGGCTCTTCGACCGCTTGCCGCACTACTTGGTGCCGACGCACTTCGCCACACTGGCGGCGCTGCCGCTGACCCCCAGCGGCAAGGTGGACCGCCGCGCGCTGCCACGCTACGAGGCCACAAGGGCGGAGGCGCGTTCCGCTGACGCCATCCCGCCCGCGACGGCGCTGGAGAAGATCATCGCCCGCCTGTGGGAGGAAACGCTCGCCATCAAGAACCCAGGCGTGCGGGATAACTTTTTCGAGGTCGGCGGCGACTCGATCCGGGTGGTGCGCGTCCACACCCGGCTCGCGCAGACGCTCCAACGCGAGTTTCCGGTCACGGCGCTGTTCGAGCACCCAACCATCGCTGCCCTCGCACGCTACTTGAGCCCGGAAGAACCGTCGCTCCCTGCCGCCAACCCCATCCAGGAACGCGCCCGCCGCCAACAAGCCGCCGCGGCGAACGCTGCCCGCGTCCGGTTGGCCGTGACCCGCTGAAATCATGGAAAGCATCGCCATCATCGGCATGGCCGGCCGGTTCCCCGGCGCGGGCAACGTGGACGCGTTTTGGGGAAACCTCAAGGCCGGGCGGGAATCCATCACGCACTTCGCCGACAACGATCTGGAGCTTCATGTCGCCGCCCCCGATGGTCAGCGGGAAGTCCGCGCGCGTGGCGTGCTCGCCGATGCAGACCAATTCGACGCCGCGTTCTTCAACGTCCAGCCGCGCGATGCGGCGCAGATGGATCCACAACAACGTGTGTTCCTGGAATGCGCCTGGGAAGCCCTGGAAAACGCCGGCTACGACCCGGAAAGATACCCCGGTCTGATCGGCGTGTGGGCCGGTGCGAGCCTGAACGCTTATCTGCTCTACAACCTGTGCGCGGACCGTGACTTCGTCGCGCGCCTGGTCAGCGGCTATCAGCAGAGCGGGCCGGCGGATTTCCTGGGCAACGAAAAGGATTTCCTTGCCACGCGCGTTTCCTACAAGCTTAACCTGCGCGGCCCGAGCTTGACCGTGCAGACGGCGTGCTCGACCTCGCTGGTCGCCGTCGTGCAGGCGTGCCAAGCACTCCTCGGCTACCAGACCGACATGGCGCTGGCCGGTGGGGTGTCCATCTCGTTCCCGCAGCAGCGTGCCTATGCCTACCAGGAAGGTGGCATAGCCTCTGCGGATGGGCACACGCGCACCTTCGACGCCGACGCGGCTGGCACCGTCTTCAGCAGCGGTGCGGGTGTGGTGGTGTTGAAGCGACTCTCCGACGCACAGGCGGACGGCGACCATGTCATCGCGGTCATCAAGGGGGCAGCGGTCAACAACGATGGTTCGGGGAAGGTGTCCTACACCGCGCCGAGCGTCGGCGGGCAAGCGGAAGTTATCCAAATGGCGCAGGCGCTCGCGGGTATCGAACCGCAGACTGTCACCTACGTCGAGGCGCACGGCACGGCGACCCCGCTGGGCGACCCCATCGAACTCTCGGCGCTGACGCAGGCGTTCCGCGCTGGAGGGGCGCAGGGTAACGGCTTCTGCGCGCTCGGTTCGCTCAAGACCAACGTGGGCCACCTCGAAACGGCCTCCGGTGTGGCCGCGCTCATCAAGACGGCGCTCATGCTGCGCGACAAGGCTCTGCCGCCGAGCCTGCACTTCTCCACGCCCAACCCGAAGCTGGACCTCGCCAACAGCCCCTTCCACGTCAACACCAAGTTCCTGCCGTGGCCAGCGGGTGACACGCCGCGGCGTGCGGGCGTGAGCAACTTCGGCGTCGGCGGTACGAACGCCCACGCGGTTCTGGAAGAAGCCCCCGCCGAACCGCCGCCTGCGTTGCCGACTCGTCCGTGTCAGGTTTTTGTTCTCTCCGCGAAGACCGTCAAGGCGCTCGACGCCGCAACCGACCGGTTGACCAGCCGTCTGCGCGCCGAACCAGCCCTCGACGCCGACGATGCTGCGTGGACCTTGCAGGTCGGCCGCCGTGCTTGGAATCACCGCCGGATCGTCGTCGCGCGAGGGGCAGAAGATGCCGCCGCGACGCTCGCCGGCCGCGACGCGCGTCGGGTATTTAGCCGTTCCAACCCGCGTGAGGGTGCAACGGTGGCATTCCTATTTCCCGGCCAGGGTTCGCAGGCGGTGAACATGGGAGTGGGGTTGTACCGCGGCGAACCGGCGTTCCGTGCAGAGATTAACCACTGCGCGGAGATCTTACGGCCGTGGTTTGATTTGCGTGGAGTGCTCTACCCGCAGGAGGGGCACGATTCGCGCCTCGATGAGACGCGCTACACGCAGCCGGTTCTCTTTGCGTTCGGGTACGCGCTGGCGCGACTGTGGATGTCGTGGGGCGTGCAGCCGGCGGCGATGCTCGGGCACAGCGTCGGTGAGTACGTTGCGGCGTGCCTAGCGGAAGTTTTCACGTTGGAAGATGCCTTGCGCCTCGTGGCCGAACGCGCCCGGCTGGTGCAGGCGCAGCCTCGCGGTACCATGCTCGCCGTCCGCCTACCCGAAGCGGAACTCGCGTTGCTGTTGCCCGCCGCCGGGTTGGAGGTCGCTGCCGTGAACGCGCTGGGTCTCTGCGTGGTCTCCGGCCCGGACGCGGCGGTGACCGCTTTCGAGTCTCTTCTCGACGCGCGCCGGGTGGCTGCGCGGCGTCTGAAGACCTCGCACGCGTTCCACTCCGAGACCGTCGCGCCGGTGGTAGAGCCGTTCGCGGCGTTGGTTCGCGGCGTGGAACTCCGCGCGCCGACGATCCCGTTCGTCTCGAACGTCACCGGGCACTGGATTACGGACGCGGAGGCAACCGACCCGCAATACTGGGCGCGGCACCTGCGTGCGCCGGTGCGCTTCGCCGACGGCGTGGGTGAACTGTTGCGTGCGGAGGCGGGCCACGTCCTGCTGGAAGTCGGCCCCGGCCAGACGCTCGCACCATTGGCGCGTCAGCACCCGGCGGCGCGAGAGCGGGCCGTTCTCGCCACGTTACAAGAAGGTCAAGATGACGCTGAGAGTGCGCTGACTACCCTCGGCCGCCTGTGGCTGGAAGGCGTCAACGTGGATTGGACCGCGCTGCACGCTGGGGCGACCCGCCGGCGGGTGCCTCTGCCAACGTATCCCTTCGAGCGAGAGCGTTATTGGATTGATCCTCCTACCGTCGTGGCGAAACAGGAAGCGCCGGTCGTAGAACCGGCTGTCGCTGCACCCGCCGCGCCGACGCAAAACCGTCTCGGCACAATTCGCCAGAAAATCCGCACCACCCTCAAAAATCTGTCCGGCCAGGACCTGTCCGACGCGGACGGTGACGCGGCATTCCTCGAACTCGGCTTCGACTCGCTGTTCCTGACCCAGGTGGCGGGCGCGTTCCGCAAGGAGTTTGGCGTCAAGATCACCTTCCGACAGCTTCTGGAGGATTTCTCCACGATCAATACGCTCGCAGGTCACCTCGACACGCAGCTCCCGCCGGAAGTGGTCAAACCCACCGCGCCCGCACCTGTCGCCGCACCGGTGGTCGGTCGGGGCGACGACGTGCTTGACCGCATCCACGAGCAGCTTCGCGCGATGTCGGCGCAGCTCGACACCTTGCGCCATGGCGGCAGCACGCCAACGCCGATAGCACCCGTGCCGACGTTGGGCCGGTCGGCTCCGCTGCCGACAAAGATCGAATCCAAGGCATTCGGTCCATATCGTCCCATCGACCGTGGCGCGGGTGGCGGGTTCACGGAACGTCAGCAGACGCACCTGGACGAGATCATCGCCCGCTACACCGCGCGCACGCCGGGTTCCAAACGCTCCACGCAGGAAAACCGCGCGCACCTCTCCGACCCGCGCACGGTCTCGGGCTTCCGCCAGTATTGGAAGGAGATGGTGTACCCTATCGTCGTCAATCGCTCCGCCGGTGCGCGCCTGTGGGACGTGGACGGCAACGAGTACGTCGACCTGACGATGGGCTTCGGCACGAACCTGCTCGGGCACGCGCCGGAGTGCGTGACAAAGGCGTTGGAGGAACAACTCAAGCTCGGCATGGAGGTCGGCCCGCAATCGCCGCTCGCGGGCAAGGTGGCCAAGCTCCTGTGCGAGATGACGGGGGCCGAGCGCGCCGCGTTCACCAACACTGGTTCGGAGGCCGTACTCGCCGCGGTGCGCCTCGCCCGAACCGTCACCGGCCGCACGCGCATCGCCACGACGGGCGGCTTCCACGGCATCAACGACGAGGTGCTCGTGCGCGCCAACGTTGTGGATGGCACGCGCCGCAGCGCGCCCGTTGCCCCTGGTATCCCCGAACACATCGTCAAGGATGTGCTCGTCGCCGACTACGGCACGGCCGAGGGGCTCGAACTCTTGCGCGCCCACGCGCACGAACTCGCCGCCGTCTTGGTGGAGCCCGTCCAGAGCCGCCGGCCCGACTTGCAGCCGCGCGAGTTTTTACATGCCTTGCGCGAGATCACGGCGCAGGCGGGTTGCGCGTTGATCTTTGACGAGGTGATCACTGGTTTCCGCTGCCACCCCGGTGGCGCGCAGGCGTACTTCGGCGTGCAGGCGGACCTGGCGACATGGGGTAAGATCATGGGTGGTGGCCTGCCGGTCGGCGCGATCACGGGCAAGGCCGAATACATGGACGCGCTCGACGGCGGCGCGTGGCAGTACGGGGACGGGTCGTTCCCGGAAGTTGGCGTGACGTTCTTCGCCGGCACGTACATCCGCCACCCGCTGACGATGGCGGCCTCGTGGGCGATCCTGAATCACCTCCAGCGCGAGGGCGCGGGGCTACAGCGTCGGCTCAACGAACGCACGGCCGAAATGGTCGGCGAGTTGAACGCGTTCTTTGCCGAGGGCGGCGTGCCGCTGCACTTGGAGACCTTTGCGTCGCTGTTCTACCCGCATTTTGACGACGAGATCAAGTTCGGGAGCCTGTTGTATTTTCACCTGCGGGCACGAGGCGTACACATCTGGGAAGGCCGGCCGTGTTTCCTGTCCACAGCGCACGCGGAGGCGGATGTGGCGTTCATCGTCGAGGCGTTCAAGGACAGCGTGCGTGCGATGCAGACGGGCGGGTTTCTGCCGGGCGAACAGGCCGCAACGAGGCCGGTCGTCGACGAGGCAGGGTTGTCTCTCCGAGACAATCCTAGATCTACCGCTGAGGAAACGTCCGACCAATCTAAAATTAGGATTGTCTCGGAGAGACAACCCTGCCTTGAAACAAATGCGGCTGTCGCCGCGAAGCCGCTCGCCTTCTCTCTCTACTACTTTGGCAACTACCCCGCCGAACACCAGGCGGACAAATACCGCCTCCTGCTCGAAAGCGCGAAGTTCGCCGACCAGCACGGCTTCGCCGCCGTGTGGCTGCCCGAGCGCCACTTCCACGCCGTCGGCGGCTTCTCGCCGAACCCGTCGCTGCTCGCCGCCGCCCTCGCGCGTGATACCGAGCGCATCGCCCTGCGCGGCGGCAGCGTCGTGTTGCCTCTCCACCACCCGGTGCGCGTCGCGGAAGAATGGTCCGTCGTGGACAACCTGTCCCACGGCAGGGTCGGGGTGTCCATTGCCTCGGGTTGGCATCCGAACGACTTCATCTTCGCACCGGAGCGTTTCGAGCGCCGCCGCGAGATCTGCCTGGAAGATATCGCCACCATCCAAAAACTCTGGCGTGGCGAAACGCTGTCGATGCGCGCTGGGGCCGGGGCGGACTTCGACGTGAAGCTCTTCCCGCAGCCCGTCCAGCCGCAGCTCCCCGTCTGGCTGACGTGCATCCACGAGGAATCCTTCGTCAAGGCCGGCGAACAGGGCATGGGCGTGCTCGGCTACCTGATGAACCAGACCGTGGACGAGGTCGCCGCGAAGATCATCAAGTACCGCGAGGCGCTCGCCCGGGCCGGCCACGACCTGACGAAGGGTCACGTCACGATCCTCGTCCACACGTTCGTCGGCGACGATCCCGAGGTCGCCCGCGCGCGTGCCCGGGGACCGTTGCGCGCATACCTGCGCTCCTTCCTCGACAACAGCCAGAAGCGACTCGAAAGCCAAAATGGCCAGTCGGTAGACGTGGCCGCCGAGGACCTCGAATACCTCCTCGACAAGTCCTTCCACGACTACGCCCAGGGCAAGGCGCTCATCGGTTCGCCCGAGTCGTGCGCCGCCGTTGTCGAACGCCTGCGCGCCATCGGCGTGGACGAGATCGGTTGCTTCATCGACTTTGGTGTGGACACCGACGCCGTGCTTGCCAGCCTACCCGCGTTGGACCGCTTGCGGCAGCGTCACGCTGAACTTCCCGCAGCGCCGCCTGCTCTGTCCGAGAGCACCCTGCCGCTCACCGAGGCGCAGAGCGGCCTGTGGGTGCTCGGCCAGACCGATCCGGAAGCCCTGCGCGCCTACCAGGAGTCCACCACGCTCGAACTCCGCGGCCTGCTCGACACCGACGCTCTCCAAAGCGCGGTCCAGACCGTCGTCAACCGCCACGAAGCCCTGCGCGCACTGGTGCGATCCGATGGTGAGGCGCAGGTCGTCCACCCGACGACGGTCGTCAACGTGCCGCTCATCGACCTGTCCGACAACCCCGGCTGCCTGCCCGACACACTCGCAGGCATCGAGCGGATGGCGTTCGACCACGCGCGCGGTCCGCTGCTGCGCGCGGTCGTCGTGCGTCTCGGTAACGAGCGTCACCTGCTGGTGCTGACGTTCCATCACCTCTTCGGCAACGGGCCTTCGTACTGGGTGTTCTTCGAGGAACTCTGCGCGCTCTACGAGGCGGAACGCGCCGGACGCGCGCCGATGTTAGAAGTTCCCATGCAACTCGCCGGGTTCGTGCGCTGGCGCACCGACGAAGCAGCGCGCACGGAAGCAGACGACGAGCGCTTCTGGCTGGATCAGTTCAAAGACGGCGTCCCGGCCCTCGAACTACCTGCCGACCACCCGCGTCCCGCGATGCGCACGCACAGCGGCGGCCGGGCGGCGGTGACGCTGCCGGCCGAACTGGCCGCTTCCTTGCGCAAGGTCGCGGCGGCGGGGAAGGGCTCGCTCTTCATGGTACTACTGTCCGCGTTCGGTACGCTGCTGCACCGGCTCGGCGGCCAGTCCTCGCTGACAATCGGCGTCGCGTACGAGGGCGAGGTGCGTTCGCTGCCGGGCGGCGAACGGCTTTTCGCCAACACGACCAACGTGCTGCCGCTGCTCAGCCGGGTAGAAGAGGACACGACGTTCGCGGACCTGTTCGCCACGATGAAGGAACGCGTGCTTTCGGCCAACGACCATCAAAACTACTTCTTCGGCCGCCTACTGAAAAAACTTGGCGTGCGTCCCGACCCGAGCCGCTCGCCTGTGTTCCAGGCGTTCTTCAACTATGAGAGCGGCAAGTTCCGGCACGAACTCGCCGATGGCCTCGCGGTTGAACTGCTCACCGAGGGCGTGCCGTACCGCAATCCGCGCGACACGGCCATGTTCGAGCTGCACATGAACGTCGCCGAAAAAGACGGCGCGCTCTACTGCGAGTGCGACTACAACCGCGACCTCTACGACGAAGCGACGGTCACTCGCTGGCTCGGGCATTACCGCACGCTCTTAGACGGGATCGTGCAACGCCCCGACGCTCCGGTCTGGTCGCTGCCGTTGCTCAACGCGGACGAACAGCGCCAGATCCTGCGCGACTGGAACGCGACGGAGGTTAACCACCCGGCGGACGAGACGCTCACAGGTTTGTTCGAGGTGCAGGCCCTGCGCACGCCGGACGCTCCGGCGCTGATCTTTGAAGACCAGACGCTGACCTATCAAGAACTCGACCGGCGGGCGAACCAGCTTGCCAACTATCTGCGTAAGAACGGCGTCGGGCAGGAAACGCTGGTGGCATTGTGCCTGGAGCGTTCGACCGAGATGGTTGTCGGGATGCTCGGTGCGTTGAAAGCCGGCGGCGCGTACGTGCCCTTGGACCCGGATTATCCGGCGGAGCGCTTGGCGTTCATGCTGGCCGACGCCGCGGCGCCGGTGCTGCTGACCCAAGAAGGTCTTACCGGCCGCCTGCCGACGCACTCTGCGCGCGTGGTCCGCCTAGACACTGACTGGCCGGTGATCGCCACGGAGGATGATCTCGCACCGGCGGATGGCGCGAAGGCGGAAGACTTGGCGTACGTGATCTATACTTCCGGCTCCACGGGGCGGCCGAAGGGCGCGCTGCTCACTCACCGCAACGTCGTCAACTGCATGCGCTGGGTAGCGGAAACGTACGAATTTGGCCCCGGCGAGCGGATCTTCCAGAAAACGCCGTTTTCTTTTGACCTGTCGGTGCCCGAGTTCTTCGCGCCGTTGATCGCTGGCGCGGCCATCGTCATGGCGCGTCCCGGGATGCACGGTGATGGCGACTACCTGGCGAACGTCATTGCGGAACAGGGCATTACCTTCACGCACTTCGTGCCCTCGATGCTAGCGCTCTTCCTGGAGGAAAAGAACCTGCCCGCACGTTGCCAGACCTTGCGTTGGGTCTGCTGCAACGGCGAACCATTGCCAGCGGAAACGGTCGCGCGGTTTTATGAAGTGTTCGGTGTATCCAGGGTACAATTGCACAACCTCTACGGCCCTACGGAGGCCGCCGTGCAGGTGACCGCCGGCAAATGCCCGCACGAAAAGGGCGATGCGGTGTCCATTGGACGGCCTCTGCCGAACACACAAATTTACCTGCTCGACCGCCGTGGCCAACCCGTACCGGTCGGCGTGCCGGGCGAGCTTTTCATCGGCGGCGCGCAGGTCGGGCGTGGCTATCTAAACCAACCTGAACTGACCGCGCAGAGTTTCCTGGCTGATCCGTTCAGCACGCAGCCCGGCGCGCAGCTTTACCGCACGGGCGACCTCGCGCGCTGGCTACCCGACGGGCGGCTGGTGCATCTCGGGCGATTGGATCACCAAGTCAAAGTGCGCGGCTTCCGCATCGAACTTGGTGAAATTGAAGCCGTGCTCAACCGCCAGCCTGACGTGCGCGAGAGTGTCGTCGTAGCGCGCGAGGACCGGCCGGGCGACCGGCGTCTGGTGGCGTACGTCGTGGCCGTACCGGAAGAACGCGCGGGCTTCAGCGCACGTTTGCGCGCGGCCGTGCTTGCGGCGTTGCCAGAGTACATGCTGCCGGCGGCGTTCGTCGCGCTGGAACGCCTGCCACTCTCGCCGAACGGGAAGGTGGACCGCCGCGCGTTGCCCGCCCCTGACTGGTCGGCGCGCGAGGAGGCGACCGATCCGTACGTCGCGCCGCGTGATCCGCTGGAGGAACGGATCGCGTCGATCTGGGCAGAGGTGCTCGGGGTCGAGCGCGTCGGCGTGCGAGACAACTTCTTCGAACTGGGGGGCGACTCGTTGCTGGGGCTGCGCACCGTCAACCGCCTGCGCGAGGTTCTTGGCGACGCGCCGTTGTCGCTGGCGGCAGTGTTCGAGAAGCCGACGGTCGAGGGACTCGCCGCATCCCTGCACAAAATCCATCCCGCGATGACGGCGCATCGGAGCGGCACAGATGACGTTCCTATCAAAAGCGAAAAAAACGCGCCGGCCATTGTGGCCGTCTCGCGCGACGCGCGGCGGGTGCGGCGATCATCGCTGGCCAACGGCCACGGTTAGGTTTCACGGCACAACCCTGACGCCGAGTTGGGAGCATAGCTGATAAACCGCGGCGCTGGGGACAACGGCATCAGGCAGGAAGAACAGGCCCAAGCTGATAAACACCCGGTTGATCTCAAAAACGGGGAGCCCGAGCAATTCCGCCAGCCGGCGCACCGTGATGACAGCGGCGGGCAGGACCAACTCGGCGACCGCTGGAAGATACGCGCGCCAAGGCGGGGGAGCGCGTAATCTGCCTGGCGTCGGGCCGGGTTGCGGGTAGAGCACACCGCCCGGATCAGGGCAGCCTTCGAGCAAGGCAGCAACACGGTTGAAATGGCTCATGCGGGGGAGTTTGCAGAGGTCCGGGGCGAAGATTTAGCGGAAACTTACCGTTCGTTCCTCGCCACATTCCGTGCAACTGGTAGATTCGAGCGTGAGGGGCGCGTCTTCTGCTTTGAAAAGGAACAACGCACGTTCGTCACATGATCCCGTCATCGGTCGAAGAAGCTCCTCTTGGGGCGGTTGAAAACTCGTCGGTGGACGACGACGTGTTCGTCTTTCCGGCGACGGCGGCACAACGTCGGTTTTGGCTGCTTGACCAGCTGGTGCCCGGCGGCAATCCTGCCCTGAACACGACCCTCGCCCTGGGTCTGCGCGGCATGCTCGATCGTGCGGCGCTTGACCGCGCTCTTGACGCCCTCGCCGAACGACATGAATCGCTCCGCACGACCTTCCAGTACGAGGGCGGGGAACTCCGCCAACTCATCGCGCCCGCTTTAACCCTGCGCGTGGGGTGCGTGGACGTGCGGGATTTTCCCGCCGCCGAACGTGCCGGCGTGCCCGCCCACCTCGCCGCCGAGGAAGCGGCACGGCCCTTCGAGCTTGCTGCCGGACCGCTCTGCCGCGCGCTCCTTGTGTGTCTGAGCCCGGTGGAGCACACCTTCCTTTTTACTCTGCACCACATCATCGGCGACGGCTGGAGCCTCGGCATTCTCCTGCGCGAACTCGCCGCGCTCTACGAGGCGTTCGTTCAAGGTAAACCTTCGCCGCTTCCCCCGCTCGCGCTCCAGTTTGCCGACTTTGCCGAATGGCAACAAGACCGGGCGGCAAACGGCGGCTTCGACGACGATCTCCGCTACTGGCGCGAACGTCTCGCCGGCCCGCTGCCCGTGCTCGACCTGCCCGCCGACCGGCCACCGTCGCCGAGTGTGCGTGCCCGCGTCGCGGCGGCGGGCACACGTTGGCGGACGCTGCCCGACGGGCTCGCCGTCGCGCTTAAGACGCTCGCCGTGCGCGAGGGAGTCAGCGCGTACATGCTCTACCTCGCGGCGTTCGCCGCGCTGCTCTCACGCTACGACGCCAACGGCGGTGAAGACATCCTCATCGGCACGCCGTCGGCCAACCGTTCCCGGGCGGAGATCGAGGGGATCGTCGGGCTTTTCGTCAACCCGCTGCTGCTGCGGCTCGACTTGGCGGGACGACCAGCCTTCGGCGAACTGCTTTCCCGCGTGCGCCGCAGCGTGCTGGCGGCGTTTGAGCACACCGAAGCCCCCTTCGAGCGGGTGGTCGAGGAACTCGCTTCCCGCCGGCTCCAAGTCAATTTTCAGTATGCCAACGCCCCCTTGCGCCCCGTCCGGGCGGGCGGAGTGGAGTTTACCCGGCAGGACCCGCCGAGCGGCGGCGCGATGTACGAGTGGGATGCCACCGTCCTCGAAGACGAACACGGCAGTGTGCGCATGGGCATCGAGTACGACGCGGGGTTGTTCGACGCTGCGACGGTGGACCGGGCACTGGCGGACTACGAGAAACTCCTCATCGCCTTCGCCGCGCCAGATGGCATGGTGGTCGACGCTCGACAGGTGGCCTTGACGGAACCGGTCGGGAACATCTTGCACGCCACACGCGGGCGGATGTCGGCGTCCAGCGGCGCGTGGGCGGAGCCGTTCCTCATGGGAGAAAACCGGGGCGTTGCGTTGGAAGTTGTGGACCGCTTCGGCGAGGCCGCGCCGGTCCGCGTGCCGGGCGAAATCCTCGCGGACGGCCGCCGCACCGGCGACCTCGGCCGGCGCACTCCAGACGGTGCGGTGCAGTGGATTGGTCCCGTGAACGCGCAGGTGCGCGCCGATGGCCAGCGCCTGGACGCGGCCAGCGTCGAAGCAGCACTCCTCGCGCACCCTCACGTCCGCGAGGCGCTCGTGCGTGGACGCGAGGCGTGGGTCCGCACCGACGGCGCACCGGCGGCGTTGGTCAGCCCGGAGCAACTCCGCGCCTTCCTGCGCGAACGCCTGCCCGAGTCGTGGCTGCCCACGGCCTCCGCGGCGACCGAACGTTTCCCTGTCACCCCTGAAGGCTGGTTCGACGAGGCGCGGTTACCAGCGGCATCTGCCCCACTTGCGACTGACCCGACGGCGGGCGACGGCGCGCCGTACCTGACGATCCACTTCCAGTTGATCGATCTCTGGCAGGAGTTGCTGGGAGTTCCGCGGGTCGGTATCCACGACGACTTCTTCGCGCTGGGAGGCAATTCGCTGCTGGCGATGCGGATGCTCGCACGCGTCGAGGCGCTCAGCGGTAAGAATTTGCTGCCCGCCACGCTCTTTCGTCAAGCGACCGTGGAGGGACTCGCCGACGCACTCCTGCAACGCGGCGGGGAGGGCCCATCGCCGGAATTGATCGCGCTCCAGGACCGCGGCGCACGGACACCAATTTTTTATCTGCACGGCGACATGACCGGCGGCGGCTACTATTGCCTGAAGCTCTCGCGTCACCTCGGGGAAGACCAACCCTTCTATGCGCTGCCGCCGGCCGAGATCGCCGACTGGCGCGAACTCCCCGAGATCGAGACGCTCGCCGCCCGCCACGTCCGCGCCATCCGCGCGGCCCGGCCGCAGGGTCCGTATATCGTTGGCGGGTTTTGCTTGGCGGGATTGATCGCGTTGGAGGTCGCGCGACAACTGACGGCGGCGGGCGAGACGGTCGAGCGATTATTCCTCGTCGATGCCACCGCTCGCAACCGTCGTTCCAAACGCCTGCGCCGGGTGGCCGAACGCCTTGGGCGGCTGCGCGGCTGGGATGCGTCGCGGCGGCTGTACCACTTTTGCCGGTGGTACTTTCTGCTGGAACGCTTCGAGCGGTGGCGCAGCATGGGGTTTACTGGGCAGTTCGGGATCGCGCGGCGGCGGTTGGCGGGCTTGACGCGGCGGCTGCGACGCACGCGGGCGCCGGAGTCCATTGTCGCCCCGACCCCCGCGGCCGACCTTGCTCCACGCGACCGCGGCGGGTCGGCGGAGGACGGTTCGTGGTTCGATCCACGGTGGGACGTGCCGCTGGTCTTCCTGTGGGCGGAGGGTGGGTACGAGGCCGGGCGGTTCGAGGGACCGGCGACGCTGCTGCTTTCGCACGACCTGAGCGGCTCCGCCACCGGGGAGCCTGTCGAGCGCGAGTGGGCCAAACGTTTGCCCCGGCTCGCCACTTACCCACTCGCGGGCAGTCACCTGGGCTCCATCACGGAGCACGTGGACGGCCTCGCGGAGACGTTGCGAACGGTACTCGCGGGCGATCTTACCGCGCCGTGAGCAGCGACTGCACTTGGCGGAGCAGTTGGACGGTGGCATCGACGAGCGCATCATCATTGCGCCGGACGGGTTGAGGAAGATTGTTGGTCGCCACGAGCGGCGGCTGCGGACGCGGCGTCCAGGCCGGGCTGTTGTCATCGTTGAAGACGTAACCTTGCGGCGCGGGCACGGCGGAACCGTCCGTCTCCTGAACGGCGACGTGGATGATCCAGCCTTCCAGGATGCGTGGTCCGAGGTCGCTGCCGCGCAGCACCTGCCGGCCGGCATCAGCGCGGTTCGACTCGCTCGGCCACGGGTCGCGCACGGTCAGGGCGGTGATCGCGGGCGCGTCGGCGTCGCCCTCGTAGCTGACGGCCGTGCAGACGACCGCGTGGCCTTTGCCGCCCGCGTTGCAACCGAGCAGCACCGGATGGCCGGCGGACAGTTCCGCCACCAGCGCGG
Organism: uncultured Chthoniobacterales bacterium; assembly: GCA_964246175.1. GTDB lineage: Bacteria > Verrucomicrobiota > Verrucomicrobiia > Chthoniobacterales > SZAS-18 > CAHJWO01. The sequence goes on along the minus strand of CAXTQD010000048.1, from coordinate 6,122 downwards.
CGGGCAGGAGGTTATTGGCGAGCATCTGGGAGTTGATCGTGTAGCTGCGGCCGTTGTGGGTGAAGCCGCGGCCGTTGAGGTTGGCGGTGATGACCTCCAGCGTGCCGGCGCGGTTCACCCCGGGGCCGTAGGTACGGGCGACGACTTCTTCCTGCGTCAGGTCGGCGCCGTAGAGGCCCGTGATCATCTGGATGCAGGCGGCCCAACACCACTGCGACTGTTTTTGCTCGGCGTAGACCCCGTTGAGCGAACTCGACGACAGCCCCACGGTGGTGCCGAACACGGATGGCCCAGCGAGCAGCAGCGAGAGGAGAAGGGCAAGGAAAGGTTTGCGGATGTTCATAGCAAGGTTTGTAGAAGGAACGCGCCGCGAAGACCCTCTTGCAGGCGGTCACCCGGCGGCCTAGAAGAAGACCATGC
>CAXTQD010000048.1:0-5692 GCA_964246175.1 uncultured Chthoniobacterales bacterium | reverse complement strand
CCCAGGCCGCTGCCCTGCCCCTTGCCGGGCGAACTCCGGCCCCACGGGCCGCCGATGCTCCTGTTGCGGGCCGTGCGCACGCACGCGCCGGGCGAGACGAGTTGTGAGGCGTGGTTTGACGAGGGGTTCGCCCGCGCGTGCGGTGGGGAAGTGCCGGCGGCGTTCGGCCTCGAACTGATCGCGCAGGCAGCGGCGGTGCACCATGCACTGGCGCAGGTTGCGGCAGGCGGGGAGCACGTCCGCGCGGCGCGAGGGCTCCTGCTTGGCAGCCGACGGCTGAACCTCCGTGCGCGCACGTTGCCGGTGGGTGCGACGCTTCTAGTCACCGTGCGCGGCGGCGACGAACCACCGGGTCCCGGCGGCCTGATCCGCTTCGAGGGCAGCGTCGAGGACGCCGGTGGGCAAATCCTTGCCAGCGGTGACGCCACCGTGCTCGAAATGCGTGCGGATGTGGTCCTTACCTGACAGGCTGCTGATCCGCCGGGAACATGGAGAAGTATCGCTGGAAAAAACGTTCCGGCTGCACGCTCAGCGCAACCTCGTGCGGACCTTCCGGCACGGTCGGTTGCCACTCCGTCAATCCGTCAGCGGCAACGCTCACCCGTCCACGCTCGAAGCCGCAGACCGCGCCGTCAAAGATGGCCGTCGCTGCCAGCGGATCGTGGAAGACCACCTCATCGTGCTCCTCGAACCACGCGCCCGCCATGTCGAGCACGGTTCGGAGGAGCGGTGAGGCTTGGAGCCGCCGGTGTGCCTCGGCGGCGGGCAGGCGTAACTGTCGGGTCACGTCCAGTCCAATGGAACGATGCACCACCGGACGCGCGGCGTAGACCACCGCCGTGGCGTGCGGGTCGAGCTTGGCGTTCCACTCGCATGGCGGCAGATCGGGCAACCCATCGGAGAACCGCCCGCACATCAGCACAAGCCCGCCAAGCAGACCGGGGATTTCCTCATCGGCGGCGAAAAGTGCGGCGACGTTGGTCAGCGGACCGATGCAGAGCAGCGTCACCTCGCCCGGGTGAGCGCGAATCGTGCGTCGCAGGAATTCCGCTGCCTCACCCCGCGGAAAGTCGGTGTCGTGCGCCCAACGGGCAAGCGCCCCGGCCTGCTGAACGTGGGGCTGCTGTTCGGCGACGAGCAATGGCAGCCGGCGGCCCGGGTAAATCGGCACGTGCCGGCTCGCGACGCGGCAGAGCGCGGAGGCAAACCGGGCACGCTCGACCGTGTTGCCGGTCACGGTCGTGATGCCCAACAGATCGCACGCCGGGTTGGCCAGGAGGTAGGCCAAGCACAGGGCATCGTCAATGTCCGAGCCGATGTCGGTGTCGAGGAGGAGCTTCGTGGGCACGGGCGGGCGGATGGTCAGGCGATGGCGGCTGCTTCTGCCGGCTCTTGCCGTTTCGGGCCGAGATCCACCGGCGGAACGATGGGCCGCACCCTTTGGAAACGGCACACGAGCAGGAACAACCAGTACCGCCACCACACCCGCCATGGCGGGTCGGCGTAGCCGGCCACAAGCGAGTTGATCGCCGGGATCATCCGCAGCGGAGCCTGCCGCTCCATGAACACCGCGAAGCTCGCGTTGTCGTAGAAGGCGAGCACCAGCCGCTCCAGGTTGGCGACGTTGCGTCCGAGCTGGCGCGCGTATCGCCAACGTTGGAGCAGCGACAACGACCGCCCGCCGTCCCGGTGCGCGCGGATGATTTCCTCGCTCGCCCGCTTGGCTGAAAAGAGCGCCAGGAACACGCCCGTCGAGAACATCGGGTCCAGGAAGCACGCTGCATCACCAATGAGCACCATCCGCGGCGAGACGAACCGCCGCGCGCGGTAGTGGTAGTCCGCTGTCGCGTGGAACGCCCCGAGCGACTCGGCTTTTTCCATCGCACGACCCATCTTTTCCGACTCCGCGACGACCTGCCGGAACACGGCCTCCGGTTTCAAACGAGACGCGCGCAGCCGTTCGGTGGGCACGACCACGCCGACGCTCGTGCGTTCGTCGTCGATAGGGATGATCCAGCCCCAGCCGTCCGCGTGACGCGTGATGACGATATTGCCGCCCGCCGGGCCGGTGGTGCGGCGGACCCCGGTGAAGTGCCCGTAGAGCGCGATCCGCTTGTCCAACGCGGGGTTGGTAGGTGCGGTGGCGATGGGCTTGTCGAAGAGCCGGTCGCGTCCGCTGGCGTCCACCAGGTACGCACAGCGCACGGTCTCGCCCGCAGTCCCGAGCGTCACCTCGTAGCCGTCCCGGCCGATGGGGCGCACGGCAGTCACGCGGGTTTCCTGGCGAGCGGTGCAGCCGAGTTCGGCGGCGTGTTCGAGCAAGAGGAGATCGAAGCGCGAACGCTCGACCTGGTACGTGTATTCTAGACCCGGCACCATCCCTTGGGCAAACTCAACGTGCCTGGGGAGCGCGCTGCGGTTGCCGACGTGGAACTCCGCGCCGTACTTGCGCACGAAGCCCGCGCGCTCAACCTTGTCCCACGCGCCAATCTCGCGCAGGACCGAGTTGGCGACGGGCATCAGGGATTCGCCAATGTGGAAGCGCGGGAAGCGCTCCTTCTCCACGATGAGCACACGCAGACCCGCCTGTGCGAGGTACGCCCCGGCCGTGCTGCCAGCGGGGCCGCCGCCGACGATCACGGCGTCGAAATCAAAGGTGGGGCGCGGGGTACTCACAGCGGCGGCAACGTGCCCAAAAAAGCCTGCGAAGTCAAAGGTTCTCACGTCGGTAGCAGGTGCTTGCTTGGGAGGGATCTAGGGACTGCTTCGAACCCTCATTCCCACCGATAGGGGCAATGCCGCTGGCGCACCAATGGCAACGCGTTCCAGGCGCGCGGGGTGGCGGCGGGTTGCGATTCGTTCGTGTGACTCCACTCGCCGACAACCTCTGGTTCCTGCCTTATCCGCTGCGCCTGCTCGGCGCTGACCTCCGGCGCAACGTCACGGTGATGCGGCTCGCCTCGGGCGACCTCGTAATTCATTCCACCGGACCGTTCACGCCGGAAGACGTGGCGGCAATCAACGCCTTGGGTCGGCCGCGTTGGCTGCTGGACACCATGCTGCGGCACGAGACGTTCGCCAAGAACGGGCGGGAAGCGTTCCCCGAGGCGGTGTACCTCGCACCCGAGGGGTTTTCGGAAGCAGCGGGCTTTCCCACGCAGCCGCTCATCAGCCAGCCCGAGTGGTCAGGCGAGATCGAGGTTCTGCGGCTCGACGGGGTGCCGAGCATGGAGGAACACGTCGTCCTGCACCGGCCCACGCGCACGCTGATCGTGGCGGACCTGATCTTCAACTTTGGGGCGGAGGCATCGGCGTGGACGCACCTCTTGATGTGCGCTGCCGTCGGCACGAAGCACGACCCGGGCATGGCACGTTCGATCCGCTGGACAGCCAAGGACCGCGCGGCGCTCCGGGCATCGCTGGCGCGCATGATGGCGTGGGATTTTGACCGGCTGATCGTCGGTCACGGTGATCTCATCGCCACGGGGGCCAAGGCACAGGTCGCCGCGGCGTTGGCCCGGGCGGGTTATTAGGAAGGTCTTGCACGAGAGCTTGTCAAAGCGTCGCGTTTGTGTAGAACGGACGCTTCCAGGCACGGAGCGCGTCCGGTTTTGCAACGACGATCATCACCTATGAAATTCACGAAGCACCTTGTGCGACCGGGCAGCCTTGCGGCGCTGGCGCTGGCGTTGGGCGGACTGGCGGCGGGCTGTCAGCAGGGCGGCGGTGGCTATGCGGCCGACCAGCGCGACCCGATCGGACCCGCCCCGGCCAACATCGCCAGCCCCGGCCTCGGCGCGCCCGGTGGCCAGTCCATCGACACGCGCGGCACGGGGACAGTCTCCGGCAGCGAGGGGGACGCCAGCTTGGCCAGCGACCCCGGCCCGCTGACCCCCGCGCCCATCGGCGGACGTTGATCAATTCCAAGCGGTGCCGGTCACTGGCCGCCGCGGCGGGAACGTGGTTGAGTGGGGCGATGAATTGGCGTGCTGCCCCCGTTTTGCTGGTGCTGGCCCTGCTCTGGGTGCCCGGCTGCGCCCCCGCCGCGGAGACCTGGGCGCGCTTGCCCGTGGATGGCGGCGAGGTCGCCGCGGCCCCGCTGCCGGTGGAGGTGCCTGCAGATGACGCCGCGCTGCACTACGACGGCCGCTTCGAGCGAGCGAACGGACGCGAACCAGTCTGCGCGTGGTCGGCATCAGCGGTGACCGTCCGCTTCCGCGGCACGGCGGCCAACGTGCGCCTGGGTCCGGGTGCGAACCGATTTGTGGCCGCCGTGGATGATGTGCCGGTGAAAATCCTCGCCGTCGCCCACGCCGACGAGCGGCACCCCCCGCCAGCGCCTGCACCGACCCTGTACGCGCTCGCCACGGGATTGCCTGCGGGCGAGCACCGCGCGACGATCTTCAAGGCGACCGAGGCGGCGGTCGGCAACGCGACGTTCGCCGGATTCCAGCTTGATGAAGGCGCTACCGTGCTGCCCGCGCCCGCAGCCAAGCGCAAGCTGCTCGTGATCGGCGACTCGATCAGTTGCGGCTACGGCAACGAGGCCGCGGACGCCGGCGAGCCTTTCGAGCCCGCCACCGAGAACGCCTGGTGGACCTACGGGGCCATCGCCGCCCGCGCCGCCGGGGCGGACTACGAGTGCATCGCATGGTCGGGGCGCAAGATGTACCCGGACAACACGATCCCGGAGGTCTACGACCGCACGCTACCCGCCGACCGGGGTTCGCGGTGGCCGGGCGATGGGCAGCCGCCCGACGCGATACTTATCAATCTGTGCACGAACGATTTCTATGCGTCCCAACTGCCCGACCGCGCCGGCTGGGTGAAGGCTTACCGCGGGTTCATCGCCCGGCTGCGCAAGGAGGCACCGGAGGCAATGATCTACTGCGCGCTGGGTTCCATGTTGGTGGATAACCACTCGCCGGGCCGGCCATCGCTGACATACGCGCGCCAGTGGATCGAGGAGGTCGTCGCGGACTGCCGCGAGGCGGGCGAAGCGAAGGTGTGGTTCTTGGAATTTGCGACCCAGCGGCCGGCAGACGGTCTTGGTGCGAACAACCACCCGAGCGTGCGGACGCACCAGTTGATGGCCGAAAAGCTGACCGGCGCGCTGCACGCGGACCTGGGTTGGTAAGCCGGGGCTGCCCCCGACCATGCGCGCCTATTCTTCTCTCGCTCCACACTGGCGCGCCGCCGGACGTTGGCTGCTGTTGGCGGTGGCGCTGGCGACGGGATTCGTGGCGGCATGTGCGGATTGGCGGGAAGTGTTCGCCGACGCTGGGCGGGTGTTCTTCGTGGATGCGGACTGCTACGCACGCATGACCCGCGTGGAAATCGTCTGCGCGCATCCCGGCCGGGTGGTGGCCGCGCATGATTTCGAGAACTATCCCTTCGGCACGCGCCCGCACACGACAGTTTTGCTGGACTACGCGATTTGGACATTGCGCGGGGCCTTGGAAATCTTCACGCCCGGCATGGATGCGCGCGACTTGGCGGGCGCGTGGGTTTCTCCCCTGCTCGGGCTGGCGGCGGCGGCGGCGGTGGGAGTCTGGATGAACCGCGAGCGGCTGCCCGGGCTTGTGCCCGCCTTGCTGGTGCTGGCGGGTAGTCCGATCTTGGCGCATGGGTTTGCACTTGGCCGGCCGGACCACCAGTCACTCGCGGTTGCCTGCGTGGCTTGGGCGTTGGC
>CAXTQD010000047.1:19589-22365 GCA_964246175.1 uncultured Chthoniobacterales bacterium | reverse complement strand
TGGTTCGAGCACTGCGGCTTTCCTATCGCTCAATTACCTTGAGAACCGCTTTAATCAGGTTGAGCTGGCTACGACGCCGCGCGGACACGGCGGGACTTCATCCAACCACCCGCCGCCAGCAGCAACGCCGCGCCGACCCAGGCCACCGTGCCAGGTTCCGGCACCGCCGTGACATCGAGCAGCAAGCTAGTACCCGTCAGCGTGAAAGAGCCTGCGAATCCTGCCGGGACCGTACCGAAGGTCAGGTTGCTCACGTTGAACCCATTCGCGCTGCCGAAGTCGATCAAGTCGTACGTCCCCGTGCCGATGCCGTTGCTGACGATGTTGAAAGTCATCTGGCCCGGGCCGGTGAAGGCGAACGTGCCCACCAACGTCAGGCGGTCGGTGCTCAGTTGGGTGTTGCCGACATCGTAGGTGAACTGCGAGCCACCGACGGCGTTGAGGTTGCCGCCGAGCGTCAGCGTGCCCACGCCGCCGTTGCCGGGCGAGAGCATCGCACCGCTGGCGAGGGTCACGTTGCCGGCCACGTTACCCGTGCCCGCCAGGATGCCGCCCCCAGGACGCTGACCGCGCCCGTGCCCGTCGCGCTGCCGCTGGCCACCGGCGTGTTCGCCACAAGGGTCGCGCCGCTGTAGATCGTCGTCGTGCCCGTGTAGGTGCTGGCTCCGGAGAGGACCACCCGGCCGCCGGAGAAGTTCGTCTTGCCGTCGGCGCCTGTCTGGCTGATGCCGATGCCCACCGTGGTGAAGTTCGAGAAGGAACCGGAGTAGCTGAACGTGTTGCCTGCGCCGGGGGTGATCGTCAGGGAGTTCGTGCCTCCCGTGCCGCCGGACACGTTCCCGTTGATGAGGGCACTGCCGCCGGTGACGTTGAGCACGTTGTTGCCGCCGCCCATGTCGATGGCGAGGCCACTGCTGTCGGCGGTGATCGTGCCCACGTTGTTGATCGTGTCGTTGTCCACGCCGGTCTGGATCGCCGCGACCGTCGCGCCGTTGATCGTCGTGCCGCCACCCTCGATGGTGCCGCCGGCGAGGTTGTTGATCGTGGAGGTGAACCCATGGCCACCCACGACCGTGAAGCCGGGAGCGTTGGTGTAGCCGATGGTGATGCCCGAGTTCGACGTGCCGCGGATCAGGCCGCTGTTGGTGATGACGGTGTCGCCGTACATCGAGGTGATGGTCGTGCCGGCGTTGTCGATGCCGAGAACCGTGATGCCCTTGCCGGTGCCGGTACCGTTGTTGGTGCCGTTGACCGTGCCCAGGATCGTGCCGGAGTTGATGATGGTGCCACCGCCGACCGTAACACCCTCGCTGGTGTCGTTGATGGCGTTGAGCGACTAAATCGTGCCGGTGTTGGTGAGATTGACGAGGCCGTCCACATCCACGCCGTCACCGTCGTGGGAGGTCTCGGCGGCGGTGCTGCCGTACATGGGGTTCAGCGAGGTGCCGTTGCCGGTGATGGTGCCAGCGTTGTTAATGGTCACCACTTCCGAGGCGGCGTTCCCGTCGATGTTGATGCCCGAGCCATTGTCGCCGCGGATGACTCCGCCCGCGTTGTTGGTCACGCTCATCGTGATGTTGGTGGTCGCGCCGCCGCCCGTGATGCCGTGCCGGCCGCCTTCAATGGTGCCGGTGTTGTTGACCTGCACGCCCGTGTTGGTCTGCGCGTCGATGCCGTCGCTCGACAGGCCGTTGCCCGCGCTGATGGCGGCGGCCAAGGTCGTGTTCGCCGAGGTGATGCTGTTCCAGTCGACAGCCTGCTGCGGGCTGTTGGTCGAGGTGTTCAGCGCCCGGATCGTGCCGTAGTTGGTGAACGTGATCGAAGTGCTCGCCGTACTGGAACGCACGGTGTCGTCGCCCGTGCTCTGGATCAGGCCGCCGGCCTCGTTGACGATCACGACGTTGGTGCCGTCGGCACGCAGGGCACGGGTGGTGTTGCTGCCCGTCGCGTTGGCGTTGGTGTTGTAGATCGAGCCGTAGTTGTAGAGCGTGGGGTTGGTGCCACTCAGGGTCAGCGAGACGCTGGGGCCGGAGACGTTGATCGAGCCGGTGCTCGTGATCGTCCCCGTACCCGAGGCGAGCGTCCGGGCGGTGGACGTCGCCGTGGTGATCATCGTCTTGTCACTGCCGCCGCCGCCCGGGCTGAACTGGGCGGAGGCAGCGGCCACGCCCGCGAGCGAGCAGACGGCGGTGACGACGAGGCGTGGAGGGAGAAGTCGGAAGGTCGACGGTATCGGAGGCAGAATGGCGTCGGGGAACGCCTGTTTACCCCGTCACCGGCTGACCGTCGAAAAGCCGTTTGTGACAATCCCGTCACATCGCCCACCACCTGTCCTCAAGCCTTGAGGATGTGCAGCGCCTGCAAGAGATCGGCGGGCACCAGTTCGTAGAGCGGGTACTGCACGGCCAGCCGGTAATACTGGCACACGTCGAACGCGCACAAACCTAACACTGCCAGCGCCATCGTGCGCGCACGATGCTCCGGCCGCAGACGTGCCGCCAAGAGCCCGACCTGTGCCATTGCCAGCGCGCGCAACGGCAGGTCCCAGATCGTCGCGTAGCGCAGGTTCATGCCGTACCGGACGTTGCACATCAACGCGTAGCTCGCCACGACGAAGCCCAGCAGGAAGAGCAGCGGCCGGTCGTCGCGCCGCTCGCCAGCGGCGGGTTCCGGGGCGGCGCGCAAGCCGAGCGCCGCGCCCACCGCCAGCAGGAACACCAGCGGGCTGACCGTCAACAGGTCGAGCAGGTAGCGGTACCACGGACCGTCGCCGGTC
>CAXTQD010000047.1:0-19579 GCA_964246175.1 uncultured Chthoniobacterales bacterium | reverse complement strand
GGGCAGCGTCAGGTTCTTGGGTACGCCGAGGCGGTACACCTCGATCAATTCACGCAAGCCACCGGCCAGGTAGACGAGCACCGTCACCCCCAGGAGCGGACCAACGAGCGTCATCCACCACAGCAGACGGGTCACCACGCCGAAGCCCATCCAGCGATTGCCCGCGAGCAGCGCCACGACAGCCACCCACACGAAGAACGCGTTCTCCTTCGTCAGGACCATCAACGCCAGTCCCGCCGTGTACGCCGCCAGCCAGCCGCGGTGCCCGGGGTGGCGCAGGCACTCCCACAACGCCCACAGCGTGCCGAGCGCCCAGAGCTCGAAGAACCCATCCACCAACGCGTGCTGCGCCATGTGGATCTGCAACGGTGAGAACGCCATGAGCGCGAACGCCCCCAACGCCATCCGCCGATCCGGCAGCAGCCGCCACGCGAAAAGCCCCGAGAGTGCCAGCGTCCCGACGCTGAAGGTCCGCGACACGGCGTGGAAGCATTCCACCCACCCCCCGCCGAACGCCTCGTACCACCCGTACGCGAAGAAGATGTAGAGGAAACGCGTCGGCGGTAGCACGGAGCCGACCAGCGTTTTCTGGTAGTCCTTGTAGGCGTCGACGATGTCGGGGTAGCCGCCGAGCCCCAGCTTCGTCAACTGGTGCAGATAGTGCCCGTAGTACGCCTCGTCGAAGCCGACCCGCTGCCACGCCGCCCAGTGGATCAGGCGCAGGAAGCACCCGCCGGCGAAGATCGCCAGCATCAGCAAAATTTCCGGCCGCCACCAACCGGCCAGGAGGCGGCCGGACGTGCGGCCAGCCATTCCCGCACGGCCAGCGGCGGCAGGCAACGGGGTGGCAGGGGCGAGTTTCAGGTCGTTCATGGGATGGGCAGGGCGGCGGTCGCAGCGCTGGCGGTACCGAGCGCGGGGTCAGAGATGGGCGCGGCGAGTTCGTCGCGCAGTTGGCGGTATTCCGGCTGGTCGGGCCGCAGGCGCACGGCCTCGTTGGCGGCGGCGAGCGCGCCCTCGCGGTTGCCGAGTCCGCGGCGCGTGCGGGCGAGAAGGCAGTCCGTCTTGGCGTCGGCGTAGATCGCCACCGAGGCACTCAGAAACTCCTCGGCAGCCTCGTAGCGTTTCTTCTGGTAGGCAATGACGCCCAGGTTGTTGAACGCGCGGTGGTGGCGTGGGTCAAGTTCGAGTGTGCGCCGGTAGCAGGCGGCGGCGCGGTTGAAATCCTCCTTGCCCATCCAAGCATTGCCAGCAGCGAAATAAGCTTCGGCGTTGTTGGGAATGTCGTGGAGCACGGCCTGGAGCCTGCCGAGCGCACTGTCATAACGGCCTTCGTCGATGTCGGCCAGCGCCCGCAGGTAAACGTCGTGATCCAGGAGGTCCACCCCAACCGGCCGGTGTGTGGCCAGCGTCGCCGCGATGAGCAGGGCGGCGTACAATCCCATCGTGCCCACGGCGGACCGCCCCGCCGGTACGGTCACCGACCGAGCACGCGCGAGCGCCACCAGCGCGCCGCCGGCCTCCACCAGCCCGAACGCGCCGAAAAGCAGCAGCCCCGGAGCGGCGGCCAGACGGTAACGTTCGGTGATAAACACGGTCATCAACGACGCCATGTGCAGCCCGACAGCCGCCGCTACCCAGCGTGAACGCGGACGCCGCCAGACGCCGAGCAACAGCCCGGGCAATCCAAACATCGCCGCCATGCCGAACGTTACGCCGGGCAGGAGTTCACCGTCGTCCTGCATGGGCAGGAGGATGCTGATGTCATCGTACGGATAAGCGTTCCAGAAGTTCGCCAGCTTGATGCCCAGCAGCCGGGTCCACGGGCCCGGGTGTTCGCTGATAAACTTGTGCGCTCGCGCCGTCCAGAACGCTGACACCTCCACGCGTTTGAGCGGATGGCCTTCCAGGCGCTCGGCCCAGAAGATCGAGTCGTTGAGCATTCCGGCCTGGTCGGCGTGCATCGGCGGGGGAATGCGCGGGTAGCCGTTGGCACTCGGATTGTTGCCGATGTAGAAATTGATGCCGCTGTGCGCGGACAGGAACACGGGTTCGCCGGCTGCGAGGTAGTTGTGCAATGCACATGGCGAAGCACCCACCAGCACGCCGCCGACCAGCAGCGCCGCCGACCCCGCCCTCGCCCGCCATAGAAACGGCTGCCAATCCGCGCGCAGGCAGATCGCCGCCAGCACGAAGGGCACGAGGAAGAGGATATTGGCGACCATCATCGCCACGATGCCCATCACTAGGCCCAGCCCGAGGAACGCCAGCGTCCGCGGCCGGCGGCGTTCCCCGCGGTCACGCAAGACCCACCACACGACGAGCCAGAACACCGTGATCAAATACGCCGTGGGCATCAGCGCCATCGAGTACGCCTGCGCAGGCGTGCAAAACGTCCAACCCGCCGCCGCCAGCCCGCCTACCAGCCAGCCGCGCCGGCGTTCCGCCGGGTCAGCCGCGCGCTCCGGCCGCACGAAGGCGAGCATCCCGAGACAAAACAGCAGCGTCGCCGTGCCCGCTTCGAGCGCCTGTTGAAACAGCGAGACCAAGAAAGGCTGCACACCCAAGACCCGGTAGATCAGCGCCAACCAGTACGCATATCCCGGCAGACCGTAAAACGCTTGGTGGTCGGTCCAGACCCCGGCGGCGATGCGCTGCGCCCAATCACTGTAGAACTTCATGTCGCCGTGTTCCGGCCGGATGCTGGCCGACTCTGAAGCCAGGAACAACACGCCCACGCGGATGAGCAGTGTGCCTGCGAAGACCAAAACAGCCAATGGCGGTTGGCGGCGACCCAGCGCGGTCGAGGAAACAGGCTTGGCAATCATGCGAACATCCTCTCTAGCAGTCCCCATGCTGACACCGGCAGCCGGCGCGATTTTCGTCAACGCAAGAGGATGCCCATAAGGCTCTCAAGCATGGCAAGATGCTCGCATTTATGAAAAATTTCCTGCCGTGCTGGGCGGTGCGAACCCTCTCCTGCGTCGGCGATTTGTAGTCCGACGTTGCCAAGATGAGAAAAATTCTCCGTGTTCCGAAAGGGCTCAATTTACAGAGAAAACTGTTACCTGCCGCCCTTCCATGACGCACCGCGTCGGACAGAAATGCGTGATAGTTACCGGTTGGTTGGCATCGGGGCTGCTAAACAGTCTGCCGAACCGCAGGCGTTTGTTCGATCCTAACGCCGCGCTTCACCGCACTACAACCATAACTCATCCAACACACACAGACACACTATGTTGCAGAACATCCGCAAGTCCCGCGGGGGTTTTACCCTCGTTGAAATCATGATCGTGGTGGCCATCATCGCCCTCTTGGCGGCGATTGCCGTCCCTGGCTTCCTGCGCTCCCGCAAGCGCTCGCAGGCCACGGCGATCCTCAATGACGCTCGTATCATCGACGGTGCCATCGACCAGTACTCCATCGAAAACAACATGAAGGGGGGTGCCACGGTCGCCCCTTCGATGCTGAAGGGCTTCTTCAAGCCTGCCAGCCGCTTGTACAACCAGGCGGGCACCGGCACGCTGTTCGACATCCTCGGTGGCGTGTACACGGTCACCACCTTCGACTCTGGCGTCAAGATCGACACCGGCACGGAAGGCTCGTTCTCGGACGTGATCCCGAACGGCTCGTCGTTCTGGGGCGCTTACTACCAGTAAATCCCTTCCGGCGAAGTCGCTGGCGCAAGTCGCCAACCTTGTTCACCCTCCTGGTTTTCGGACCAGGGGGGTGTCCTCTTTTTTTGGGCCGGCACAGTTCGCTGGGGCGTTCCGGTAGTAGAGACGTGAGGCATAGGAATTTATTGGTTTTGTCGGTCAGAGGTTCCTGCTGGCAAGAAACCTGCATCCTATGCAGAGGACGCTGCCCTTGTTGGCATCTTCGCCCTTCTATCCTGCCCGCCATGCCTACCGAACTCGCTCATCCCGAACCGCTCCTCGTGCCAATTTCGGCGATGACACCAGCGCCAACCACCGCACTGGCCCAGTCGCCGCGGGTCTTCGCTTTGTGCCGCCCATCCATGGCTTGGCTTCTGTTCCTAGGTGTGGTGCTGCTGGCTTACGCGCCAGCGCTGGGTGGACAGTTCTTCTGGGATGACACCTACTTGGCGCAAACCAATCCGCTCAACCGCAGCCCGCGGTTCATTTTGGAAGTGTTTCGGCACAATCTTTTCGGCGACGCATCCAACTTTTACCGACCCACGCAGACGCTGACGTACATCTTTGATTATTGGTGCTGGAGTCTCGAACCGTTCGGCTACCACCTGACGAACTTCCTCATCCAGGCTTGTAATGGATACCTATTGTTCTTGCTTTTGCGCCGTGCGTTGCCTGTCCTGATCCCTGCGGCCACCACTCTGCGACCGGCGATGGACCAGGGGGCACTGGGGCTTGCGCTGTTGTGGGCGCTGCACCCGGTCCACAGCGCGGCGGTCGCGTACGTTTCGGGCCGCGCCGACAGCTTGGCCATGGCTTTCTGCCTGACGGCCTGGCTGGCCTGCGAACGCGCTCTGGATGCGTCCCGCCCGGCGGCGCGTCTCGGTTGGGTCGTCGGAGGGCTCGTCAGCCTACTGTTGGGTCTGTGCTCGAAGGAAATCGCTTTCATCTGGCTCGTGCTCTTCGTCGGTTGGCTGTTTGCGTTGCGCCCCTTTCCCGTCACTACTCAACGCGCCGCCTGGCGCACCAAGCTGGTCGTTCTCGGCTTGGGATTGGCCGTGCTCGTTTGCTACGTGGGCTTGCGCCAACTGCCGCCTCCTCATCCCTCTCCCCCGCCCTATCCTCCGATGCCGCCCCGGGTGGTCCTCATGCTCCGCGCACTCGGGGATTACAGCCGGCTGATGATTTTCCCCGACGCATTGTTTATGGAGCGTCAGGTGTTCGCCGCGCCGGGATTGGAGAACCCGGCAGACCCGGCGTACTACAACGCGCTGGCAGTAATCGGCGTGCTCACGCTCGCGGCGTTCGTGGCCGGAGCCTGCCTGGGAGGCCGTGGGCGCACGCTGCGCCGGGCTGGAGCGGCGTGGTTCCTCTGCGGTTTTCTACCCGTCTCCAACTTGTTCCTGCTCAACGCCAGCGTGGCGGAGCACTGGTTGTACCTGCCAAGCATCGGCTTCCTGCTGTTCCTGGCTGGTGTCGCTATCGACATGCCTTGGTCGCGGCTTCTCACCGCCTTCGCCCGTCCACAGACTGCGGTGGTCGCGGTCGCCGTGGCCATCGCGGCGCTCGGCGGCCGGACTTGGCTGCGCGCCCACGACTGGGCAGATGGATTGACCTTCTACCGACAGACGATCCGCGATGGAGGCGACACTCCGCGGGTGCGCGAGGGGCTTGCCCTCACCTACAGCAACCGTGGCAACCTGACGGCCGCCGCCGCGTTGCTGGAGGATTTGGTCGCGCGCTACCCGCACCTTTATTCTACCCGGGTCAACTTCGCCACCATCCAGATGCGAGCCGGCCGGGTGGACGAAGCCCGCGCCGCCTTCAAGCGCATCGCCGCCGACTTGATCGCCTCCCACGATGGGCGCGGCGGCCCGAGCGAGTTCGCCGCCACCGTGCTCAAACTCGACCACCTCGAAGCCCACGGTGATCCTGCCTGGGCTCAACTCCGGCACGACCTGCTCCAACGCGCGGCCCAACGCTTTCCCGAGTCCTGGGAACTGATCAGTATCGCCATGGCCGACCGCAAGCAAGCCGACGATCCCGCCACGGCGCTCGCAATGGCCTCCCACTTCGCCGATACGCACTGGTGGCATCTGCCCTCCCACCTTGCCGTCGGGCAACTCCTCGCCGCCGCTGGCCGCACGGACGACGCGCTTGCCGTGTGGAAACAGACGATGCTTCTCGACGTGCGCGATGTCACCGTCCCCACGGCGGCCACCACGCTCTGCCTGGAACATGCCCGCCTCGACGAGGCACTCGCCTGGCAGCAGGCTGCCGTGCGGCGGCAGCCCGACAGCCTGCGTCAGCATCTCTTGCTCGGCGAGGTGTTCGAGCGGCAGGGTCGCACGGCGGACGCCGAACACGAGTGCGAACTGGCGATGCAGCTAAAACGGTCCGGCGAAGGCTGAGCGACTGGGTCCTGATGAAGCCGGCAATTATCTGATGGGTCTCTTTTTTCGCCTCATGGGGGTATCAGTCCTGCTCTTGGAGGACGCTGGGGGCTTACGCCTGGCGTAGGCCGTCTCTCATTCATCATCAAGCATCATCCGTCGCGGTGAGTTCCGTTCACCATGAAACCTTCCATCCTCATCTATCGCACTTCCCGTAAACGAGGTTTTACCCTCGTTGAAATCATGATCGTGGTGGCCATCATCGCCCTCTTGGCGGCGATTGCCGTCCCTGGCTTCCTGCGCTCCCGCAAGCGCTCGCAGGGTGTATCAGTCCGCACCGATCTGCGTCTGATCGACGGAGCGATGGACCAATACGCACTCGAATTTAATAAGGCCGCCAACGTGACCATCCCCGTCGCGGCGTGGAAGTTGTACACCAAACCAGGCACCCGGCTTTACAGCGACGGCACGAGCATCTTCGGCGACGCTTACGGCGATCAACTGTTGGGCACCCTGCCGCCCGTCCCGAGCAAAACCTGGGATAGTCTGATCGACGTTTGTGATTCGTCTTTCTGGGCGCCTTACGTGCGCAGTAACTGACCTAGTGGTGACCTTGCGAAAAGCAAACCCGGGCGGAGCCGTCCGGGTTTTTTATTTTCCAGAACAGGAAAAAAGCTCAGTTCGATACTGACACCTGTGTGCCGTCGGGTAAACGGAACATGCGAGCGGCGCGTGCCACTCTTGTGCCGGTGGGATAAGCAGGCTGCGCCCGAAGAGACATCCGGTTCTGGTCGTCAGCCAAGTACTCCGCAACGTTAAAGCGGTTCGGCTCCGTTGTCGCGTCGGCTGTCACCGGCATCGCCCGGCGAACAGGCACAGACTGTGATCCCAGCGACACGTTAGCGTTCGTTGACGTTGCGTCGTGGTAGACAGGTTGCCCTTCTTCCGTTACCGCGGAAGCGACACGTACTTCCGGCTCGGGCGTCTGCACGGCAACGGCCCGTGGCGCGGCATCCAAACGGCGCTGTTCTTCTGCGGCTTCACGCCGTGCGCCAGCGGTGCCGTCGATGCCTACCACACGACCCGTGCGTGAATCCACGATGTAGTGACTCTCGGGATCATTCAGGTTGTCCGTAGCGGTTGGTTCGGTGGTCGGCGTATCGAGCGCGGCTGGAACGCTGTCAACCGGCTTATGGCGTTTGTCCGGCAAACTCGGTTGTCCATTATTGTTGTCCGCGTAGGTGTACGCCGGCACGTCAGACGGCATGGCCACCACGGGGCGCGTCTGGGAAGAGGCGTTGTCATTCCCGACCACAGGCGTCACGGGGCGGGCAGCTTCCTTGCGCTCCGGTCGGGCACGCTCAGCGATGCGCGACTCGGCCGACCGGCTGCCACCGAGCTGATGATAAACAATGAGGGCCGTTCCCCCGAACCCGGCCGCCACCGCCAAGACCAGCAGAAGGAAACCGAAAAACATCTTGCCCACTGTACGGGTGGCGCTGCGGAAAGTGGCGGGTTTCATGGGGACGGGGTGGCGTTATTCACAGGGTTATCGACCTTCCTTAGCACGTTGGCTGCCTCGCTGGTGGTTTCCTGAAGATCGGCGCGGGTTGTCGGACTCGGTGCGTTCCGCTATCATCGTTGCAACCCATGACTGCCGCCGACGTTTCCCCCACCCTCACGTCTGTCGCCGGAGCCCACCGCGGGGAACGCCGCTGGCTCGCCGCGTGGCCCTGGCTGGCGGCGTTGGCGAGCGGGGTGGGATTAGTGTTCTGCCTCGCGCCTTGGGATCAAGCATGGCTCTGCTGGCTGGCGTTGACTCCACTGGTGGCGGCCGTGTGGTTCACCCCGCAGCCGCTTCCACCCGCTGAACCATCCGGCTGGATGTGGCGGTCGCGGCTCGCCCGCTGGCGGCAACGGCGGGCGGCACGATGCTTCTTGCTCGGGTACGTGTGCGGGCTGGTCTACATCTGGGGCGCGTTCTGTTGGCTAACCACGGTGACGGTGCCCGGCTGGTTCATCCTCGGGCCGTACATGGCCTGTTATCCGGCGGTGTGGAGCGTGTTCATCGGTGCGCTCGCCTCGCCGGGACCGATCCCGACGACATCAGCCGCATCCGCTCTCCGTGACCCGACGCCCAAGAGAGCCGGTGGTTTGTTCGTCTGGAACCCACCGCCTGCTTCCGGGTCGCGCCTGCTGCGCTCGCGCTGGAACCTGTGGTTCGCCTTCCTCGCCGCGGCGGCGTGGGTCGGGCTGGAATGGGTGCGCGGCTGGCTGTTCTCGGGCTTCGGCTGGAACGATCTCGGGATCGCCCTGCATGCAAATCTCCCCTTCATCCAGATCGCCGAGTATACGGGGGTCGGCGGGCTGTCGTTTCTGGCGGCGTTCGTCAATGTCATCGTCGTGGCGACGGTTACCCGCTTCGTACTGGAAGTGCGCGCGCACCGGGTCCGGCCGCACTTTGACTTCACGCTGACCGTTGCCGCGCTGATGTTGGTCTTTGCCTTCGGCATTCGCGCGCTGCGGAGTTCGCGCGCCGAGCAAACCCAACCCGGGGCCAACACGCCGCTGCGCGTGGCGGCGATCCAGGCCGGCATCCCACAGGATGAAAAATGGAACGCCGAGCGGGCCGACCGCATCGTCCAGACCTACGACGAACTCTCCGCCACCGCCCTCGCCACCCACCCGCAACTCCTCCTCTGGCCTGAGGCGGCGACGCCGTACGGGATGTTCGACTCACGCGGCCAGACGATGGAGGATGTCGGTAAGGTGGTCCGCGCCGGCGGGTGCAACCTCCTTTTCGGCACGTTGGACTATGACTTCGGCCCCGACGGCCATGCGCAGGCCGACTACAACGCCGCGATGATGGTCGCGCCCGGCCGTGAGCACGTCCAGATTTATCGCAAGATTCACCTCGTGCCCTACGGCGAATACGTGCCATACCGCAAAGAGTTCCCGCCACTGGCGTGGATCGTGGGCGACCAAGTGCCGGCGGACTTCGCATTCGGGAGTGATCCGGCGGTGTTCGAGACGGTGAACCCCGCGGTGCGCGTCGCCCCCTTGATTTGCTTCGAGGATACCATCGGCGAACTCGCGCGTCGTCCCGTGCTCGGCGGCGCGCAACTCCTTGTCAACGTCACCAACGACGCATGGTTCCAACACACCGCCGCCAGCGTTCAGCACCTGCACGAGGCGGTTTTTCGCACGGTGGAAAACCGCCGCCCGCTGGTGCG
The DNA here is from genome assembly GCA_964246175.1 of uncultured Chthoniobacterales bacterium. Taxonomy (GTDB): domain Bacteria; phylum Verrucomicrobiota; class Verrucomicrobiia; order Chthoniobacterales; family SZAS-18; genus CAHJWO01. Next base: position 10,300 of record CAXTQD010000047.1, on the reverse strand, counting down.
TTGCGCGAACACGGGCGTGACCGCGTTCATCGACCGCGACGGCCTGATCACACCGCAGACGATCCTGTTGCCCGACGGCAAGACGGTCTTCGGTCAAGGCATCCTCGCTGGCGTCGTGGACGTGCCGGCAGGCGGGGCGCTGACGTTCTACACGCGGCACGGCGACGTGTTTGCGATGGGGTGTGCGACCGTGGCAGGGCTGGCGGCGTTCTTCGCCGGCTGGTGGCGGCTGCGGCCGGTGACGATCCGGCGCAGGGAGGCAAAGTCGTGAGCGCGCTGGTGGTGTCGCTGCACGACGTGAGTCCGCGGACGCGCGAGGTGTTCACGGCGATGCTGCGCGAGTTGGCGGAGGTCGGCGTGACGAAAACTTCATTATTGGTCATTCCCAACCACCATCACCGCGGCCACATGTTAGAAGACGCCGGCTTCTGCCACTGGGTGGAAGGTCTAGCAAAGGCTGGGCACGAGGTTGTGATCCATGGCTACCACCATCAGCGCACGCCGCGTGGCGACGAGACGGCGCGGCAGCGTTGGGTCACTAGCGTCTACACGATGGGTGAAGGTGAGTTCTATGATTTATCGGAGGAGGAAGCCGGCGCGCTGCTCGCCCGCGCGAGGGAAGAGTTCTCGAAGCTAGATGCGCCGACACCGCGCGGCTTCATCGCGCCGGCTTGGCTGTTGGGTAGTGCTGCGGCCCGGGCGGTGCAAAGAGCAGGTTTTCTTTACACAACTCTCCTGACACGCGTGGTGTTGTTGGCTTGGCACCACTACGACGCCACGCAGGACCGCCTGTGGTCTCAGTCGCTCGTTTACAGTTGTCGCAATTGGTGGCGGCGCGAGTGCAGCCTGCTGTGGAATGCCTCGCTGCGCCGCCGGCTGCGTCGAGCGCGGCTTTTACGTCTCGGCTTGCATCCTCCCGACTACCAACATGCCCGCGTCTGGCACCAAATCTTGCGTTTCGCCCGCGAGGAAGCCACCCGGCGAGAGGTAGTGACGTACGACAATTTTGTCGAAAGAATTTGGTTGAAGCTCTCGAAGCAATCTGGCGAACCTAAGCAAGTGCGACCATGAAGGCCGACCTCCACCTTCATTCCCGCTACAGCGACCGCTCGGCGGACTGGCTGTTCCGGCGCTTCGACTTTCCAGACAGCTACTCGGAGCCGCGCGCCCTGCACGCCAGGCTGCGCGGGCAGGGTATGGATTTGGTGACGCTCACCGACCACAACACGCTTGACGGCTGCCTAGAGATCGCTGACTTGCCGGGCGTCTTCCTAAGCGAGGAGGTCACCACTACCTTCCCCGACGACCGCTGTAAAATCCACCTTCTCGTCTGGAATCTCACTGAGGCTCAGCACCGCGACATTGTAGGCTTGCGCGAGAACATCTTTGACCTTCAGAGCTACCTCGCCGCACAAGACCTGCCGCACGCCGTCGCCCACCCGCTTCACCGCCTCAACGAGAAACTTGACTGCGCACACATCGAAAAACTGATCCTCCTCTTTCGTACGTTTGAGGGGATCAACGGCCTGCGTGACGACTTGCTCAACGTCACCCTGCGTCACCTGCTCGCCACCCTCACGCCTGCGCGCATTGACGACATGGCCGCGCGCCACGGCCTCGTGCCGACGCACCCCGAGCCGTGGAAGAAAATCCTCACCGGCGGCAGCGACGACAAGGGAGGCATGTTCGCCGGCCAGACTTACACCGAGACGCCCGCCGGCCGCGACGCAGCGGACTTCTTCGCGCACCTCCGCGCCGGCCGCACGACGCCCGCCGGCCGCGGTGGCACCCCGCTCGTGCTCTCGCACAGCCTCTACCAGACAGCCTACGCCTTCGCGCAGGACCGCTTCTTCCGTCGACCCAAACATGGAAAACCTGCCGGCGAGACGCCCGCGCTGTTGGAGAAGATGTTCGCGCGCTTCATGGAAGGTGAGAACCCGACGGAGTTCACCTTCACCGAGAAACTCGGCTTCCTCGCGCAGGGCATCTTGTCAGGCAAGATCTTCGAGCTGGCGAAGCCCGCGAACGTCTCGCTCTGGAACGAACTCAACCGCTACTTCTCGCAACCCACCGTCAAAGCCGCGCTCGCGCGCCAGACCGCTGGCGTCGCCGAACCGGAGCGGCGCGCCTTCCTCATCGCCAACCTTTTCGCCAACCAGCTCGCCTTCCGGTTCTTCACGAAGTTCGTCGCGCAACTCTCCGGCGGCAACATGATGGAAGGTCTCCAGGCTCTCAGCGCCATCGCGCCCATCGCGTTGATGCTGAGTCCGTATCTCTACGCCTTCAAGAGCCAGTCGCCCGACCGTCAGCGTCTGCGCGCGTGGAGCCAGGAGATCAGCGGGAGCTTGCCGCCAGCACTGCGCAACACGAAACGCGCGTGGTTCACCGACACGTTGGAGGATGTCAACGGCGTCGCTACCACCATCCAGAAAATGACCGCCGCCGTGCGCGCCGCCGGGCACGACCTGACCGTTGTCACCTCGCGTACGCTCATCGACATCGCCGGCATCCCGATCAAGAACTTCCCGCCCATCGGCGAGTTCGAGATCCCCGAGTACGAACTCCAAAAGCTGACCTTCCCGCCGATGCTAGAAATGCTGGACTACATCCAGCGCGAGGGATTCACGGAAGTCGTTATCTCCACGCCCGGACCCATCGGCATTACGGCGATGATGGCCGCCAAGATGCTTCACCTGCGTACGGTCGGCATCTACCACACAGATTTCCCGCAGTACGTGCAGATTTTGACCGACGACCATTTCATGGAGTCGCTCGCTTGGCGGTACATGCACTGGTTCTACGGGCAACTCGACCTGATGTACGTCAACAGCGAGGAGTACCGCCGCAACTGGATGGAACGCGGCATCGACGGTGAACGCATCCGCATCCTGCCGCGCGGGTTGGATACAAAACTATATCACCCGACACGGCGCGACCCGGCGTTTTGGACTTCGCGTGGCGCGCGGCCGGGGGAGTTTATCTTGCTCTACGTCGGGCGGGTGTCGGTAGAAAAAAATCTCGACGTGTTCGCCGCCGCGCACGACCTCGCCCGCGCCGCCGGGTTGCCCGTGCGTGCGGCCATCGTAGGCCACGGCATCTACGCGAAGACGATGGAAAAACTGATCCCGGACGCGATCTTCACTGGCTACCTGAGCGGCGAGGCGCTAGCGGTGGCGTTTGCCTCGGCGGACGCGTTCGTGTTTCCGAGTGTGTCGGACACGTTCGGCAACGTCGTCATCGAGGCGCAGGCGAGTGGATTACCCGTGATTGTATCGGATCAGAAGGGGCCGCAGGAACTCGTGGAAAACGGTGTCACCGGCTTCGTCACCCGCGGCCTCGACGCCGAAAATGTGGCCGCCGCCATCGACCGGCTCGCGCGCGACCCGGCGTTGCGCGCAAGGGTGAGCGAGGCGGCGCGACGCGCGGTGGAAAGCCGTTCGTGGGCGACAGCGGCGGAAAAGTTCTGGGCGGGATCGGAGGAATGAAGCGGTTCGGAAGAATAGACCTCAGGGAGCTAGCGAGCTTCCTTTTCCTGCGTCTAAGGCGGAGTTTCCCAGCCTCTACTCCCTGCCGGAATCTATCGCTCGCCTGTGCGCGGGCACCGAACAAGCTGGCCTGTTCAAGCAGTCAATGCACGGGGAGTTCCGGGATGACGGCGTGGTGCTATCGCGCGACATTCCCTTTTTCGGCAACCACTACGCGCCTGTGTTCTCGGGTGCCTTCTAGGTCACCGGAGGTCATGTCATCCTGCGCGGACAGTTCAGGGTGAAACGCTGGTTTGTGGTCTATCAATGCGTCGGTCTGGTCTTCCTGGCATCCTTGAGTGCGCTGTCGCTGCTGGCGGCGATCATCCAACCGCAGACGGCCTGGTGGCTTCCCCTCGTTTTCCTCGGTTTGATGGTCCTGGCCGCCGGGAACGTCCGGTGGTGGCAATGGATCAGCCGCGGCAGCATTGCCTGGCTCTCGCACCGGATCAAACGCACACTCGGCCGCGTCGTGGATTAGCCTGATCCCCCACCGAGACCGCCGGGCTCCTGGCAGCGGAAGTGGTGAGAAATCGCCGGCCAATGAGCGGTGTCGACGGCCTCGACGGCTAAGCTCGCCCTTTCGCCGCCTCGCGCATCTTCGCGAAATGACTGCGTGCGCTGCTCTCGGCGGCGGGCGCGTTGAGCACCTGAGCGATGTTGACCATCTCCAGGTGTGCCGGAGAGAGTTCCTTGAAAAAGGTACTCGGTGCACACGATACGGCGCTGCCGTACTTCGTGCGGTTGACGCAGTAAGAAATCGTCAGCCGCTGTCGCGCGCGGGTAATACCGACGTAGAGCAGCCGGCGTTCTTCATCGACGGTGCCTTCCACGCGCGAACGTTCGTGTGGGAGCGTCCCCTCCTCCACTCCCACGAGGAACACGAACGGGAACTCCAAGCCCTTCGCCGCGTGCAGCGTGATGAGTGTCACTTGTGGGGTGGCTTCTTCGCGTTCCTCTTTCTTCTTTTGCTGACGGTCGCGGTCGAGCGCCACGCGGTCCACGAACCCGCGTAACCCGCCGTCGGGTTGGCGCTGCTGGTAGCGTTCCAGGTCGCGCAGGAGGTCGCGCACGTTGATCTCGCGCGCGGTGGCCTCGCCCTCTGTCTTACAGGTGCGGCGCAGTTCGGTGTAGAAGCCGATTTCGTCCAGCAGCGCGCCGGTGACCTTGGCGTGGTCGGCGAATGGCTCCAGCATCCGCGACTCGAAGCGGTCTAACATTTCGCCGAACGACCGGAATGCCCCACGTGCCTTTGTGCTGATCGTCTCAAGAAAATCTTCCTCGTTGATTGCCTTCCACAGACTCATCTTGTGGATGCGAGAATAATCCAGCGCACGCTCGACCACCGTGTCGCCCAATCCACGCGGAGGCAGGTTGATGATGCGCAGAAGCGCCTGATCGTCGTCCGTGTTGAGCAGGCAGCCGATGTAGGCGAGCAGGTCCTTGACCTCGCGTTTGTCGAAGATGCTCTGACCACCGACGATGCGGTACGGAATGTTGGCCTCGCGCATCGCCAACTCGAACGCCTTCGACTGCGCGTTCATGCGGTAGAGGATGGCGAAATCATCCCACGAACGCGCCTCGGCGGCCGAGCGCATCCGGTGCATCTCGCCGATGACGTAGGCAGTCTCCTCGCCCTCCGTCGGCGCGGGGACAACGCGGACCTTGTCGCCCGCACCGTGTTCGCTCCAGAGTGTTTTCGGGCGGCGGCGAGGGTTGTTTTTGATGAGCGAGTTTGCCGTGTGCAGGATCGCGTTCGTGGAACGGTAGTTTTGCTCTAACTTGATGACCTTCGGGCCAGGAAAATGGCGCTCGAACTCCAGGATGTTAGAGACTTCCGCTCCGCGCCAACCGTAGATGGACTGATCGTCGTCGCCGACCACGCAGACGTTCGGCGGCTGGCCGTGGGCGAGCAGCGAGACGAGGTCAAGTTGGAGACGGTTCGTGTCTTGGAATTCATCCACCATGAGATAGTGGAAGCGGTCGCGCCACTTCGCGCGGGCTTCCGGATGCTCGCGCAGGACCCGGACAGCGAGCAGCAAGAGGTCGTCGAAATCGACGGCGTTCATGCGCTTGAGTTCGGCTTGGTAGCGCAGGTAGACCGCGCCGATGAGCGTGTCCTCGCGCGGCACGCCGCCAACGGCGATGCGCTCGTCGTTCTTGAGCTTGGAAATGAGCGCCTGCGCGGCGTTAGGGTCGAGCTTCTCGTCCTTCGCGGCGGTGCGCGTGATGATCGCGCGGATCATCCCGAGGCAGTCGCCTTGGTCGTAGATAGAAAAGTTCGTCTTCCAGCCGAGCCGCTCGATGTCGCCGCGCAGGATGCGCACGCACAGCGCGTGGAAGGTGGATACGGTCAGCTTTTTCGCCACGGCGTCGTCCTGCAACAACCCGACGGCGCGCTCGCGCATCTCGGCGGCGGCTTTGTTGGTGAAGGTGACGGCGAGGATCTTCGACGCGCTCACCCCCTGCGCCACGAGGTAGGCAACGCGCGCGGTGATGACGCGCGTTTTCCCCGTGCCTGCGCCCGCGAGGATGAGCACAGGTCCCTCGGTTTGCTGGACGGCGGCGCGCTGGGCGTCGTTGAGGTCGAAGAGGCGGAACGTGGACATGCCGGGGAACGCGCTCGATTGTAGTCCGCCGACGCGCCGGCCTCCACTTCAAAGATCGGTTTTTGCGGCGGCGCGGGCACGTTCGGCGTGGGCCGTCACGTCCGGCCAGAATTGCGCGAAATCTTCCTCGAACGCCGCCGACTGCGCGCGGAAAACGTCCACCGCCGCCGCCAGTGGGCACAGCTCCGCCGCCCGTGGCGACAACCGCCGGCGGATGCGTTCGAGCGCGTGGCCGATCTGGTCAAGTTCACGGTAGGAGCCGAGCCAATCCTGCAACGCCATCCCCGCGAGCACACGGCGGGCGGTTGGCGGCACGGTATCCAGCCGAGCACAGGACAGCGTGTAGAAATGACGCGCGAAAGCTGTCAGCCCAGTCTCCCGAGGTCCGTGTGTGACCCAATCACGAGCTAGCAAATGATCATAGAGCATATCCACGGCGATGGCCGCCGCCGCTGGTCGCAGGCCGACGCCCGCCGAACTGATTCGCCGCACGCTCACCTCGACGGTCGGATGTGCGTCGCTGAAAGCGTCGATGGATAGGTGCAGCGCGACGCCGCGCCGCAGTCCAGCGGACAACCCGCGGACAACCGGCATCGGCACAAGGTCTGCCAGCACACCGCCGATTTGGTCTTCTGGGTCAGAGCCGGCCAGAACGATGTGCGCGAGCCAGTTCACCCGTTCCAGCCGCTGTGAAACTCTCCCCAATCCTCCGCGCGGTCTGCTTGCGCACGGCGGGCGAGTTCGCCGATCACCTGCGGATAGAGAAGGTGCTCGGCTTCCTGGATGCGCGCATGGAGCGTCTCGGCGGTGTCGTCGGGCAGGACGGGCACGGTCTTGCGCGCGATGACGGGCCCCGTGTCCATGCCGAGATCCACGAAGTGCACGGTGCAACCCGTCTCGCGTTCACCGGCTTCCAGCGCCTGCCGCCACGCGGCCAAGCCGGGGAACTTCGGCAACAGCGAAGGGTGAATGTTGATGATGCGACGCGGGAAGGCAGTGACCATCGGTTCGTTGACCAAGCGCATGTAGCCAGCCAACACGACAAGTTCGACGCCGTGCGCCTGCAAGGTGCGGACGAGTTCCTGCTCGCGGTCAGGTTCTAGCTTTGTCTTGAAGCGGCCCGGCGGCAGGTGCAGCGCGGGTGCGCCGTGCTTCTCGGCCAAGCCGAGGATGCCTGCGTCGGGCACGTCGGAGATCACGACGCCGATGCGGGCGTCGAGCGTGCCGGCCGCGACGGCGTCGGCGATGGCGGCGAAGTTGCTGCCCTTGCCCGAGCCGAGCACGCCGATGATGAGAGGAGAGGCCATCAGGACTTCGGCTTGATCCTGAAGTGAATTTCAAAAGAAACGTCTTCCGTCTTCGTGCACACGTCCGGCAGCTTTTGCAAGCGGTCGTAAATCACTTGCAACAAATCATCACTCGCCTTGCCGTCCGAGGACATCTCGTACTTCGGCTTGTTTACGGATGCGAGGGTGATTTTCACAAGCAACCCGAAGCCGGACACATTCGCAGAGACGCTCTTGGAGACACATTTCTGCACATCTTTGGCGAGATCGGCTAAACTCTGAACGGCGACGTTGCGCTCAAAAAACTTCTTGGGCAGCAAGCAACCGTATATTTTCGATTTCCACCCTGTCTTTGGATGGCCGCACACCACCTTCCGGGGTATAAAGTTTTTCCTGCGCGAAGCTGCGGCGCATCGGCAGAAGTACGATGCCGACACATAAAAGAACGGCGAGTTTCATCGGTGGATTTAATAGGAACCCGATCTTTGCATCTCCGTCACGAGGCGCGTCGTGGAGCGACCGGGAACCATGGGAATGAAAGCAATGCGTGCGCTCGCTTCGAGGATCACGGTGCGCTCTTCGGAATTCAAAGTTTCTAGCGTGTAGTCGCCACCTTTGACGTAGACGTGCGGACGCACCTGCGCGAGCAGGTTGGTAGCGCGGGGTTCCTCGAAAATCGTCACGAAGTCCACGCAGGCCAATGCGGCGAGAATTTCCGCGCGGTCGTCGGCGGGGTTGAGCGGGCGACCGGGCCCCTTGAGCGCACGCACGGAGGCGTCGCCATTGAGGCCGACGGCGAGCGCGTCGCCTTCCTTGCGCGCTGCTTGCAGGTAGCGCGTGTGCCCGACGTGCAGCAGGTCGAAACACCCGTTGGTGAACACCAGTCGCCGCCCCTCGCGGTCGAGCGCGTCGCGCTGCGCGGCGAGAGTTTCGGCGGTAAGAATCTTGGGAAGGTTCATCGCGCGGGTTCCTGCTCGCAACTAGCAGTGAGGTCGCGCCTCAGGTTGGCCACCGCCAAGCCGGCCTCGGGGATGAGGTCGCCCCAGCGGCATTCTACGGAGACGCCACCCGAGTAGCCCACCTCACGCAACGCCTCGAACCAGCCCACGTAGCTTTGACCGTCCGCGCCCGGATACCGCCTCGAAGGGTACTCGGCCACGTGGAAGTGGCGCAGAAAGTTTCCAAAACGCCGCACAGCGTCCGGCCTCTCGCCACTAAAGCCCATGTGGTAGGTGTCAGCCAATAACCCCACGGCGGGTTGGCCGCACGCCTCGACGATCTCCGCGCCCTCCGCCAGGGTGTTGACGAAGTTGCACTCACGAGTGTTCAGGGGCTCGACGACCAGCGTGATGCTAGCGCGTTGCGCCAGCGGAGCCAGGTTTTGCAGCAGGGTGATGAATTGCCCGCGCGCTGAGGCGACGGAGACTCCCGGCGGCACCGTGCGCGCGCCGCCGCTGCCGAAGACGATGCACCCGATCCCGGCCCGTTGCGCCCGCGCGAACGCCCGCTCCGCGTAAGCCAGCAGCGCCGCCTCATCGGCCGCGGGACCAACGCACGGCAGCTTGGCGGGCAGGAAAAGGTTCGCGCGGCGCACCAGCGGACGCTGCCCGGCCGCCGCTGCGAGGTTCGCCTCGAAGAGCGCCGCGTCCTCGTTAGCAGCATCGAGGAACCCCTGGACGCTGACCTCCAAATAGTCCGCGCCGGCCGACCAGGCAGCCGAGGCGGCTTCCAATCCGCCGCAGATGCCGATGGGAAAGGCTTGTTCGGGATTCATCCGGGGTGGTCAGAGGATACCCGCCGCACGCACGACCGACCAGAGCGCGTCTGCCAACGCCTCTTCATCGTCGAGTGCCAACGGCGCGTCGAACTTGTGCTGGAACCAACGTTCCTGATGGGAAGCGGACTCGCCCGGCGCAAGCGTCACCAACGGGCCGAGTGACTCGATCTCTAACATTTCGTGATTGGAGTACGTCTCGAAGTTGCACCCATCGTCGGGGTAGCTCTGGCCAACTCGGGGTGGGGTTACCGTCTTGCAGAAGAACGTCTGCCCGTGCACGTACCCGGCCCAACCCTCCGCGTGCGCGAGGCCGATCTTCGTCGAAAGCGTGCCGGCTTGCTGGCGCAGCGTCCACAGCCGGGTGCCGAGGTGCCAGCGGCCGTCGTTGAGGTCCGTGTACGGCCAGACCACCACCCGACGGTTGGGCAGGAGGTCGCGTGGGTGTTCACCCAGCGGCGGCTGCGGGATGACCTCCGTGCCGCCGGGTTTCATCACGGTGAGCGCCCACGGCGCGAGTGACACCGGCTCGGGCGAACAGTTGGTGACGACATGATCGACCGTCAACGCCGGGCCGTCGGGCGCGAGCGTGAACGTGAGTGTCTTCTCGAACCAAAAGGGTTCGGCGGCGGCGTTGCGCAGGGTGACGGTGTTGCCGGAGACCGTATGTTCGACGGGGCCGTTGTCGAGCGTGTAGGTGCGGTCCAGGTCTTCGGGCGCTACCCAGAAGCGGTGACCACCGCGGATTTTCCATTCCGTCTCGCCGCGCCCGCCGAGTTGTTCCTCGTAGCGTTTGAAAAGGTTCTCGCCGTCGGGCAGCGTACGGTAGGAGAGCACGCGCGGACCAACCTCCAACGTGACGATGGCCTCGGCGTGCGCGTTGAACAGTCGGACGTTGCGGTCCCAGCCGGCGAAGGGAATGATCTCGGCGGACATCTGCTGCCACCCTTCACCGGCCGGCCGCCGCCTGCAACCAGTCACTTCCCGCGTGCGGCCGCGGCGAACTCTGGGTGCGCGTTCAGGAAGTCGGTCAGGTTCTCGATGGCGCGCAGCGTCGGCGGGCTGATGTGGTGCTCCATGCCCTCGACATCGTGGTAGATCACGTCG
>CAXTQD010000046.1:0-22507 GCA_964246175.1 uncultured Chthoniobacterales bacterium | reverse complement strand
GGTAACCGGCAGCCCGGCGGCTGGTACAACTCCGCGCCTTCCGTCTCACCCGCGGCCACTAATTCGCGGATGCGTTCGAGTTGCCCGCGCGAGTTGATTGCGCCCACGTCGGTGTTCTTGTCGAGCGGGTTGCCCACGCGCAGGCTCGTCATGCGCGTCTTGAGCTTGGCGACGAAAATGTCTGCGATGCTCTCCTGCACCAACAAGCGACTACCTGCGCAACAGACGTGGCCCTGGTTGAAGTAGATGCCGTTGACCACGCCTTCCACCGCTTGGTCCAACGGTGCGTCGTCAAACACGATGTTGGCCGCCTTGCCGCCGAGTTCGAGCGTGAGCTTCTTGCCGCTGCCGGCCGTCTCGCGCATGATCGCCTTGCCCACCTCCGTCGAACCCGTGAACGCCACCTTCGCCGCCAGCGGGTGCCGCACCACGGCCGCACCGACCTCGCCCGCGCCGCAGACGAAGTTCACCACGCCAGGCGGGAGTTCGGCGTCGCGTAAAATCTCCGCGAACTTCAGCGCCGTCACGCTCGTGGTCTCCGCAGGCTTGAGCACGGCGCAGTTACCGCACGCCAGCGCGGGGGCGAGTTTCCACGCAAGCATCAACAGCGGAAAGTTCCACGGGATCACCTGCCCGACGACGCCGACCGGCTGCGGCCGTCGCGGTCCAGGGAACGCATAGTCCAGCTTGTCCGCCCAACCCGCGTGGTAGAAAAAGTGCGCTGCCGCCACGGGCACGTCGAAGTCGCGCGACTCCTTGATCGGTTTGCCGCCGTCGAGCGTTTCGGCCACCGCGAACTCCCGCGCCCGGTCCTGCAACAGCCGCGCGATGCGGAAGAGATACTTGCCGCGTTCCGCGCCCGGCATCTGGCCCCACGCGCCGTCGAACGCCGCCTTGGCCGCCGCGAACGCCGCGTCCACGTCGGCTGTTCCGGCCAGCGCGACCTCGGAGAGTTTTTCCTCGGTGGCGGGATTGATCGAGTCGAAGTAAGCCGCCTTCTTCGGCGCGACGAACCGGCCGTTGATGAACAAGTCGTAGCGCGCCCGCACACCCGGGTCAGCGGTCTCCGGCGCAGGATCGTACGGCCAGAGATCGCCGAAGACCAAGGCCGGCGCGGTGGGACGCGTGTCTTTGGGTTTGGCGGCGCGGGTACGGAGAGCTTTGGCGGGAAGAGGCACGGACGGCATCCTAGCCAAAAAGCCCGGTGGCAAAAGCCAAAAGGCAGCCAGGGCGCCGCGTTGGGCCTCAGGAGGGTTTCAGGCGCACGATCAGTTGCGCCATCCGGTCGCCCGCGAGGACGATGCGGCGTTCCGCCAAAGCACGCGCCTTGGTGGCGTAGTCGCCCGGCAGCGGGGGTAGGACTGTCTGGTCGCGGTTGCTGGTGCCTGGCAGCGTGCCGCGGCGGTAGACCACATCGATGGCCAGTTGCCGGCCTTCCAGCGCCCAGGATTGCAGGTCCTTGTCGGTGTCAAGTTCGGGCAGGGTCTCGCGCGGGTGGCGTTTCTCCAGTTCGGTAGCGTGCGCGACGAGTTCGGGGTAGTCCATCATCACCGCACCCATGCCGTCCCAGTACGTGTGCAGGTTGATGGAGTTGCCCGCGAGGTTGACGAAGAAATCGTTGCCGCCCTTGTCGCCCTTCGGGTAGGTCGCGTTGACGAGCGTGGCGTTGTGGAGCGGCTGCATCACGTCGCCGGTCAAGTGGAGCAGCCAGCACAGGTACGCCGCCCGGTCGACGGCCGAGGTGTCGGGTGCGAGGACCATCTTCTCGCAGAACGCATACGCCGTGAACAGGTCCTCCGTACCGGCGGGCGGCGGCTCCATCGGGAAGTCCGGCGGGCGCAGCGGGTAGTCGGAGTAGTGCCAGATCGGGTGGTCGTAGGGATTGCCTGGGGTGCCGGGAGGGTCTTCGCGGCGCTTGCGGATGTCGTCGGGCCAGCGGGCGGCCATCATCAGCACGTAGCGGTCGAAGTCGAAATCCGGCGAATCCTTCGGCGCCATGGTCTTCCATTTCTCGAAGTCCGGGTTAGCTTCGAGAACCTTGACGGCCCAAGCCCGCTCCTCGGGCGAGAGCTGGTCGTAGGCGATGGAAGCCGTCATCATGTGGCCTGGCTGGTTCCAGGCGAGGGCCGGAGTCGCAGCGGCCAACAGCCAGACCCACGCAGAGAGGCGAAGGACTAAGTTCATCGAGCGCGCCAGTGTAGCGGGGGCGTAGACGTTGTCAGCCCAACATTTCGCGGCGTTTTCGTCACACGGGGCAAAGACGCGTGCCGCTTGACGTTGCGCGCCCGTTGCTTCCATCATGCCGCGCGATGTCAACGTTACCTCTCTGCCGCCGGTTCATCCGGGCCTTTCTCGCCGCTCTCGTCCTGCTGTTACCGCGCGCCGTCCAGGCCGCGCCGCTCTCGCCTACCGACCTGGCGACTCTGCGCGGGCACATCGGCGATCAGGTCGAGGTTCAGGGCACGCCGACGGCCACCGGCGTGAGCAAGAGCGGCACCATCGCCTACGTGAACTTCGCCGGGGCGCACCAGGGCCTCGCGCTAGTGTTCTTCCTTAAACCAAGCATGCAGGGTGGCTTCGGCAGCGAGGCTGACCTCAAGCAGTACGTCGGCAAGAAGATCACCGTCTCCGGCAAGCTCGAAGAGTACAAGGGCGACCTCCAGATCAAGGTGGAAACGACGGCACAGATCAAAGTCGAACCCTGATGCTCGACCCCGCCCGCACCGTTGCCGAACTGACCGAACTCCGCGCGCTGACGGGCGACGCGAACGGCGCGCAGCGCGTGGCGTTTACCCCGACATGGGTCACGGCGCGGCGGTGGTTCCAGGAAAAGCTCGCCGCTTTGCCCGGCGTCGAGACACACCGCGACGCCGCGGGCAACCTGTGGTCCACCCTGCCCGGCGACTCGCCGCGCGCGCTGCTCATCGGCGGCCACCTTGACTCCGTGCCCGACGGCGGCTGGCTCGACGGCTGCCTGAACATCCTCGCCGGCCTGGAAACCCTCCGCCGCCTCCATGCGCAGCACGACGGCCGCCCGCCGGTGACCGTGCGGCTTGTGGACTGGGCCGACGAGGAGGGCGCGCGCTTCGGCAAGAGCCTCTTCGGTTCATCCGCGTGTTCGGGCAACCTCGACCTCGATGAAGCGCGCAGCCTGCGCGACCGCGACGGCGTTCCCCTCCCTGATACGCTGCGCGCACTCGGCATCGACTTCGAGCGCGTCAAGGAAAGCGGCCGGGAACTGGCGACCGCTGCCGCCTACATCGAACTGCACATCGAACAAGGTCCCGTCCTGCTCGATCTCGACCTGCCGCTGGGCACGGTGCTCGGGACCTTCGGCGTGGAACGCCACGCGATGACGTTCCGTGGGCAGGCGGCGCACTCCGGCAGCACGCCCATGAACCGGCGGCGCGACGCGTTCCTGGCCGCCGCGAAGATGGCGGGCGAGATTTACACGATTGCCGAGCGTCACGGCGGCGTCTGCACGGTCGGCTCGTGCACGACCAAACCCGGGATCGTCACGAGCGTGGTGGAGGAGTGCCGGATCACGCTGGACCAGCGTCACCTCGAAGCCCCGGCGTTGGCGGCGATGTTGGCGGACGCGCAGGCGGCGAGCAAGCGGTTTGCGGCAGAGGGCGGCGTCGCGGTGGCCTGGGAGCGGATTTGGAACATCGCGCCGCGGCCCTTTCACCCGGAGTTGATGGCGCGCTGCGACGAGGCGTTGGCGGAGGTTGGCGCGCCGGTCCGCCGCTTGCCCTCGGGGCCGCTGCACGACGCCGCCGAGATGGCCGCCGCAGGAGTGCCGACGGCGATGATGTTTGTGCAGAGCCTGCACGGCATCAGCCACAACAAGATTGAGGACACGCGCGAGGAGCACATCCGGCTGGCCGTGGCGGCGTTCGACCGCCTCGCCGACAAGGTGCTGGCGTGGATCGCGGGCTGACCTCTTCTTTTGGCTTTGCAAGCTTTGCGCGAGGCATTTTTCGCTCGCCAAGCACACGGTGCTTTCCTAGGCTCGCACGCTGCGGCCAGGGAACTTGGGGAATCAGAACGAGAACATGCCGACACTTGCCACCACCGTTGACGGACTCAAGCTGCCCAATCCGTTCATCATCGGCTCCGGCCCGCCCGGCACGAACCTCAACGTCATCAACAAAGCTTTCAAAGAAGGCTGGGGCGCGGTCATCGCCAAGACTGTCAGCCTAGATTCGTCGAAGGTCGTCAACGTCACCCCGCGCTACGCGAAGCTGTACTCCGCCGACCGCTCGGAGGTCGTCGGCTGGGAGAACATCGAACTCATCAGCGACCGCAAGTTTGACATCTGGCTCGACGAGTTCAAGCGGTGCAAGGACCAGTTCCCCGACAGCGTGCTCATTGCCTCGGTGATGGAGGAGTTCGACCCGGGCCGCTGGACGGAGATGATCGAGCGTTGCGAGGGGGCGGGCGTGGACGCCTTCGAGTTGAACTTCTCCTGCCCCCACGGCCTACCCGAACGCAAAATGGGCGCGGCGATGGGCCAGAACCCGGAGATTCTGGAAGAGGTCTGCGGCTGGGTGATGCGCGCGGCCACCAAACCGGTGTGGGCCAAGATGACGCCCAACGTCACGCGCATCGAGGACCCCACGCGGGCGGCATTCCGCGCGGGCTGCCAGGGAGTCAGCGCCATCAACACGATCCGCAGCGTCACGAGCGTCAACCTCGACACCCTGCGCCCCGAGCCGACCGTGGAGGGCTACACCACGCCCGGCGGCTACAGCGGCAAGGCGGTGCGGCCGATTGCGCTGCGGATGTGCATGGAAATTGCCACGTTGATCCGGCGGGAGTTTCCAGGCCGGACGCTCTCGGGCCTGGGCGGCATCGAAAGTGGCGGTGACGCGGCGCAGTTTATCCTGCTCGGCAGCGACACCGTGCAGGTGTGTACGGGGGTGATGAAGTTCGGCTACGAGTGCGTGAAGCCAATGCAGGAAGAACTGCTCTCCTTCATGGACAAGCACGGGTTCGAGACCGTGGCCGACTTCAAGGGCAAGAGCTTGGACTTCTTCACCACGCACGCTGAACTGGTCCGCATGCAGGCCGACAAGAAGGCCGCGCAGAAGGCTACCGCCGCCGCCGCGCAGCAAAAGCGAGCGATGGTCGCCGCTGACGGCGAGTGGAGCAGCGACAGCTTCGTGCAACAATCCGACGCGCTGGCGCGGGGTTGACGGGCCACGGTCCCGCGCGGCGGCCCCACAACTGCTTTGAGCGTCTCCATGCACTCCCTCATCGCAGAGATTTATTCGTCGGGCAAAGTCACCGGTGCCAGCGGCACCGAGCACTCTCTCCAGGCGTCCGTGGACCCGGAGGAAGGCGGGCTGTTGCACCGCGTCGTCGCAGGCGATTCCGCGGTGGTCCGCACGCTGGAGGTCGGCTGCGCGTACGGGTTGTCGTCGCTGCACATCTGCGATGCGCTCCGCGGCCGGCCGGGGGCAAGCCACACGATCATCGACCCTTTCCAGCACACGCAGTGGGACGGCGTCGGCGTCGGCAACCTGCGACGGGCAGGCTTCGACTTTTTTCGCCTGATCGAGAAGCGTTCCGAATTTGCGCTGCCCGAGGTCTTGGCGGACGACGGCGAGGGCAAATACGACTTCGTGTTCGTGGACGGCTGGCACACGCTCGACCACACGCTGCTGGATTGTTTCTACGCGACGCGGCTGTTGCGCGTCGGCGGCTACCTCCTCATTGACGACATCGTCATCCCGCCCGTGCGCCGGACGGCCGACTACCTCGCGGCCTACCCGTGCTACCGGCGGCACGACGCCATCGGCGTGACGGCCGGCGTCTCGTGGAAGCGCCGCCTCGCCCGCACGGCGCTCGGCCTGCTGCCATCGGCGCGGCGCGAACGCCTCCTGCACCCAGAATTTGCGCGCAGCGTGTTCAACGACGAACACCTCAGCATGGTCGCGTTCCAAAAAACCGCCGAGGACCAACGCCCGTGGGACTGGTTCCCCGTCGGCTTCTGACTTCCCCATGCCCCCCTGCCCCAACTTCATCGCCGGCGCATGGCACGTACCTGCCGCGACCCAGACCTTGCCCGTCTACAACCCCTCGCGCGGCGAGGTCATCGCCGAGACGCCTCGGTGCGACGCCGCGTTTCCCGCGTGGTCCGATGCGCCGCCGACCGAGCGGGCACGAATCTTCTTCCGCTTCAAAATCCTCCTGGAAGACCACTTCGGGGAACTGGCCCGCTCCGTCACGCGCGAGCACGGCAAGACCGCCGCCGAGGCACGCGGCGACGTGCGCCGGGGCATCGAGATGGTGGAATTTGCGTGCGGCATCCCGTCGCTGCTGATGGGTGAGATTTTACCCAACGTCGCGCGCGGCATCGACTGCGACGCGATCCGCCAACCGCTCGGGGTGTGCGCGGGCGAACGCTGCATGGCCGGTTCGACGGCGGTGGTCGTCGGCGACGCGGCCAAACGGTTCCTGCCGCCGCTCATCGACGCGACCAAGGCGATCACCGTCGGCCCGACCGACACCGGCGACCAGCCCGGCATGGGGCCGGTCATCACCCGTGCGCACGCCGACCGCGTGTGCGAGTTGATCGAGCACGGCCGGCGGGAAGGCGCGACGATTGCCGCCGACGGACGCGGGGTCAAGATCGCCGACGCGCCGAACGGCTTCTTCGTCGGCGCGACGATTTTGGACAACGTCCAACCAGGCACGACCGTCCACCACGAGGAAATCTTCGGCCCCGTGCTCAACGTGATGCGCTTTGACGACCTCGACGCCGCCATCGAACTCGCCAACAAGAGTGCTTACGGCAACGGCGCGTCGATCTTCACGTGTTCGGGCAAGGCAGCGCGGGAATTCAAGACGCGCGTGAAGGCGGGGATGGTCGGCATCAACATCGGTGTGCCCGCGTCGATGGCGTGGTTCCCGTTCAACGGCTGGGACGACAAGTTTTTTCGGCGACCTGCACATGCAGGGACGCGAGGGCGTGCAGTTCTTCACGCAGCTAAAGGTGACTACCTCGCGGTGGTTCAGCTACGGCGAAGGCAGCATCTGGGCAGACCGCTAGCAAACAAGAGCCTCACCCAGAGGACACGGAGAAGACCGAAGGGATTTTTGCTCCCTTCTTCTCCGTGAACTCTGCGACCTCTGTGTGAGGCATTCATCAACTCACCATGAACACGACCGAGACACTCCCGGCAGAACCCGGCGCCGGGCTGGAAGACTCCGACCTCTACAACGCCGACCTCGCCCCCGTCCCTGCCGCGCGCCGGACGTGGAGCGTGTGGAACTTCGCCGCGCTGTGGATCAGCATGTCGGCTTGCATCCCGACGTACATGCTCGCCTCCTCGCTCATCGGCGGCGGCATGAACTGGACAGAGGCCGTCGGGACGATCTTCCTGGGCAACCTGATCGTGCTCGTGCCGATGATCCTCAACGCCCACGCGGGCACGGCGTACGGCATCCCGTTCCCGGTGTTCTGCCGGGCGGCGTTCGGCACGCGCGGGGCGAACGTCCCGGCCGTGTTGCGCGCGCTGGTGGCGTGCGGGTGGTTCGGCATCCAGACGTGGATCGGCGGCAACGCGATCTACAAGATTTGCGGCGTGTTCTTCCCCGCGCTCGCACACGCCGCGCCGCTGCCGGGGCTGGGGATCACGGCGGGGCAACTCCTTTGCTTTCTGTTCTTTTGGGGGATCAACGTGTGGATCATCTTCCGCGGGATTGATTCCATCCGGCTGCTGCTTTCCATCAAGGCTCCGCTGCTGATCGTGCTCGGCCTGCTGTTGCTCGGCTGGGCGTACCACGCGGCGGGCGGGTTCGGGCCGATCCTCTCGCAGCCGTCGGCGTTCGCGGCGGGCGGCCCAAAGGCGGGCGGGTTCTGGAAATACTTCGTGCCGGCGTTGACGGGGATGGTGTCCTTCTGGGCGACGCTTTCATTGAACATCCCCGACTTCTCGCGCTACGCTCGCACGCAACGCGACCAGGTGGCCGGGCAGGCGCTCGGACTGCCGGCGACGATGGCTTTTTATTCGTTCATCGGCGTGGCGGTCACAAGTGCGACGACGATCATCTACGGCGAGACGATCTGGGACCCGGTGGACGTGCTCACGCGTTTCAAGAACCCGGTGGTCCTCGTCGTGGCGCTGCTGGCGCTGTGCGTGGCGACCCTGGCGACGAACATCGCGGCCAACGTGGTCGGCCCGGCGAACGACTTCGCGGCGCTCGCTCCACGCCGCATCTCCTTCCGCACAGGCGGCCTCATCACAGGGATCATCGGCATCCTCATCATGCCGTGGAAACTGGTGGCCGACCCGACCGGCTACATCTTCACGTGGCTGGTGGGGTACAGCGCCCTACTCGGCCCGGTGGCGGGCATCCTGATCGCGGACTACTTCGTCGTGCGCCGCCGGCGACTGGACACCACCGCGCTCTACGCGCCGGCCGGCGAATACTCTTATCGGAACGGCTGGTCGCTCGCCGGCCTTGGCGCGCTGGTGCTGGCAATCCTGCCGAATCTGCCCGGCTTCCTCGTCACGGTGAAGTGGCTGCCGGCCGGGAGCGTGCCGGCGTGGCTCGTGACGGCGTACGACTACGCTTGGTTCCTCGGGTTCGCGGTGGCGTTCGCGGCGTATCTGCTGCTTCGTGGCTTGGTCGAATCGGACCCGCCAAAAGAAAAGGCGGCAACTCAGGTTGCCGCCTCCTAAAAACGACCGAACTGCGGTTTACGCCATCAAGCGCACCCGCCGGCGGTAGCGCAGGATGGTCACGCAAGACACACCGGCGAGCAGCATGGCGTAGGTCGTCGGCTCGGGCACGTTAGTGACCGTGATGTTGTCGATGACTGCGCCTCTCGTCATTTGCGTCGTACCGTCGAACACGTAGACCCGAAACTCGACGGCCGTGGTCAAATTTTGAAACGCTGCCGCGCCGAGGCTGATCGTGGAGGTAGAGAACATTCCGTTTGAACCCGCCGCAGCAGTCACACCGGCAGCAGTGTTCGCCGCAAAACTATCCACGCTTGACCGGACGAAAAACCCCTCAGTTGGGAACGTGCCATCCGTAGAATAGTTCGCGTAGTCGAACGACAAGGTGCTGAGGCTCAGGGGTGTGCCAGCATTGGGCGTGAGCGTGAAGCTGAAGTACTGGTTGGCGCCTACCGCTCCCGCCTGTGTGTTGGCTCCGGTTGTCAGCGTCGAAACGACCGCTAGCGACGGGGTGGGGTTTCCGTACGTGGTGTTTGCCACTGTGCCGGCAAATGCCGCACCAGCCGTGATCGCCGATGCGGTGGAGTCCGCGTTCGTGTCGGAGGAAGCCAACGAGGAAGCGGCGAAGGTGTACAGGCCGACGGTGTCGGCCTTGGCCGCCACGCAAGAGGCAAGCGCGCAAACAGCGGTTAAAAGGAGTTTTTTCATGATATGTTTTTCTTGATTTTGTGCGTTCTCTACCTGGGCGCGCAACGCCCTATCATTCCAAATGGTTCCAGTTAGCCTTCTAGTGCGCTCGTGTGACGTTACCGCCACTTTCGTCAAATTTGTTCCGCCGCCGATCCCGGTGCGCGGCCCCTTGCTATCATCGCTCGTTTTGCCATGCAATGAGATTCTCCCGGCGCGCTGGGGCAAGCCAAGAAAACCTCGCCACACCATGCCCCGCCGTTTACGATGACAAGCCATGCACGTCCCCACGCTCCCGCCCTTCGACCACCCGCCCGCGCCTTACACCGGACCTTCGGCGGACGAGGTGTACCGGCTGCGGCGGGAGTTTCTGAACCCGGGCCTGTTCCACTACTACCAGAAGCCGCTCCTGCTCGTCGAAGGCCGCGCGCAGTACCTCTACGACGAAACCGGACGCCGCTACCTCGACGCCATCGGCGGCATCGTCACGGTGGGCTGCGGGCATTGCCACCCGCACGTCGTCGCCGCCGCCAACCGCCAGAACACCCTCCTCCAACACGCGCCGACGATCTACCTGCACCCGAACATCGCCGAGTTCGCGCGCGACCTCGCCGCCAAGATGCCCGGCGACCTGAAGGCGTGCTACTTCGTCAACAGCGGTTCGGAGGCCAATGACCTCGCGCTGCTCATGGCCCGCGCGTACACGGGCAACTACGATGTCATCGCTCTGCGCAACGCCTACCACGGCGGCAACAGTTCGGGCATGGGGCTGACGGCGCAATCGACGTGGAAATTCAACGTGCCGCACTCCTTCGGCGTCCACCACGCGCTGGCACCCGACCGCTACCGGGGAACGTTCGGCTACGATGACCCGGAAGCGGGTCGCAAGTACGCCGACGACGTGAAGAGCGTCATCGACTACACGACGCCGGGCAAGGTGGCGGCGTTCATCGCGGAGTCGATCCAAGGGGTCGGCGGCACGGTGGTGTTCCCCGACGGCTACCTCGAACGCGCCTACGCACACACGCGCGCGGCCGGCGGGGTGTGCATCGCCGACGAGGTGCAGGCGGGCTTCGGCCGGACGGGCACGCACTACTGGGGCTTCGAGACGCAGGGCGTCGTGCCCGACATCGTGACGATGGCCAAGAGCATCGGCAACGGCGTCCCCTTGGCGGCGGTCGTGACCACGCACAAGATCGCCGAGACGATCAAGTCGCGCGTGCACTTCAACACCTTCGGCGGCAACCCGGTGGTCTGCGCGCAGGGCAAGGCGGTCTTGGAAGTGATCGACCGCGAGGGTTTGCAGGCCAATTCCTTGAAGGTCGGCAGCTACCTGATGGACGGCCTTCACCAACTCGCCACCAAGCACGACCTCATCGGCGACGTACGCGGCAAGGGCCTGATGATCGGGGTCGAACTGGTCAAGGACCGCGCCACCAAGACGCCCGCTAAGGAAGAGACAATCCGGGTTTTCGAGGCAACGAAGGACGCCGGCCTGCTCATCGGCAAAGGCGGCTACTTCGGCAACGTGCTGCGCATCAAACCACCGATGTGCCTGACCCTGGCCGACGCCGACTTTCTGCTCGGCACCTTGGATCTGTGCTTGGAGAAAGTCTGAGACGGCTGCCCCACACAGCGGTGACATCCTTGTCACATGAAACGCGCGCACTTGGCGATTGCCAACGGAGGTGGCTTCTCCTACGTTCGCGGCAGGATGGCCGCAGGGCATGGGTGCCCTTCGATTTCTCCGCTGTTTTTCGATGATGCGAACGCGTTGGCCGGCGTCTAACCGAGTCCGGGGTTTTACCCTAGTGGAGTTGTTGACGGTCATGGCAATCATTTCGCTGCTGATAGGCTTGCTGGTTATCAGCGTGCGTGGCTTGAACGGTGGGACCAGCCGGCGTGCAGCCGTCGGCACGCTCATGGGCGTCTTCGACCAAGCGCGCGCGGTCGCTGTTACGGATGGTCGGGCGACCTACGTTGTCTTCGTCAGCGCACCGAGCGGGCAAGCTCAGAACGACGCGGCGAAAGTCGCGCCGACGATGTGGGGACGCGCCTACGCGGTGTTTGAGGACCCCGCGCTATCGGACAATGTGACGGCGGACAACGCAGAGGCTACCTTCCAGCCACAGCAACGTTCGAGTTGGCTGTATCTGCCGGTTGGGATCGCTTTCAAGTCTGACTACAGCCGTAGCGGCACCCCGGCCTCTCTGACAGATTCTACCGTCGCGGAGAACGATACGAAGTTCCGGGTGCCTGCTGCTGGCGGGATGATTGCTTTGCTGTTGCCGTACGTCAAGTTCGACTCCATGGGGCAAGTTGTTGATCACGTGAATACCCCGCCGCAGGTCCTCGATCCTGGCTCTGCTCTCCTGCGCGTGCTTTTGTTTGAAGGAATATCGGACAGTGGCGGCACGGAGACGATCACTCGGCGGAGCGCGGGAACTATCAACATCAAATACGCGTTGGACGAAATCATCCTCAATCCGACCACTGGCCGCGCAAAATATACGCTCGACCCGGCCTATAATCTCGTCACTCCCGCCCCGACGCCTACTAATTGAAGCTGCACCCGTATGCTGCCATACGTTTTGTCTCGCCGACTCTTTTGTCACCGCTCATGGCGCGCGTTCTCCTTGGTGGAAGTCGCGCTGGCGTTGGGCATCGTTGCGTTTGTCTTGGTCGGCCTGATCGGCGCGATCCCGGTGGCCTCCGACACCGGCCGCCAGAGCGTCGAGCAAAACCGTGCGGCCAGCATCGCCGGCACCGTCTTCGCCAGCCTGCGGGCGGGGAAGTTCAACGCCAACTCTCTGTTGGACGACGGCACAGACGCCATTAACCTAAACAAATCGGACTCTCCGGCGGACTACCAAGCGTACTTCGACGAAACGGTCGCCACCGCCACCGCCAACGACGCTCGCCGGCTGCACTTCATCCTGGCAAGCGCGGCCGTGCCCTCCGCCGCAGTCAACATGGCGTACCTGGTCACACTGCACCTCAACAACAATCCCCCGGGCACCCTCACGCCTGACGCCACCTCCCCACACGCCCAAGCCAACGCCGTGGAAGTCAGCATTCACGCCGCGGCTCGTCCCAAGGACGTGTACCGCTTCAGTTCCGTGGTGGCCAACCGCACGGACTAGCTCTTAGCATCAATCCCGCCACTGCTTTGCTCTGCGTGCGCTCTTCTGGCTCCGGTGCCTGCTCCTGCGACGGACGGCGAGCGGCTTTTACCCTGGTGGAACTGATTGTCACGATGGTGGTGGGGACAATCCTGGTTGTCCTTTTGTTCCAGCTGTTCAACGCCTCGACTCGCGCCTGGAAGCAGGGGGAAGATCAGGCCGAGACGTACCGCGAGGCGCGGGCCGTCTTACAACTCATGGTGCGCGACCTAAGTCAGACGATCCAGCCGATGACCGGCAGCGTCTACGCTTCGCCGACGCCGACACCCGGGGTCCCGCTGTCGGTGGTCGCGCCCGGGCTGGTGCTGGATTATTACGACGGCAACAAGCCTACCAACGGCGACCAGATCAACGAGGAAGTCTATTGCCTGACGACGATCCCCAACGAGGGCGTGAGTAGCCTCTGCGCGGTGGGATACTTCTGCCAATGGAAGCCGGACCTGTACACCGACCCCACGCAGCAGGCCCGTGCCCCCCGGGCTTATTCGCTCATGCGCCAGTATCTTGGCAGCGGCTCGTCAAAGACGCCGGGGTTGTTTGAGCGTTTCAAGAACGCGGGCGGTGCGGCCCTCGGGTTCCACGACGTGTACGGTCGTGACACCACGCCGAGTCCCACGATCACGGAGGCGGCTTCTTTCATCTGGGATCTCCAGATTCGTACCCCCAATGGCTTGCAGGACGCTACTGCCGCTCCGTTGTACCCGGCGCAGTCCACCTATACTTCAACCCGGTATGCGAACGTGCTGCCCGCCTACTTGGAAATCCGCTTCAAGGCTCTAAGCGAGTCGGCCGCGCGCCAATTGGAAGGGAACCCGTCCGTCGGCCGCGACACGTGGAGCAGTCCTAGCAATTCGACCTACCAAAAAATCATCCTGCCCGGCACGCGCCAGTTTTCCGCGCGGGTGCTGCTCCAGAGTGGCAGCTCTACCGCCACGCCTGCGCCATGAAGCGTCGTTTTTCTCCTGCCCGCCTCGCCCGTTGCCGCCGTGCGTTTGCGTTGGTGCTCGTGCTCATCATCATCAGCGTATTGGCGCTGGTGTGCGTTAGTTTTCTCGCCAGCATGGGGCAGGAACGGGCCACGGCCAGCGCGTTCGCCAACAAAGCCCGCGCCGAGCAGAGCGCGCAGGCTGGCGTGGACACGGCCATGGGCATCCTGAAAGATTATTTCCGGGCGTTCCCTGACTCGGTGACAGTGTGGGACACCGCACAGAGTAAGAACGACGATGGTACCAGCAACGAGGGCACCAGCCTCTACCTGCGCGCCGTCTCGGCGGACGCCACGCACATCACCACGGACTCGCCTAATCCCAAGCCGGGCAACTCGACTGATGCTGGTTACAACGACGCCAACTATGTACACGGCAACAACCCGAACAACGCCGACGGGACTAGCGGTGCCGACGGTCGCCATGTGTTCGTGCTGCCGCTGGTGTCTGGCGCAAGCGTCGAGCGATTCGAAAACAAAGCCAACTCCGTTCGAGGAGCAGGCGACACGGTGGCCGCTGGCGGAACAGTCGCAGCTTTGAAGGTCAAGGCATCGGAGATCACCAATGCGGTTAACCTGAACGCCCGCCGCAACACCGTCGACACCACGGGTTGGATCGGCACGCCTCCGGGCTACGTGAATCCTCAGAACACGGCCGGCAACATCCTACCCAAACCTTTCTTTGCGCCGTGGGTGGAGATCAAGCAGCAGGACGGCTCGGCCAGTCCACCTGTCATTGGACGCTATGCTTTCTGGGTCGAGGACGAAAGCTTCCGCGCAAATATCGCTTACGCGGACGGAAGAACGGACTTGAACGGAAATTTTACCCCTAACGACACACGCCGCGACAACGATCCCACGTTGCCGTCTGCCAGGATGCCACTGAATGCGACCGATGTCAGCCTGCTCGGCTTTTTCACATACCTTAGCAACGTGGACTCGGCCATTCTCGGTAGTATGAGCCCATTGAGTGCCCGCACAAATCTGCTGGCCGCCCGCAGTGTTTATCCCGGCAAGGTTTTTCCCGACGGCGACGCATACATGCATATTGCAGACATCAACAAAGCGACTGGCAACAGCCTGCGCTACCTGACCACGACGCAGTCGGCCGGTCTAAATCTCTCCCGCCATGGCACACAACGCATGAGTCTAAATGCGGTCGTGGATCAATCGGTGACACCCACCAACACGGCCGCAATACAAAAGCAATTCGACAAGATTGTCGATGCGATCCAATTCCACGCGCCGAACTTTGGCCAGCGCTTTTATCGGAGGTCGGCGGACGTTACTCCGACCGAGTTGAACGGCACCTACGTCCCCTCAACCACCGCAAAGCCCTACACAAAAATGTATGTTGCCAAGGTCGCGGCCAACATTCGAGACTACATCGACAGCGATGCGTTTCCGACCTGCGTCATGGCAGCCGACAACACCAACCCAAATGGGAAGGTCGCCGCCGCCACCCCGCCGACGCAAACCATCGGCGATCCCCCGGGTCCTGCCTGGGCATTGGGCAAAGATTCCGCTCCCTTCATGCAAGAATGCGGAGTGCGCTACCGTGGGACGGTTAGCGGCTCGGATGCCACGGCGACCTATCAGCTCAAAATCGACTATTACATTGAGGTCTGGAACATGAGCAACCGCAATGTGAACCCCGGAGACCTCGGTCCTAACGCGTTCATCCGGATCGGCAACCCCGTACGGTGGTATGGCTGCCGCAACGATAATGGGGACGACAAAGCAGCAGGCTTGGCCCTGCGAATTCCACTGTCCACGTCGGACGGCAGCGTTTCACCGTCGAACGGTCGTTCCCTCATCGCGGTCAGACCACCACCGCAGATGCCGCGTGATTTCGACATCGACATCTCGGGTTGCACGTTTCCCGCTGGCATGTGCACGGTCATCACGACCGACTCCGACTACACCGACATCATCACCGATTTGGAGGCAAGGACGCACGTGCTGCGCTGCCAGTTCAAGTCACCCGGCACAAACGTTTATAACGGCTCGATGCCGGCGTCGCCCGCCTTCGGCAAGAAAGGTCCGGCCGGCTTTTGCAACGCGATCATCGCAGAGTTGACGGATAATCCTAAAAACCTTGCGCCTCCACCCAACACCAGCGATTACGCTACGTACGTCATCATCGGAAGTGACTGGGGACACATCGACAGTCTCGTCGGTGCGCTGCCAATTACTTATCTGGGACAAATTTACTTCCCCTACAACAGCGTTGCCTCGCCCGCGAGCGAGCCAGCGCCCGTTGCGCCGCCTATCTATGGCGGCTACCTCCGTGGCAATTGGACAAACGACAACACGGCCAACAATGGAAAAGAGGCATCCACCTTGGGCGACCCGCGCACGAACAACGAACAAATAGAATATCAACCTACGAACACCGATGCTGCCGACAAGACTAGGTTCACCGCTTTCGATACATCGGCACCGGGCGTGTTCCCTACCTTCGGGCAGTTGAACTACCAGTCATGCCGACCGAACAGGCCAGATAATCCATGGCCTGATTTTCCGCCTTATTATGGGAACGCCACGGGCAATTCTAGCATATCCGGAGTTACTGCGACCGAATTGGACATGAGTACGCCAGCCAAGGCTCTCGCCAAGGCACCCGCTACGGTCGCCAATGGTCCTCTGACTTCCATCGGTCAATTGGGAGATGTTTTCGACCCGGCACGGCTTAGATATACTAGCGTCACCGGCAACAGTACCGGCACCTTTATCGCCAGCCGCGGGGGCGGGCGCACATTCAAAATTGGCCAGCACGACGACCGCTGGGACGGTGACGAGACTTCCTTCAGCCGTGGCTGGACCTCGTGGCGGCTAGCGGATTTCTTTTGCGTCGCCGACCCCGTCAGCCAACCCGGCACGATAGACTTCAACGGCATCAATCAACTCGGACTCTTCAACATCAACGGCATCACCCGCGACAACGGGGCCGCGCTGCGTGCCGCCCTTTATGGATTCCGCTTCCAAGCTGCGACCAACGGAGGCGACCCAACATTGGCTGATCCGACTGATGCGCCCTCCCGCTTGCAGGTCGACGCGCTCGTCAAACAGATTGCTGCCCGTCTGACATCTTCTCCGCTCAACACCGATGGCACAGGCAACACCGGGCCCCTTCAAACGGGCGCGGGTCCTTTTTGGGAACGAGGGGAAGTTTCCGAGCTTCCTCTTTTCGGTCGCACGGTCGACACAGCCGTTGCCAATTCGGTCATGACCTATGCTACGACCGATCTCACCGGCGTTGACATGAGCAGCAGGGTCTTCGACCGCGGACGGGAGGAACTTGGCCGGCGGTTGATCGAGATGGTCACGACACGCGGCAGCATCTTCACGGTCTACGCGATGGGACAAGCTCTACACCCAGATCCTAATAACGCCAGCACACGACATGTCGTTAGTACCTGTCAACTTAGAGTCACGTTCCGACTTGTTCCTAAAGGACCCGTGAACACAAGCACAGGTATATCGCCGGATTTCCATCCCGGCGTTGATTCAATGGGTGTGTTCACGGATTCGGGCAAATCGACCGACCCTGCGATGAACTACAATCCAAACAACAGTGCACAGCTTTCGGCGCGTTTTGCCAAACCCGATCACTATGATGTTCAAATCATTTCGGTTAGCAGTGGTAGTAACTAGCGTCGTTTAACGCACGTTGCCTGCTATCGCTGCCGTTTTGGATTGTCCAGTTTGTCTGCCGACGCGTCTAGGTACACGTCGCTGACCTGTGCATCTGCCTTTGTCGTGGTGCCATCCAGGTCCCACAGCAGCCAGTCGTCGTTGGTGACGTACTTCTTTAGCTTGTTGTCCCAACGTCTGGGAACCTCGCGCACGAGCGATTCGAGGTAGGGCAGGAGCGGTTGGCGCGGCGGGTGGCGTTCCTCGGCGGCGTCCATCGGGATCGGGTCCCAACCGAACTTCTCCCGGTACGGCGCGAAGCCGAACCCGTCGAAGAACGTCCCGCCAATGAGAGGCATGTACCACAGGCTCGGGATGCCGCGCGGGTTGGGTTTGACGGGCACTTCGGCTTCTAGCCGCCCCAGCAGTTCGAGGCCGGCGGGGTCATCGCGCAGGTGTTCGCGCAAGGCGTCCACCGCCGGGAACTCCACCGCGGGGCTCACGAACAGCACGGGCTTGATTTGCAAGCGCGTCAGGATGATCTCGTGCGCCGTGCCGACGCTGTAGATGTTCGTTGGTACGTAGGCGATGGTGAAGTCACTCGTGTCCACCATGCGCAGGTCGATGTGGAGCGTTTCCCAGAATTGCTCCGCGCACTTGGCGCGCGCCTCGTCGCCGGCCTGCCCGGGCTCGAACGTCCAGTGGTCGCGCGCGTCGATGGTCTTGATGTCTTCCAAACCGTACTCCTCCAGCCCGCGTACGCTCGGCTTGAACCATGGGTCGAACACCGTCGCCTCCAGGTGCCGCAGGAAGTCGCCCACGCGGTTGCGCCAGCCGAGTTTCTTCTCGTCGGCGCGCGACGCCACGAAGTCCATCGGCCCCGAGAGGTACACGCGCGCGCCGCGCAGGTGGTTCAAATCAGCCATCGCTTAGGAAGCGCGCAGCTTGGGCCAGGGTCGGAGCGTTGACAAGTCCCGAACGTTCGCAGCCCGGGCGCAAACACCGCTTGCCGGGACGCACCGGTTCCGCTTTGCTTGCTGCCTTTGGCCGTGAGCGACGAACCAGCGACCTACTCCATCTACTTCGGCGGCGAGCTTTTCAGCACCAAGCATCTCTTGGGCAACGTCGCCTTGGCCGACGCCATCCGGCGGCGTTCGGGCGGGCGCTTCCAGTCCTTGCTCCCGCAGGTGCTCGAACAACGCGACACCACTGCGCAAGCCATCCGCGATCAGGATATCCGTGCGCTGTTGGCCTGCGACCTGGGCATCTTCCATTACGACGGCCCGGAACTGGACGCGGGCACGGTGGTGGAGTTCATGTTCGCCAAGTTTGCGGATATTCCGTCGGTGCTCTTGCGCACGGACTTCCGCGGCAGTGGGGAGATCTCCATCAGCGGAGAGCCGTGGAATCTCATGACGAGCTTTTATCCGCGCACGGTGTCGGTGGTGCTCGACGCGATGGTGATGTTCCAGCGTAACCTGGAACGGCCCACGCCGTTGTTCCCGGGCGCGCCGCCGGTGCTGGACGGCGATGAACCTCCCGGCCTCGTCGCCGCGCAGCGCATGGTCGAGCAGACGGCGGACGCGGTCGTCGCCGCGCTGGACCGTCTGCTGACGATGCCGCCAGTCTTGCCGCCGGGCTTGCGCGAACCGGTCTATCAATGGCTCTCGACCATGCCCGGTTTCAAGCAGGCGCCGCAGGAAGTCGCCGCTGAACTCCTCGCTCGTTGCGCGCAGAAGCACGCGCGCGGTCTGCTCTGAAGAAAAGCCTCTCGCGAAGGCCGCGAGGGACGCAAAGGGGAAAAGAGGGAGGAAGAAACAAGCGAAATCCGGGCTGCTTCTCTTTCCTTCTTCGCGTCCTTCGCGGCCTTTGCGAGAGGCTTTCTGCGCCTGCCGGCTAGTACTTCGGCGCGCGCACGGTGCCGCTTTCGATACTCGACTGCCGCTTGGCCCGGATGCGAGTAGCGATCTCGCCCACCATCTCGTCCAACAGCAGCCGCAGATGGCTACCCGCCCGGAAGTCCGCCGGCGCGATGTGCCGCACGCGGTCGGTGTGCGCGGTGAGCTGATAGCACTTGCGGAACGCCGCGCGCGTCGGGTCATCGGGATGATACACGGCCACGGCCTGCCCGCCCTGTTTGCGGATGACGTTGAAACACGGGATGTCCGTCGGGCCGTCGCCGACGTAAATCATGTTCTCGAAGGGCACCGGGCGCAGGTCGTCGTCCAGGTGGTCGTTCACGTCCTGGCTCAGGTCGAGCAGGCCCTTGTTGACGCGGAAGAGGAACTGCGTCTTCTGCGTGTGCGAGATCACGCGCTTGGGGAACGTGATGCGGCCCTGGTTGTCCTCGGCGTACTCGCAGCCGAACACCGCGCGCACGTGCCGCCGCAACGCGCTGCCCTCAATGACCGCCTTCAGTCCGCTGGAGAGGATGTAGAACTCCACCCGGACGCCCGACGCCCGATCCTCGTCCGACAAAGCCCCGCGTTCAAACTCCTCGAACATTTCCGGCAGTCCGGGGTAGAACGTTAATTTCTCGCCGAGGCCGCGTAGTTGGGCGTTGGATGGCCGGTCGAAGTCGAGCGTGTCGAGCAGTACCTTCATGTACGCCAGTTCACCGTCATAGTTCTGGGTCGCCATGAGGTCATTGCAACGCTTCCAGAAGCGCCCGGAGTCAATACCGAACGCGGGGAAGAGTACCTCGTCCTGCATGTAGTGGGGCGAGAGTGTCTGGTCGTAGTCGAAGACCAGCGCGACGACGTTTTGCGGCACGGACATAGCGGGGCAAGCTCAGCGATGGATCGCCATGAAGATCGCCTCGTTTGTTGCGGGGGAGCTGAGCTGGATTTCCCCACTTCGTCCGGTGAACGCCTCCACGGCGTCACGGATTGCCTCGCGCACGCACATCGCCAACATGAACGGCGGCTCGCCCACGGCCTTGGAGCGGCCGACGGTTTCGGTCGGCGCGGAGTCCTCGAAGAAACGCACGCGGAAATCCGCCGGCGCGTCGCTGACGGCAGGAATCTGGTACGTGCTTGCGCCGTGCGTTTGCAACTTGCCGTCCTTGTCCCAGCGCAACTCCTCGCTTGTCAGCCAGCCCACACCTTGCACGAACCCGCCCTCGATCTGTCCGCGGTCCACGCCAGGGTTCAACGAACGCCCCACGTCATGCAGGATGTCCACGCGCCGAACCCCGTGCATGCCGCTCGCCCCGTCGATCTCGACCTCCGCCACGGCCGCCCCACACGCGTAGTAGGCAAACGGCCGCCCCTTCCCCTCCGCACGGTTCCAGTGAATGTCCGGTGTCCGGTAGTATCCCTGCGCCGAGAGGCTGACACGCTCCATGTAGGCGCGGTCCACGACTTCCATGTACTCGATGATTTCGTCAGGTCGATCCTCCACGAACACCGCGCCGCCTTCAAACCGCACCCGCTCGGGCGTCACCGCATCATCGTCGAACCGCTCTTTCAACATCGCCACCGCGAAGGGCAACAGCCGCGCGCGCAGTTGGCGGCAGGCGTCCTGCACGGCCATGCCGTTGAGGTCGGAGCCGCTCGACGCCGCCGTGGCGCTCGTGTTGGGCACCTTGTCGGTGGCGGTGGTCATCAGGCGGACACGGTCCGGCGGCAGGCCGAGTTCGCGCACGGCGACGCCGAGGATTTTGGTGTGCAGGCCCTGACCCATCTCGGTGCCGCCGTGGTTGACCTGCGCGGTGCCATCGCGGTAGAGCAGCACGAGCGCGCCGGCCTGGTTGTAGGCGGTGTAGGTGAAGGAGATGCCGAACTTCACCGGCGTGATCGCCAACCCGCGCTTGACCCCGATGTGGGCCGCGTTCCAGCGCGCGATCTCGTCGCGGCGGGCGTCAAAGTTGGCGCTGGCCTTGAGTTCGCGCCAGATTTGCGGCAGGCGGAAGTCTCCGATCTCCTCGCCGTAGTGCGTCGTGTTCGTCTCGCCGCGGCCGTGGTAAAAGTTGCGCTCGCGCACGGCCTCCGGCGGCAGCCCGACGCGGCGCGCGACGCGGTCCATGATCTCCTCGATGGCGAGCATCCCCTGCGGCCCACCGAAACCGCGGAACGCCGTGTTGGAAGCGATGTTCGTCTTGGCCACGCGGCCAGTGACTTCCATGTCGGCGATGTAGTACGCGTTGTCCGCGTGGAACATCGCGCGGTCGGTCACGGGCATGGACAGGTCGAGCGACCAGCCGCCGTTGGAAACGAGGTCGCACTTGAGGGCAAGCACCGTGCCCGCGTCGTCGTACCCGACCCGGAAGCGGGCCAGGAACGGGTGGCGCTTGCCGGTCATGCGCATGTCCACGTCGCGGTCGGTCTGCACGCGCACGGGGCGGCTGGTCTTCAGCGCCGCCAGCGCCGCGAGCGCGGCCCAGGTGTTGCCCTGCGTCTCCTTGCCGCCGAAACCGCCGCCCATCCGCGGGGTCTGCACGACGATCCGGTGG
The DNA here is from genome assembly GCA_964246175.1 of uncultured Chthoniobacterales bacterium. Classification (GTDB taxonomy): domain Bacteria; phylum Verrucomicrobiota; class Verrucomicrobiia; order Chthoniobacterales; family SZAS-18; genus CAHJWO01. Next base: position 871 of record CAXTQD010000046.1, on the reverse strand, counting down.
CGCGGCAGGTCGAGCACTTCGCCGACGATCGTTTGGATCTCGCTCGGGTGCTGCGTGGATGACGCGATGAAGACGTTCCCGTCGCCGTCCACTTCCGCCCACGCGGCCTGTGTTTCGAGGTAGAAGTGTTCCTGCCCGCCGATTTCAAACTCGCCCTCGAAGCGGTGCGGACTCTTCTCCAAGCCCGTCTGCCAGTCGCCGCGCGCCATGCGGTTGGCGTCCGTGTGGAAGCTGTCGGCCGTGATGGCGTCGTGAATGCTGATGAGCGCGGGCAGCGGTTCGTATTCGACCTCGACCAGCTTCGCCGCCGCCCGGCAGGCTTCCGGTGAATCGGCGACCACGAGCGCGACGAGGTGCTGATGATAGAGTACCTCGTCCTCCGCGAAGAGCGTCTCGTCCTTGCGGCTGACGCCGACGTTGTTGTGGCCGGGCACGTCCTTCGCCGTCAACACGGCCCGTACGCCGGGCACGGTCTGCGCCCGGGTCACGTCAAGGCGCACGATCCGCGCGTGCGCGTGCGGGGCGCACACCGGCCACACGTCGAGCATCGGACGGCGTTGCGCGGTGTCGTCCACGTACTGCGCACGGCCGGTGACGTGGCCTGTGGCACTCTCGTGCGGCAGCGCGCGCGAGGCGGAGTCCACGTCCCACGGCGCGTCGCCACCGGCGAAGTCCCCGCGCCTGTCCTGCGGTCCTGGTTCGCCGCGCACGAACTTCTCCCACGTTCCGCGCAGCACCCCCCGCCGGTACTCGGCGCTGCCGCGGCGATCCGAGAGCGGGGAGAAATCCTCGCCCAGCGCGGCGAGCACGTCGGGGAGTGCCTCCGCGAGCGTGCGTCCGACCTGCGCGGCCTCCGCGCGCCGCGCTGGGC
>CAXTQD010000045.1:0-22693 GCA_964246175.1 uncultured Chthoniobacterales bacterium | reverse complement strand
GCTCTCCAAAGAATACGAAAAGACGGTCACCAGCGCCGAAGCGTGGCTCTGGTGCACGATGACGCGACTGCTCATCCGCAGGCTGGCCGTTTAACTCAACAGCTTTTAAGACATAATATGCAAATGCCTGTAGAACAAAATTTTACCTTATGGAAACGTCGAAATTTCAGAGTGTGGGCCGGCGTCGTTTGATAAGCGTTTCCCGCGCTTGGTTGGTGCTTTTTTAGATAACGATCCTGACGGGCGTTTTAATCCGGCGTTTCCAGTTTGGGGGTGCTTGCGAGGGCGAGCAGTGCGCCAACCGCCAAAATTGCCGCACCGCCGATGAATTCGATTTTCGCGCCGAAGGCATCAAAGACAAGGCTGCCCATGGTTGCTTCCGTCGATGGAGATTTGAACCCCGGCGACCATGAGCGCGCCGCCCGCTTCGTGATCATCCGGTGCGGCACGGGTCAGCCAGCTCCACCAGACGACGGGGGCAGATGTGAAGACCAGCCCCCACAGTGCCAGCACATCCTCCTGGGCAGCGAGTCACGTCCGGGTGATTGGACCGACTGGCTGAAGCGCGCCAAGATCGCGCCACGGCCGAGCAGCGCCGTCGTGTCTTCGATCATTTCTTTGTCACGCGGCAGGCGGCGCTCAATGGGATTGGCATCGGGATTGGTCCTTTGCCTGTCCTGCAAACCGACTTGGCCGCCGGACGCCTGCTGACCCCGTTTCCAAGCATTTTGGTGTCCCGGACAGGCTACGTGGCCCTCGTTCCCTTCGACGCGCACAAGACCTCGTCGTTGTCGGCATTTCTCGACTGGTTGGTCGCGGAAGGCACCAAATAACAGGATGCGGCAGGAAGATTCTAGCGGGCGAACAAAAAACGATCCGCCACGTCCTCCTCAAACGTCCTTGGCCAGAGCGATCCACCGACAGGGGCTTTTCAGGTAATCTCAGGCCGTCACAAACTCGGTATCTTGAGATTTCAATTCAGCTTCCTCGCTAGGGATTCGCGGCCCTCGGCCCACCAGAGACTCAAACAGCGGCGAGGCCATGAGCGTGGTCACTACCGCCATGATGACCAGCGTGGCGAACAGCCCTTCGGAAATGATTCCCCGCTGCAAGCCGACGTTGATGATGATGAGTTCCATCAGCCCGCGCGCGTTCATCAGCACGCCAATGCCCATGGCCTCGCGGTTGGGCAAGCCCGTCGCTCGCGCCGCCAGCCAGCACGCCACGCCCTTACCAACGACCGCCGCCACGAGCACCGCCGCGCACATGAGCCACAGGAAGCCCGTGTTGAGCAGGGTGATCTTCGTGTTCAACCCGGAATAGGTAAAGAACAGTGGCAGAAGCAATGCCACGGTCAGCGGCTGGATACGCCCGATGAGATCGCGCGACACCACACCCCGGGGCATCGCCGCACCCATCACAAACGCGCCGAACACCGCGTGCAGGCCAATCATGTCCGTAAACCATGCGCCCAAGGCCATCAACGCCAGCGCGATGACGAGGCCGGCCTCGGTCAATGTGCCCGCCCGAACCAGGGATTCCTTGGACCGCGCCAGCAGCGGGCGAATGACCAAAAGGGTCAGCGCAACATAGCCCGCGCCGCCGCCGATGTTGAGCAGCGCGTGATTCCAGTTGCGGTCAAAGCTCGCCAGCACCACGGCCAGCAGACACCACGCGGTCGCGTCATCGATGGCCCCGGCACCCAGGGCCACGGTGCCCATCGTCGTGCCCGTGAGCTTCTTGAACGAAATGATACGCGCCAGCATCGGGAACGCCGTGATGCACATCGACGCGCCGAGAAACAGCATCGCCTCCATCAGCGAAGTGCGCTTGGGAAACAATTCCGTGTGGTAAAACAACAGGTAAGCTAAGCCCGCGCCCAGAGCGAACGGCACGATCATGCCCGCGATAGAAACGGCCACCGAACTACGCAACCGCTTTTGCACGATGTCCATGCGGAATTCCAGCCCGACCACGAACATGTAAAGCGCGAGGCCCAACTGCGAGAGCGGGAACAGGTAGCTCTGCGTGTCGCGGATTTTTTGGGCTTTGTCCCACGGAAAAAGGAATTGCTGCGCGTCCGGCCACACGAGTCCGAAGAGGGACGGCCCGAGCATCACACCCGCAATCATCTCCGCGACAACTTGCGGCTGACCGAAGCGTGCGGCAATGGCACCCACTATCCGGCAGAACAGCAGGATGACGGCAAGCTGCAGGAACAGTTGGACGGCAAGGGTTAGGTTGTTCATCAAGTAAAGTTCCTTCTAATACAGCAATAGCTTTTGCTTATGGGAAGAAATTTTCTCTTCTCTCGAAAAATTCGTCTTCGCCGCCGCTTTCTGGCAGTGTTTGCTCGCCATGCAGCACGACCCGCTCGAGATTCGCCATCTGCGTTACTTCCTCGCCGTCGCGGAAGGCGGAAGCTTCAGCCGCGCGGCGGATCGTTTGGGCATTTCGCAGCCCAGCGTTTCCCAGCAGATGCGTGACCTCGAAGCGGACCTGCGCGTGTCGCTCTTTCAACGGCGTGGGAAACGCATCCTGCTCACTCCGAGCGGGCTGATCTTCCAGGAGCACGCGCGCGCGATGCTGCGGCAGCTCGAAGGCTTTCTCCAGGAACTCGCCGCTGAACCGGGACAAGCTCGCGGTGCCTTGCACGTCGGCGTGGTGCCGATCCTCAACGTGCCGTTGATGCCACACCTGCTCGGCCGCTTCGCGCCGGAGCACCCGGGCATCAACCTCACCGTGGAGGAAATCTCATCGACGGAGATCGAGACTGCCATCGAGGAAGGCGGCATGGATGTCGGCCTCGGATTTCTCACCCGGCATTCACCGAACTTGCACTATGAACGGCTCGGCGCGGATCAGTTCGCGTTACTCGTCGCCGACACGCATCCGTGGGCGAAACGTCGCGCCGTGCCAGTCTCGGAATTGCATCAGCAGCGACTCTTGCAGCTACCCGATAGTTTCGTGATGCGCCGCATGTCGGATGAAATCTGCCGCAAACATCAGGTGCGTCCCCGCACCGTGGCGGAAATCAATGCGATTGGTGTGCTGCTGCGGTCGCTGGCGCCTTTGCAGGCAGCGGCCTTGATGCCGACGATCACCTTGCGGGAAAGGGAAGCATTGAAACTGAAAGCGATTCGTCTGGAGGGCAAAGATCTGGGCGTCGAGATCGGACTGCTGCGGCTCATTGATTCGGAGACCAACAGCGCCATCGGTGCATTCACTGCCCTCGCGAAAGCGACCGTGCCGAAGATGATCAATCGGTGATAGCCCCTTGCTGCCGCCTCTTCCCCTCCGCCTACGCTCAAGCGAGCAGTCGCCAATTTTGCGACGGGATTCCTGTTGAGTTCAAAGGCGCGCGGAGCGCACGTCTTCCTCGTGATGGTAGCGGTGGCGCGCCGCCAGGATGTCGACGCGTCCGAGGTAGCCGACGATCTGCCGTGGGTCCTGGCGTGAAATGACCGGCAAGCGGCCGATGCCGTGTCGGAGCAGGCGGGCAATGACATCGGGCAAGGTTTCGTCGGCGTAGGTGACTCGCACTTCCGACATGTTACGCCCGGAATAGCACAGCGACCGAAACACCAGCGAGGTCGATTGGAAATTATTCTCCTTGTGGGTCCAAGTTCAGCCGGAATACGGGCTGTGCTTGGGACAAAACTCGGGACAACTCTCCCAGGCAGAAAGATAAAGACCGTGCTGCAGGCACAGCCCGTCCTGGGCACGCACGGATGCGTAGCCCGAACTCATCGAGGTCAGCCCGCAAAAGATTTGCTCCAAAATCCCGGGGTCGTTCTGAAAATGGACGCAATGCTCACACGTCGCCACCGCAGAGCTTTTGGACTTTTCGGCCATCAGTTTTTAGTGAGTGACAACCGACGACCAGTAATGCCCGAATACCCATACGGACAGAACGTAGCCGAGGATCACATTCACGATGACACCTGCGGTAAAAGCAACGAACGGTTTGCTGCCGGCTGCCGTGAATTCACGCACCCGCGTGGTCAGGCCAATGCTCAAAAAGCTGAAAGTAAACGCCCAGGTACGCAGCGCCGTGATCGGGTTGATGAGCGAGGGTTTTACAAGTTTGTTATAGTCCGTCAACGTGTAGCCGCGGACCAACAGGGTGGTCAGGATTGAAGCCACCAGAAAGCCGAGGATAAACTTCGGAAAGCGCCACCAGATCTGGCCGATTTGAATCTTGGAATCCACCCCGGTGCTCTCCCAGCGCGTCACTGCAATGAACGCGAGTACGAACGACCAGATGCCGATCCAAGCGTCGCGTCCGATCACTTTGATCAACGTGTACGCTGAGAGCGCTTGGTCCGCCGTGCCGGTGATGCCGGTCTCTGGGCCGGCCAAGCCGCCGTAAGATTGCGCGGCAGCCAGGCCGGCGGCGTCCGCAAACTCCGAGGTGCCGATCCACGCACCGCCCACTCCGGCGGGCAGGTGCAAGGCACGGGAAACCAGCGGCAGGGCAAAGATCATGATGATGGCCCAGAATACCACCAGGCTAATGGCAATCGGAGGATGCTCTTTCTTGGCGCGAACTGCCCCGGCCACGGCGATGGCAGCCGACACGCCGCACACCGCCCCGCCCGCGCCGAGCACCGCCGCGAGGCGTCGATCAAGCCCCAGCTTCTTTCCCACAAAATAGATCACGAGGAACGTGATGATCGAAACGATTGACGCTTGCAAGATCGCCACTGGACCCGCCCAGATGATGAGCGTGAAAGGCAATGTCGCGCCAAGCAGGATGATGCCGAGCTTGACGTAGAATTCGACGCGGAACCCCGCGTCCAACCAGCGCGGCAGGCCGATGAGGTTGGAGATCAACAATCCCAGGAACAACGCGACGAGCGGCGGTTCCAGATTATAGCGCTGTGATTGGTCCCAGTTCCCTGCGGCGAAGATGAGCACGGAAAGCAGATAGACCAGCACGAACGATGGAATAAAGTCCTTCGGTTTCTGGCCGATGAACGCGGCGGCAAAGGTCAGCACCACCAGAAAAACCGCGAACTGCGCCGCGTATCGTACGGCATTCGCCGAGAACTGTGCGCCCAACTCAGGCAAAGTCGTCCATTTGGTGGGTGCCACGGCGATCCACGAGATCGTGGAGCCGCTCGCGAACAGCGCGTAAGCGACGAAGACCACCAAGAGGCCAATCCAGACGGCCCACCAGTCCTCCTTTTGCACGAGTTCCAACCACCACGATTGTCGTCGGGGTTCCACCGCATCCTGGGGAGTGATCGTCGAAGGTTCGTTGGTTGCCATAATTTTTGGTGGGGTGTCGTTAGACGAAAGAGCCGATCAGATTCGTGTCAGCGCGTGGAGAAAGCGGTTGCTCAGGGCACCAAGTAATACGCGGCTTCTTGCACCAACTGTTCCTGTGTCGAAGACCCCAAACCTTTCTGGTGGAGGAGCTGGTAGGCGTGACGCACTGCACGTAGGGTGGCCGAATACTGGCGATCTTCTTCCGGGTAAACGCGGTCGCTAGGTAGCCACTCCTCAAAACGCAGGTTGCGCAGAATTTTTGCCAGATCGTCCCGCACGCCGGCCAAAAGAACCGTGAGTCCGTGGCGATCCGCCTCCCTTAGAAAATGTTCGAGGTGTTCGGCCGCGACCACGTCCGGGTTGCGCGTGCGCCGCAGACGCAACACGAGGCAGGCGGCCCCTGCGTGAGCGGCTTCCCGTTGGATTCGATCCAACGCTTTTTCCAGTTCAGGCGCAGCTCCAAAGAACAGCTCTCTTTCCAGGTCATAGATCAAGACGGCATCCGAGCGTTCGTCCTCGGGTTGCCGCTCACGCACCACCCGCTCCGAGGTCACTACGAGTTCGCGCACGGAGAGCCGCGAGGCACGGGGGACGAACATCAAAATGGAAAGCCCCACGCCGATGAGGATCGATTCATCGACGCTGATGAAGATCGCCGCCAACGCGGTCACCAGCACCAGCCCGGCGTCGAAGCGCGAGGCACGGATGGCATAACCAAGCCGCTTCCAGTCGATCAGTCGAGCAGCGGTGATAAAGAGCAAGCCCGCGAGAGCGGACTTCGGGATGAAACGCGCGTAAGGCCCGAAGAGCAGGACCACCACAGCCACGATCACCCCGGAGTAGATACCCGACATCCGCGTGATCGCGCCGGATTGATAGTTGATGGAAGAGCGCGTTAGCGACCCGGAGCCCGGCAGGCTCTGAAAAAACCCGCCGACCAGATTGGAAATGCCTTCGGCCAAGCACTGCCGGTTGTAATCGAGCGGCTGCCGGGTGTAGGTCGCGATGGACTTGGCGACCGCCAAGGCTTCGAGCAATCCAAGAAAGGAAATCGCCACGGCGCTACCCAGCAGCTTTTGGATCCAGGCCCAGTGGATTTGCGCGATGTGGAAGGTCGGCAGGGCGGCAGGCACCTTGCCGACCACGGCCACGAGCGATTTACCGTCTGCCGCTGGAATCGACCACCCGAAGAACGCAGCAAGACCGGCGGCGGCGAGCAGCGCTAGGAGCATGTCCATCTGCGGCAGCTTGTATTTGTTGATCACCCGGCGCAGCAAAAGCACCGCCACGATAGTCCCTGCCCCGAGCCCGACAGCGTACAAATTAAACGGCCCGCCTTTGGTCAGTGTTTCCCAGAGTTGAATGAGTGGCGACTGGTCACCGCTGCCCTTCTTGGCCGCACCGAGAAAGTTGCCGACCTGACCCACTGCGACCAGTACACCCGCGCCCGCCATGAAGCCGAGGATCACCGACTCGGATACGTATCGTGTCAAATCCCCTAGGCGGAATACCGCAATGAAGATCTGGATCGTGCCGACGATGGCCGCGAGCAGAAACATCGCTTGATAGGCGTCGGCAGCCGCGTCGAAAGGCGACAGGGCAGCGAAAACGACGAGGGAGATCGCGTTGGTCGGCCCATTGATCAGGTGCGAGGACGAGCCGAAGATCGAAGCGACGATCGTCACCACGATGGCCGAGTAGAGGCCGAAACGCGGATCGACTCCCGCAATGAGTGCATAGGCCATCGCCTGTGGAATGGCGATGGCGGCGACCGTGGCGCCCGCCACCAAATCGCGGCGCAGAACTTCTCCCGTGTAGCGGGCGTGGCTTTCGGAAGAAGGGGCATTCATGGAGTCTTTGTCGGTCGGATCAGGCTGAAGATGCCGTTGTCGCCAAAAAACTTGGTCTGGGCATCATCCCAATCCTTGGCAATCTGTGTGATCGGGAAGAGATGCACGTCCGGCAGGCGGTCACGGTGTTTGCGTAGGATGGCGTCGTTGTTTGGCCGGTAGCCGTCCCTGGCCAAAAGTTCCTGTGCCTCGTCGGTGAATAGATATTCGAGGTAAGCCTTGGCGGCAGCAGCGGAGCCGTGTTTGACCACGTTGGCATCGACCCAAGCGACGCTGGGCTCCGCGCGAATACTCACGGGTGGATAGACCACCTCCAACTCGCCGCTGGATTGCTGCACCTCGCGGATGGCCTCGTTCTCCCAGGTCAGGTGAACATCCCCTTCCTTCGCCAGCGCAAAGGTCGTGGTGGCATCGCGCGCCCCCTGTCCTAACCCGGACGCATGCTGATAGAGCTGCCGCAAAAACTCACGCGCTTCGTCCTCGCTGCCGCCGCGGGTGATTACCGAGCCCCAGGCTGCCAGCACGCTCAGCTTCCCGTTGCCCGAAGTCTTCGGATCAGGGGTGATGATGCTCACGCCCGGATGCACGAGATCAGGCCAGTCCCTGATGCCCTTCGGATTGGTCTTGCGGACCACGAAGACGACGGTGGACGAGTAGGGCTGCGCGTCGTGCGGCAAGCGCTGCCGCCAATCTTTGGCGATCAATCCTGCTTTGACCAATCCTTCAACGTCTGATGGTAGCGCCAGGGTCACCACGTCGGCGGTTAACGATCCCTCGGCCACAGCTCGCGCCTGTTTCGATGAACCGCCGTGCGATTGCTCGATCTGGAGTGGAAGACCGTAGGCGCGGAGAAACTTCGGGTTGAGTTCCGCGTAAAGTTCACGCGTCGGGTCGTAGGAGACGTTGAGCAGCCGCGGGCTTTGGTCGCGGTTATAATTGCCGTAGGCCAACAACGCGGCAGCGGATAAAACCAGGCCAACGGCAAAGAGGTTCAGCCAGCGGGTGCTCATGGTAAGAATGACTCGCTCGGCGTGGTAAACACCCGCGTTAAAATGTCGGTCAGCACGCGTCGGGAACCGCCGTCCCGGTCGAGATCAGGATCGAGGATGGTCACGTCCATGCCTGCGAAGCGCGGCGAGCGCACCAATCGTCGCAGGAGGGTCGTCAGTTCGTCCGCCGTCAGGCCGCCTGGCTCCGGGCAATCCACCGCAGGCATGATCGAAGGGTCCAGCACGTCAGCATCCAGGTGAATCCAGAAGCCGTCGAGTTCCGGCTGTTTTTCGTAGGAGTCGGCCAGGGATCGTCCCACCCATTCCGTGCCGAGAGTGCGTCCGTCCTCCAACGTGACATATCCGATGCCCGCGTTTTGCAGTTCGGCCAGTTTGCGGTGGTCCTCCTCTTCTTCAGAGCGGAAGCCGAAAAGAAGCACGTCCTGCCGACGAAAATAAGGTCGACGGCTCTCGATGTTGGTAAGAAGGTCGGTGCCGCTCCCGGTGACGATGGCGAGATCGGCACCCGCCACGTTGAAGGCTTCCGCGTTGCCGGGATGATGGTAGTCGTGGTGCGCGTCGAGGAACACCAGGGCATAGCGGCCGGTGCGTGCGAGTGCCACGCCGCAGCCGAGCACCACCGAGCAATCGCCGCCGCAGACCAAAGGGGTGAATCCTTCTCCCCTCGCCTTGGTGATGGCGTCTGCCAAGGTGAGCGTAAATTCACGCACCACCGGCACATTGCGGGTTTTGTCCACCCATTGCTCGTCGTCCGGGTAAGGCAAAGGAGCCAGCATTTCCACCTCGATGGCGCCGATGGATTCAATCAGCCCACTTTGGGCGAGAGCCTGTGCGAGCTTGGCCGGTTGACGCTCACGGCCATCTAGATGGCGGCTGAGTCCGAGGTTCGTCGGGGCGTGAATAAAGCCGAGCGGTTGCATAATTCCGAGGGTTGAGTACAACGGCGGACGTCAAACTTTCTCTGCCAAGCGCAACAGGCGCTCGCCAGCAGCGTGGAGGGTTTCTTCCTTTTTGGCGTAGTGAAAGCGGATGAGGTGGTGGACCGGCTCCGCGAAAAAGCTGGAGCCTGGCACAGCCGCTACTCCGATCTCCTTGGCCAGCCAGTGGCAGAATGCGGTGTCGTCTGAGTGACCGAAATCGCTGATGTCCACCAGGACGTAGTACGCGCCTTCCGGCTCGGTGAACTTCAACCCTGCGCGCCGCAGGTAGTCGAGGAACACGTCGCGCCGCCGGGTGTAAGCGGCGGTGAGTGTTTCGTAATACTCCGGCGGAAAACGCAGCGCGGTCACGGCCGCTTCTTGCAGCGGATGCGGAGCACCTACCGTCAGGAAATCGTGCACCTTGCGCGCCTGCGCGATGGTCGGTGCCGGGGCAATCACATACCCGAGCCGCCAGCCGGTGATCGCGTAAGTCTTCGACAATGAACCGACCGTCAGCGTGCGATCCCACAAACCGGGCAGCGCGGCAGTATAGACGTGCCGGTGCGGCGCATACACGATGTGTTCGTACACCTCATCGGTGATGATAAAAGCATCGTGTTCGTGGGCCAGTTCGCCGATGAAGGTCAACTCCTCTTCCGTGAACACCTTGCCGCACGGATTCGACGGATTGCAGATGATGATGGCGCGCGGTTTTTGCGCGAACGCGCGGCGCAGCTCGTCGCGGTCGAAGCCGAACCCCGGCGGATGCAACGGCACGTAGATGGGCCGCGCGCCGGCGAGGATCGTGTCCGCGCCGTAGTTCTCGTAAAAGGGTGAGAAGATAATAACCGCATCGCCCGGATTGCAGACGGTCATAATGGCGACCAGCATCGCCTCCGTGCCGCCGCAGGTGGCAACGAGATGCGCGTCTGGGTCGATCTCCAGGCCCATGAGACGGGATTGCTTCTCGGCCAGCGCCTGCCGGAAGGCGGGCGCGCCCCAGGTGATCGCATACTGGTGGTGATCTCCCTTGGCCATCTCGCTGGCACCGGCGGCGAGCAGCGCCTCGGGCGGGTCGAAGTCGGGAAAACCCTGCGAGAGGTTGATAGCCCCGTGTTGACGCGCCACGCGGGTCATCTCACGGATGACCGATTCCATGAAACCATTCAGACGTTGGGCGGTAGCGGGCATGGGAGCAATTCAAAAGACGGCCTCATCAAATCTCGAAAGCGAAGGCGTGCTCAGGCAGCTTGACAGGAGTCGTTGTCTCCTTGACCAGCTGCGGCGAATGGATGGGTCCGTGTTCGCGTAAGCGCACGGCAAGATCACGCGCCTGCACACGCAACTCCGGGACAGCGGTGGTTTCCAAGAGCCTGCCCTTTTGCGGGCTGCCAAGGGTGAAGAGCCGGCCTTGCACGGCACCTTGAACGTCACGCACCTCACCATTAGATACAGTGTCCAATCCCAGCATCAGGTCATCCGGTCGCGCGAGTCCACGGGCAAAGAGACTCGCAATCAACGGGTCGCCGAGGCGATGGTAGTTACATTCGGGACCGGTGCAGTTGACGACGTACTTCACCCGTAGCGTCTCGCGTTGTGCCCTACCCCCACGCGGTCGAAAAGTGACCTCCAGGGCGCTGCCACCGTCGGTTTCCGCAATCCGTTCGATCCGGCCACGGTGACAGACCAGTCGGCCGTCGCGTTCCAGTTCGTCCTTCACGGCGAGGGTTTCGGGCGCGGCGCGATGGCGGTGTGGTTCCCAGAGCGCCCGCAGGTGCCGCAGGAAACGGCCGCGTTCCGGGCGGCTCAATCCTTGCCAGAACTCTTGGGTGAAGGGACGTAGCGAGTCAATCACTGCGCGCCAATCCAAGCCAACTGTGCCCGCTCGCTCGATTTCCGCGCGCACGACACACAGCCCCGCGCGGGCTGTCTTCGGCAATTCCCCGGTTCGCAAGAAGGTGGACCAGGGAGCCAGCCCGGGGCGATGCGGTTGAGGAAACAACCCGTGGCGGGAAAGCACGTGCAGGGTACCGCTCTGCTTGCGATCCTTGAGGGTCAGGAGGAGGTCCAGGCCCGTGAGGCCCGAGCCGAGGATGAGCGCATCGCCGGGAGCCGCCAGCCGCTCGTGGGTTTCGCCCGACCACGGTGAATACAGATAACGCGGGCTGCGGTGAAAACGCGTGTCGCGCAGCCGGGGGTCGCCGGGCGGGAAAGTGCCCAGGGCGAGCACCACGCGCTCGGCGCGCAACCGGCGACCATCGGCGAGTTCCACCCGCAACGCGCCGTCGCCGCCCTCCACCGGGACGAGGTCCATCGCTTCGCCCGCGATGCGTCGGAAGTGACCGCGGGCATGAGTCTCGGCCTCCTGCAAAAGAGCGGCAACGTATTTGCCGTAGAGCACCCGGGGCACGAACGCCCCCGCGCTGACTTCCTCCAGGCCGACTGCTGCCAGTTCCTCCGGATGCGACTGGAGCCAGTTCAGGAAATGGTCCAACCGGTCGGGAAACGCACCCATCTTCCCAGCCGGGACATTGAGCAGGTGTCTCGAACAAGGCGTGCCGTAAGCTACGCCGCGGCCAAAGGCGGTCAGCTCTTTTTCGATCAACGCCACGCGCAAAGGCGGTTGGTCTTCGCCCACGTCAGAGAGCAGATGAATGGCGGTCAGACTGCCGCTGAAGCCCGCTCCGATGATCGCCACATCGTAGGCAGGCTCAAAAGAATCGTCCGGGGTAGCCATGAGAGAATGATCAGGTGGTTTTTACTGACTTGAGCGTGTCAGCAGTTGGTGGAGCGCCTGCTCTTTGAGCACGATGAACTCCCGGCCGTTACGGTCACGAGGACGAGGCAGATCCACCGGGATGTCCAGCGTGAAACGCCCGGCCTCCATCACCAGCACACGATCTCCCAACGCGACGGCTTCCTCGACATCGTGGGTGATGAGCAACGCGCCGAAGCGTTTCTCCAGCCAGAGATTTTCCAGGAGTGTCTGCATCTCCAAGCGCGTCAACGCGTCCAACGCTCCGAGCGGTTCATCCAGAAAGAGCAGGGGCGGATTGCTGGCCAAGGCACGGGCCAAGGCCACCCGCTGGCGCTGTCCGCCGCTCAGCGTCGTGGGCCACTCGTCCGCGCGATTCAATAAAGCGACCCGGGAGAGGGCTTTCCGTGCCTCGCGCAGGCGTTCGGGCTCCGGTGTGGCGAGAAGAACATTTTGCAGCACCGTTTTCCACGGCAGCAGGCAGGCATCCTGAAACATCAGGCGCGCGGCGTGGTTCAAACCCGTCAGGTGCTGGCCGGCCAGAGTGAGATCTCCCCCCGAAGCTCGCTCCAGGCCGGCCAGCAGACGCAGCAAAGTGCTTTTACCGCACCCACTGCGCCCAACGACGGCGACGATTTCTCCCGGCCCCAGATCGAGATCGATCCCGGCGAGAACCGTCCGCCCGTCAAATTGTTTGAAAAGATTGCGTGCCCGCAAAAGTGGCATCCGCGCCACGGTGGGTTTCGTTGCCATGGCGGCTACGACCACTGGCGGTTTGGCAAGAAGCGTGTTCATGGCAACGAGATCAAGCGGCGCGGTACGCCGGGTTCCAGCGCAGCAGGGCGCGTTCGAGCAGACGCGCAAGCATGTCGGCGAATTTTCCCAGCAGTGCGTAGAGGATGATGCCGAGCAGGACCACGTCCACCTGCATGAAGTCACGCGCGTTCATCGTCATAAAACCGATGCCGTCGTCGCTGGCGATCGTTTCAGCGACGATGAGCGTCAGCCACATCACGCCGAGCGCGTAACGCAGCCCCACGAGGATCGAAGGCAGCGCACCCGGCAGGATGATGTGCCGGAACAATCCCCAGTGCCCTAACCCGTAGACGCGGCCCATCTCGATCAGCTTCGGGTCGACTGACCGGATGCCGTGGACCGTGTTGATGTAGAGCGGAAAGAGCACGCCCAGTGCGATCAAAAATTGCTTGCCTTCCTCCCCGATGCCGAACCAGAGGATCACCAAAGGGATGAGTGCGAGGTGCGGTACGTTTCGCAACATCTGGACCGAGGAATCAAAGAGCTGATTTGCCCACGACGACAAGCCATTGAGAAAGCCGAGTGCAAGTCCGAGAGTGCCGCCGATAGCCAATCCTAGCAGCGCGCGTTTGGTGCTTTCCCACAAGTGGAGCGGCAGTTCGTGAGTGCGCGTCAACCGCCAACCGGCCTCCACGACGGCAGAGGGAGCGGGTATCTTTTGACTGGAGACATGCCCCGTCGCCACGGCCCATTGCCATGCGGCCACGAGCAGCAGCGGAACCGTCCACGGGAGCAGATGCCTGCTCATAAAACGAAAGAATTTCATCGGGCAGAAAGCGCGGGAACTGTCAACTCGTACGGTTCGGGAGCGTCGTGCGGCCGCACCGATTCCGGCGGCGCGGCGGGCACGAGTTCGTTGGCCATGACTTCCCCCGCGTGGGTGGGACGCGGAGCGGTGTTGCCGGTGGGTTCGTCGTGCGAGAGCGGCAGGCGCGGGAAAAGCAGTTCGGCCACGCGGTACGCCTCTTCCAGGTGCGGGTAGCCCGAGAGGATGAACGTCTCAATGCCCACGTCCGCGTATTCCTTCATCCGCGCCGCCACGTTGTCCGCGCTGCCCACGAGCGCCGTGCCCGCGCCTCCGCGCACCAGACCAACGCCTGCCCACAGATTCGGGCTGATTTCCAGCGCGGCCCGGCTGCGGTCGGCCGTGCCGTTTTTTTGCTGCAATCCGAGCATCCGCTTTTGACCGGCGCTGTCATGGCGCGCGAGCATGGTCTGAGCGGCGGCCACGGTTTTGTCTGTCACGTGCGAGATCAGGCGGTCAGCTGCTTGCCAGGCTTCGTCTTCCGTCTCGCGTACGATCATGTGCAGGCGGATGCCGAAACGCAGCCGCCGCCCTTGGTTGCTGGCGGCTCGACGCGCGAGAGCAACCTTCTCGGCCACGGCGGCTGGTGGCTCGCCCCAGGTCAGGTAGTGATCGACGTGCCGCGCAGCCACCTCGATCCCCGCCGGGGAGGAGCCGCCAAAGTACAGCGGAGGGTATGGTTTTTGCAGCGGGGTGAAAATGGTCTTGGCCCCTTTGAGGCGCAGATGTTTGCCGTTGAAATCCACCGGGTCCTGGCTCGCCAGAAGCCGCCGCCAGATGTGCAGAAATTCGTCTGTAACCTCGTAGCGCGTGTCGTGTTCCTGGAAGATGCCGTCGCCCGCCAGTTCCACAGGGTCGCCGCCGGTGACCACGTTGATGAGCACGCGCCCACCCGAAAGCCGGTCGAAGGTGGCCGTCATGCGGGCAGCGAGACTGGGTGACACCAAGCCGGGTCGAATGGCTACGAGGAATTTCATGCGCCGCGTGGCTCCGATGAGCGCGGAAGCAGTCACCCAGGCGTCCTCGCAGCTCCGCCCGGTGGGCAGCAGCGCGCCTTCGTAGCCGAGTGTGTCGATGGCCCCAGCGACCTGCCGGAGATAATCGAAGTCTAGCACGCGTCCGCCTGTCGTCGTACCCAGGTAGCGACCGTCACCATGCGTCGGGATGAACCAGAAAAGTTTCATGAGGGAGCGATGACTTCGCGCGACCGCTACTTGGCCGGGTGATAGACCAGGTCCTCGATGCGGATCGCCTTCGGGATGAGGCCCAACTTGAAAAACGTGTCGGCTACTGCCTGCTGATCGGCCATCGCTGGACCGCTGAGCGGCTCGCCGCCGTAACGTTGTTTGCGCGCTTCGCTGCGCTCCATCACCGCGAGGCTTAGTCCGAGCTTCGGCGCGAGGAATGCCGCCGTCGCTTTCGGATCATCCATCGCCTGCTTGCCTGAGATCTGCAGCACGTTGAGCAACACAGGGACCAAGGCCGGATTTGCCTCCACGAACTCACGCCGGCCAAAGTAATACTCCCGGTGCGGCGAGAGCTTCATGCCTGCCGTAAGCGAGCGCGCTTGCGCGTCGATTTCCGCAGCAGCCAGAAAGGGGTCCCAAATGGCCCAAGCGTCCACCGTGCCCGATAGGAGCGCCGCGCGAGCATCCGGCGGTTGGAGATAGATTGGCTTGATGTCCGCGAAGGTCAGTCCCGCCTTCTCCAACGCGAGGGCCACGAGATAGTGTGCGCTGGAGCCTTTGGCGAACGCGACCTTCTTACCTTTGAGTTCCGCCAAGGTCTTGAGCGGCGAGTCTTTCGGCACCACGATCCCGCTGCTTTCCGGGCTAATCGCGCTCACGCCGAAGTAAACGAACGGGACACCCGCCGACTGCGCAAAAATGAGCGGGGCGTCGCCGGAGTGAGCCACGTCGAGCGCGCCGGCGTTGAGCGCCTCGACGACGGGTGGTCCGCTGGGAAACTCGCGCCACTCGACGCTGTAGCCAAGCGGTGCGAGTTTTTTTCCAACGAACCATCCTGTTTGACCAAGAGAAAAGCCCCACTCTTCTGGTAGCCGATGCGCACGGTCTTTGCCTTATCGGCAGCCAGTAGATGCCCCCCCGGCAGTGCCAGCACCCAAGCCAGCGCCAGGCCAATGATGGAACCAATGCGTTTCGTTTTCATTGGCCGTTAACTTCGGGAATTGACCGGCGCACCGACCCGCGTGGCTTCGGGCACCTCGACCAGGCCGCCAGTCTTCACGTTAAAGAGGTAGCCGTAGATAGGAATGGTCTGCGGCACGAGCGGGTGCGAACGGATGCGCTGCACGTCGCTGACCACCGCGTTATGCGGCTGCGCAATCGTCAGCCACGGGACAAAGTCACCGGCGTCCGAACCCGGTCCGCTGCCAATGTTCCGCCATTCTCCCGCCTCGTAGGTAGCGGTTTCCAAACTGCCCTTGAGCAAATTGCTCATGGTTTCGTTCGTGAACAATTCCATGCCGCAGTTCGTGTGATGGACGACGAACCACTCGCGGGTCCCGAGCAGCCCGTGGGAGATAACCAACGAGCGGATGGCGTCTTCGCTCGCCCGTCCCCCAGCGTTGCGGATCACGTGGGCGTCACCTTCCGAAAGCCCGGCGAACTTCGCGGGATCAAGCCGCGCATCCATGCAGGTCAGGATGGCGAAGCGACGCGCGGGAGGCAGCGCCAAGTTCGCCTTGTCGCCAAAAGTTTCTGCGTACGCAGTGTTCGCCGAAAGCACTTCGTCAAGAATTTGGCTCATGGAGAAGAAGGGTTTTGGGATGATTTTGCTGCGGGGAGGTCCGCCGTAGTCGGCGTTTCACTCGCGCAGCAGGCATTCTGTTTGCAAATTCCTATGGGCTTACTAGGGTGCTGTCAAATCTTTACTAGATTAGTAAGGTTAAAAGTGATTTGTTCTCTTCGATGAAACTTTCCAAGCGCGGCGAGTACGCCCTGCGAGCCCTGATCGATCTGGGCGTGGCGCAGGAGCTTGGCCGGCCTTTGGTTTCGATGAGCGAATTGTCCGAAAAGGAAAAAATCCCGCCCACTTTTCTGGAGCAAATCTTCTTTCAGCTCCGGGCGGCGGGGATCGTCGGCAGCGCGCGTGGGAAGCGCGGCGGCTACTCGCTGGCTCGTCCGGCAGAGGACATTCGTTTCGGTGAAATCATCCGGTTGATCGACGGGCCGCTGGCTCCGATCCGGTGCGTAAGCCAGATGGCGTATGCACCCTGCACCTGTCCTGATGAAACGCATTGCGGCCTGCGGATGCTGATGCTCGACGTGCGCAACGCCATCGCACGCATTCTGGACAAGTACACGCTGGCCGACGTGGTGGCTGTCACTCTGCGCAAGCTCAAGGGCGACAAGCTGGACTCTCCCTTCCTTCCGCCGGTCGAATTGTCCGCGCTCTTTTCCTATGATGATCCGCCGACGCGCGATAACCGGCGGATCAACAGTCAAAAGCTTTCCACCAAGAACTCACCAACTTTTTCCTGATCAACCACCGATGACTTCATTTGCTTTGCGCCCTGACATTCTCAGCACCGTGGGGCGCACCCCGCTCATCAAACTCAATCGCGTCGCGGCTGGCTTGGATGCGACGATTGCTCTCAAAGCCGAGTTTTTCGATCCGCTGGGCAGCGTCAAGGATCGCATCGGCGTTGCCATGATCGAGGCCGCCGAAAAGGAAGGTCGACTCACTCCGAAGACAACTATCGTGGAGCCCACGAGCGGTAACACGGGAATCGCGCTCGCCTTCGTCGCCGCCGCCAAAGGTTATCCGCTGATCCTGACCATGCCGGAGAGCATGAGCCTGGAGCGGCGCACACTACTGGCCATGCTCGGGGCGAAACTCGTGCTGACTCCGGCCGCCGAAGGCATGAAGGGAGCCATCGCCAAGGCGGAATCGCTCGCCAAAGAAATTCCCGATGGCTGGGTGCCCCAGCAGTTCAGCAATCTGGCTAACCCGGAGGTGCATCGGCGCACCACCGCCGAGGAAATCTGGGCGGATACGGACGGCAAGGTGGACATCCTGGTCTCCGCCGTGGGCACGGGCGGCACGATCACCGGCGTCTCCGAAGTCATCAAGCTGCGCAAGCCTTCGTTCCAGGCCGTCGCCGTCGAGCCGAAGGATTCGCCCGTGATCAGCCAGACCCGCAACGGCGAACCGCTCAAGCCCGGTCCGCACAAGATCCAGGGCACCGGCGCGGGCTTTATCCCCGGCAATCTGCACCTCGACATCGTGGATGATGTCATCACCGTCACCAACGACGAGGCCATCACGATGGCTCGGCGGCTGGCCAAGGAGGAAGGTATCCTCGCTGGAATCAGCACCGGGGCCAACGTGTTCGCGGCGATCGAGGTGGCCAAGCGCCGGGAGAACAAGGGCAAACTCATCGTCACCATCGGCTGCTCGACCGGCGAGCGCTATCTTTCCACGGCGCTAGCCGAAGAGGCTCGTCGTGAAGTCAGTGGATAGCGCGCAAGCACGATTTATTGACCACATTCTCACCAGCGATTTTTCCGACGTATGCGCTCCGTCTATCGGCCTTCCGGCCGCAGAAGCATTCCACAGCCTCTGACGACCATCGAACCCTTGCAGTGGCTCTTTGGTGGCGAGTGCAAAGGGCCGGAGACGACGACGCCCGACACGGATGCGTCCGTCGACAGAGATAACGCCGTGGATCGCTTGTTAGCGCCGCTGGTAGAGCAGGCCAGCCAAACAAATTCGCGCCTGCGTTATTCGCCCATCGGCGACTTCCACCACGGAGGCTGCCACTACCGGCTGCACCGCTTTGTCTTCCAGGGGCCATCGGGCGGTGGAGGAACGATTCGTCTGGGCATCTTTGCGGCCATTCACGGAGACGAACCGGAGGGGGCCGTGGCGTTGCGTGATTTCCTGCTAGACCTCGTAGCTGAGCCGCAACTGGCGCAAGGCTACGAGGTTTACGCGTATCCCGTGTGCAATCCGAGCGGCCTAGAGGACGGGACGCGCCACTCCCGCGCCAGCTGCGATCTCAACCGGGAGTTCTGGCACGGCAGCAAGCAGCCGGAAGTGTACTACCTGGAACGCGAACTCGGCGTCCACCAGTTTGCGGGGCTGGTATCATTGCACAGCGACGACACGAGTGAAGGAGCTTACGCCTTCGTGCGTGGAGCGACGCTGACCGAGGCGCTCGCCAAGCCCGCGTTGGCAGCGGCAGCGGAGTTCCTGCCCTTGGCCAGCGGTGAGATCATCGACGGGTTCCCGGCTCGCGCGGGCCTAGTCTCCCAATGCTACGACGGAGTCTTGAGCAACCCCGCCGAACTCAAGCCCCTGCCCTTCGAGATCATCTTCGAGACGCCGCAGAGCTTTCCCGCCGCCCAGCAGGTCGCGGCGGCGAAGGCCGCCCTCGGCGCGATCCTGCGCGAGTACCGCCAGTTCATTGCCTATGGCCAGAACCTCTGACTTTTGACGCTGAAAGCTTGGGCTGGTCCAAGCAGGAAGATCTTCAACGCAGCTTAATTCAAAGGAAGCATGTCTATGAGCGCTGTCGCAACCCTACACCACGATTTGGAGCGATTTGTGGAAAAGGCGATTGCCGTCAAGCGATGTTGCTCGTCCGTGAGCGTGCGCCATGGTCGCTTGGCCCGGGCAATGCGGGAGCTGCTGCGATGTCCCGATCTGCTCGACGATGAGCAGTTGATCCCGACGCCGGGCGATTGCTACCGGACAGTCCTCCTCTGGTCGGATGCCGGACTCGACCTCTCGCTTCTGGCATTGGTTTGGCAGTGTGGACAGCGAACGCCGATCCATGACCATCACGCCGCGTGTGTGGTAGGTCTTTACCAGGGAGCCGAACGGGAAACGCGCTACCAGCGTACAGCACCCGGCGCGGATACCGTCATACCGGTTGGCGAGGAAACCCTGTGCCCCGGCATGGTCGCCGTGGTTCCGCCCGGAGAACAGGAAATCCATCGGGTGGAAGCCGTCGCGCCATGCCCGACCGTGACCGTGTCATTGCATTTCTATGAGGTCGATATCACCCACCGGCCAGGGTGCTCAAGCATCCGCCAGCGCTTCCACGAAACCGCGTCAGCGTGAAATCTCAGAGCGGTATTAATCTCCAAAGAGGATGAACGTCGCACCCGACGACCGAAGTCCCTGACCTGCTAAATTTATTACAATGACAATACTTTCCTCCCCTCCCACGGATGTTTTGGACCTGACGGACCGTGTGCGTGGCGCGATCTGGGGACAACTGGTCGGCGATGCCTACTGCTTGGGCACGCATTGGATCTATGATCTGGATGAAATGAAGCAGACCTACCCCGGCGGCATCCACGGATTCGAGGTTCCCGCAGCCGGCCATTACCACGCTGGTAAGGCCGCCGGCGACCCGACCCACTATGGTGACGCTGCGTTGCTCTTGCTGCAATCCGTGGCAGAGCGCGGACAGCTAGACGCGCAAGATTTCGGTCAGCGGTTCGTCGCCCGGTTTGGCTCGGCCGACTACCGTGGCTACCGCGATCATTCGATGAAGGACACCTTGGCCAACGCTGCCGCGTTCGCGCATGACCATCCGGGCGAGCCTTTTGATTTCCAGCAGGGCGGCGACGATGACCAACTGGCCACTGTCTCCCGGCTGGCTCCGATCGTCGCACAGGCCGCTTTGCGCGGCACCGGGCAGTCGGAACTACTCGAAGACGTTGAGGCCGTCACCCGTGCGACACAAAATAATCCGCGCGCGGTCGTTTACGCCAAAGCCGCCGCGCTCGTGCTGGCGGAGCTGCTCACAGGAAAGACGCCCGCCGAAGCTCTCGTTGCGGCCGGGAAAGCCATCCTTTCCCTCGAGCCGGAACATGGCGAGGAAGTCCGTCAGAAGTTTTGCGCCGCCGCGGATGCGGCCGACAAAAGCGTGGAAGCGGCCACGGCGGAGTTCGGCCAATCGTGCCCGCTGGAACACAGCTTTCCCTCGACAGTGCATTGTCTGATCAAACACGCTGATTCCTACGTCGACGCCATGCACGCCAACGCTGCCGCTGGTGGTGATAACGCCGGGCGTGCCGGGTTGCTCGGCACTTGGTTGGGAGCGCACCTCGGAGCGGCCGCCATTCCATCCGCCTGGCGTGAACGGCTTAACACCCACACGGAAATCGAGACCAACATCGAAAAACTGCTCGCTTGTCGCATTGGCAACTAAGCCTCGACCAGCGCCCATTATAAGCTTAAGCGGCGCGACGCGGCGAGAATAGGCAAATTAGAGAAAACCTGGCACTCACCGCATCGTCCAGACATGGTCCAGCCGAGGCGGTTGCGAATAGCAATTTACAAACAATGAATCTTCTCGTGTCCCCCGCTTGGCTCGCCGCCCGCCTCGACGACCCGAATACCGTCATCTTCGACGCCACCTTGCCGCCCGTCGGTGTCTTGCCGCCCGTACCTACCCACGCTCACTACCTCGCGCGGCATTTGCCCGGAGCCATCTTCTTCGACCTTGAGGCATTTTCGGACCCGGCCTCGGGCTTGCCTCACACGTTGCCTTCGGCGGAGAACTTTGCTCGCGGGATGGGTGCTCTGGGTGTGCGCGACACCATGACCTTTGTTGTTTATGAACAGGAAAGCGTGTTTTCCGCCCCTCGTGCCGTCTGGATGCTGCGCACCTTCGGAGTACGAGAGATCCATTTGCTTGATGGCGGTCTCAAAGCCTGGACCGATACCGGTTTGCCCACCTCCTCCGGACCCGTTGAACGGGTACCCGTAAGTTTTCGCGCTCAGCTTGATGCCGATGCCGTCGTCGGTTACGAACAATTGCAGTCACTCCTGGCCGCCGGAGCCCAGATCTTGGATGCCCGTTCCGCCGGGCGCTTCGCTGGCACCGCCCCGGAACCACGGCCAGGCATCTCCTCTGGACACATGCCCGGTGCGACCAGCATGCCCTTCACCGACCTCGTTGAAGAGGGCCGTTTGAAGCAGCCAGCCGAACTAGCCGCCATCTTCGAAGCCAAAGGCGTCAACCTTTCCCAGCCGATGACCACCACCTGCGGTTCCGGGATCACAGCAGCCGTGGTCTCGCTCGCGCTCGAATTGGCCGGTGCGCAGGAGGTTGCCTTGTACGATGGGTCTTGGGCCGAATACGCCACCCGCCCTCAATCCAAGATCAAACGCTCGGACGTGCCTTGATCTTCATGTGACGGGTTCCACGATTGGCTGCCATCGAACCTTGGCAGGGCATGGTCGCCCCGGAACAACTTGGTGAAATGATCCTGCACTCGGGGTGACCGAAGAAAACACCCTGACATTGGTGAGGGAACTCCGGATCGGTTATGTCACTGGCGGTTTGGCAGCGGTGGATAACGCCGCTTCCAATTCAGCAATCCGCGCCTGCAAGGGCGCGATGGCTTCCTCAATCTGTTCGGTCGTGTATCGCGGCGTGATGTGCTGCGGACAGTTCCAGTCGAACGCTACCACCGAAATCACAAAGATGCGCTCCACCTGCGCGGGCGCGGAAAAGCCTTTCCCAAGTTCGGAGGCAAGTTCAGGCCGGGCGTGCGCGTCGATGACTTCGGCGTGGCCGTTGATTTTGAGCCGCGTGCGGTTGGGATAATCCATGAAGAAGAGCGCGACCTTGTCGTGGCCTTCCGCGAGATTGCCGGTGGAGAGCAGTTGACGGTTGCCGCTCACGTCCGCAAAGGCCAGCTTGCGCCCGCCTTCGAGCACATGCAGGAAGCCCGCCGGTCCACCGCGGTGCTGGATGTAGGGCCAACCGTTTGCGGACACGGTGGCGAGATAGAACGAATCGCGCTCCGTGACGAACGCCGCCTCGTCGGCGCCAAGGCGGTCGTCGGGCACGCCATCCACGCCAAGGTTGCGAGCACGTCCGTAGTAGCGTGCCTGCGCCGCTCGCACGCCGGGCGTGGTGGCAAGTTGGAGGTATTTGAGACTCATAAAACAAACCGCCTCGCTTTCTTACTGTGCATCCAACCGGAGTTGCAAGCCGTGGAAATTTTGGGCAGAAGCGAATCTAGTGCGGTGCGCCTCTGCATTCTAATCTGCTCTTCCTTCGCACCGCGGAAAGCCATCCCGCGACTCCAGCGTTGGACTTGGAATTGAAGCTGACGAGTGCGGACCGCTGCACTACGAAGAAAAGATCCTGAACCGGCCGGTTCTCGTGCTAAACACAGAATTTACAATAATCCCGCAATTTCCAGCAGCGACGGCTATTTTATTTACAATAAGACATATTATTGTAAATTTAGGTTTCCAGAGGTAGAACC
>CAXTQD010000044.1:7588-22698 GCA_964246175.1 uncultured Chthoniobacterales bacterium | reverse complement strand
TCTCGGCGCGGTCGAGGGCGCGGCGTTCGGGTGGTTCGAGCCAACGGAAGGCGTGGATATCGTCCACGCCGCTGGCCTTGAGCGTGAGGGCGACTTCGGCGAGGTCGAGGCGGCGGACTTCGGGGGTTTCCTGCGCGGGACGATCTCCTTGTTCGGCCTCGGTCCACAGGCGCAGACAGTGGCCGGGGGCGGTGCGGCCGGCGCGGCCGGCACGCTGGTCGGAGGAGGCGCGGCTGATCTTTTCGATGAGGAGGGTGTTGATGCCGCGGTAGGGGTCGAAGCGGGCGACGCGTGCGAGGCCGGCGTCGATGACCAAGCGTACGCCGTCGATGGTCAGCGAGGTCTCGGCGACGTTGGTGCTGACGACGGCCTTGCGCCGTCCGGGGTACCGTGTGACAGCGGCGTCCTGGTCGGCGGGCGGGAGTTCGCCGTGGAGCGGCAGGGCGAGCCACTGACCTAGGCGTGGGTGGTTGCGGATTTCGTTGAGCGTGCGGCCGATCTCGTACGCGCCGGGCATGAAAATGAGCGCGTCGCCCTCAAGATGGACGGCGGCGAGGCGGGCGAGTTCCTCGGCGGCGAGTTCCCACGCGGGCACGCGGTCGAACGGCGCGGGGCGGGACAGGTATTCGGTGGTTACGGGGAAGGTGCGCCCGCGGGAGACGAGCGTGGCGCAGGGCGCGAGGTATTTTTCTAGGATGCCCGTTTCGAGCGTGGCCGACATGACGATGATTTGCAGGTCGGGGCGGATCGTCTCCTGGATGTCGAGCGCGCGAGCGAGGGTGATGTCGCCGTAGAGGTGGCGTTCGTGGAATTCGTCGAAGAGCACGGCGTCGATCCCGCACAAGGTCGGATCAGCCAGCATCTGGCGCAGGAGAATGCCTTCCGTGACGTACTCGACCCGGGTGCGCGCACTCGTGACATTGTCCAAGCGGATGCGGTAGCCGACCTCGGCGCCGAGCGGGACCGAGCGTTCGCACGCGACCCGGGCGGCGAGCATCCGGGCGGGCAGGCGGCGCGGCTGTAGAAGGACGGCGCGACCCCGTTCGCCGAGGAGGCCGGCGTCGAGAAGCATCTGTGGGACCTGAGTGGACTTGCCCGAGCCGGTCGGGGCCTGGAGGATCAGTCGGCGCTCGCCCGCGCGCAGCCGGGCGGTCAAGTCGCCTTCGAGTTCGTAGATGGGCAGGCGGTCGGCGGTCGTCACGGGAGAATCTGGCGGCGAACCCGTGCACGCACAAGGCGGATGGGCCACCGAGCGGTGGCCTGTTCAACGGGCAGCCGTCAAGGCTTCGAAGTAACAGTCTTCCAGCTTCCGCGCCTGCGCGCGCAGCTCGAAATTCTCCGCCACCGAACGCGCCGCTGCTACGCCCATCGCGGCAAGACGTTCGGGCGCCTCAGCCCATTCAACCAATGCCTGGCCGAGTGCCTCGTCGTCGCCTTCCGCCACGAGCCAGCCGCTGACGCCGTGTGCCACCGCCTCGGGGATGCCGCCGTGCGTCGTGGCAAACACCGGCAGGCCGGTCGCCATCGCTTCCAACAGCGAGTTGGGCACGCCTTCTTGGTTGCCGTCGCGGCCGGTCTCGCTCGGATGCAGGAAGAAGTGGGACGCGTACAATGCGCGGCGGAGGGCGTCTTGATCCAAAAAGCCGGCGAACGTCACACGGTCCGCGACGCCGAGCGATGCGGCGAGATCGCGCAGAGAGGCTTCCAGCGGACCCTCGCCTGCCACCGTCAGGTGCGATTCTGGAAAGGTCTGCGCGAAGCGGGCGAACGCGCGTAAGGTGGTCGGTAGCCCTTTTTTCTCGATCAGCCGGCACGCCTGCAACAGGTGGAACTTCCCAGCCGGGTCTGGCCGGCGCGCATAAGGGAATCCGTTCAATGGGATGCCGGTGCGGTTGAGCCGGATTTTCTCCCGCGGGCAGCCCTGTTGCGCGAGCACCTCTACCAAGGATTGCGAACGCGCCAGGATCAGCGTGGCACGGCGGAAAACTTCCTGGATCGCTGCACGGTGGGCAGACCGGTCGAGTTCCACGAGCACATCGGCGCCGTGAAAAGAGACGACCACTGGCCGTGGCCCGCGTGGATCTCGCAAGGTGGGCAGAAGCTGAACGGCGACATTCCCGAAGTAGACGTGGAGCAGGGAACAACCCCGCACGTCGAACGCACGTTGCAACCGGCTGGTTTCTCGCCTCGTCCGCAGCATAGGACGATTGAGAAGCTGCTTGTTGACCATCCGGCTCAGCCAACGCCACGAACTGCGTGGCAGTTCCACCACTTGGTCAAAAGGAAAACGGTCTGCACCCTCGCGTTTTTGGGTGAAGACCGTTTTATCGAACCGTCGGATAGCGCAGATCTGCCGGTAGACGTGCAACATCTCCGGCTTCAGAAAGGTCGCACAGTATAACGCGACCCGCGGCTTGGCAGCCACCGTGCCTGATCAGAAGTTCACCACGAACAGGCGCAGACCCTGCGGACGCTGAAACGGGTCTTCGGGGTCACGACGGGTTACGTCGCTGCCGTCGCCATATTCAGCCGGCGCCAAGGGATTGATCATCTGGAGCGGGTTGCCCGAACGGACGGTACGTGTGACGCTGCCGTCGATGTTGGAGCGTGGCGCGGTCGTCTGGATATTCTGCTGTGACTGGGCCTCGAAACGGCGCAGACGGGCGGTCAGCGGCGTGTTGGTGCGTGTGGAGACCGTGCGGCGTGTGGTGCGCGTGCTGGTTGTGGTGCCATCGGCGCTCTGGGCATTAGCGACGGATATGGCGCACAGACTGAGGACGCAGGCGGTGAGCAAGGAAAGCTTTTTCATGAGGTGAAGTGGTGAGCGGTCGTCATTGAAGCTTCGCGTCGTGCCGGGGTAGGGGATGTATGGTCTGGACGGAAAGCGGGTTGACGGCGGAGTTTGCCGCGGATCAGGCTTGGCTCTACGTTGACGCTTTGCCATGGCCGCCACCGCCCAACTCGAAGTCCTCAACCCCCTCGGCCTGCACGCCCGGCCGGCGGCGGAGTTCGTGCGGTGCGCCATGAAGTTCAAGGAAACGACGATCATCCTGCACAAGGACGGCGCGGAGTACGCCGCCACGAGCATCCTCGAAGTGCTGATGGCCAATCTCGACCAGGGCGCGGCCTTCACCCTCGTCGCCGATGGCCCGGAGGAAGCAGAAGCCATCCACCATCTCTCGGCTTTGCTGGTGCGCTTTCGCGACGAGGAAGCGGGCGGCTGACACCCCTTCCATTTTTCCAAGCTGTACCTGTGGATTACCTCGACAAAGCCCGCCGCGTCATCGACCTGGAAATCGCCGAACTACGCCGGCTCCACGACCGACTCGACGGCGGGGCGGTCGAGCGTGCCGTCACCCTCCTGCTGCGTTCCCTGGAAAACCGCGGCAAGATCGTCGTCGTCGGCGTGGGCAAGAGCGGCCACGTCGGCGAAAAGATCGCCGCCACGCTGACGAGCACCGGCTCGCCGGCCGTCGTTCTCAACAGCCTCAACGCTCTCCACGGCGACCTCGGAGTGATCGCCGACGGCGACGCCGTGCTCGCGCTGAGCGCCAGCGGCGAGACGGACGAACTGGTCAACCTCCTGCCTGCGCTCCTGCGCTTCGACATCTCCCTGGTTGCCCTGACCGGCCGCGCCGATAGCACGCTCGCCCAGGCCAGCCACGCGTGGCTGGACGTAAGTGTCCTACAGGAAGCCTGCCCGCTCAACCTCGCGCCGACCAGCAGCACGACCGTCATGCTCGCCCTCGGCGACGCGCTGGCGATGGTGCTCCTGGAAGCCCGCGGCTTCGACAAGGAAGACTTTGCGCGGTTCCATCCCGGCGGCCGTCTCGGGCGCAGCCTTCTATTAAAAGTGCGCCAGGTGATGCGCCCGCGTGACGGGATGGCCGTCGTCACTCCCGATCAGTCGATCGGCGAGGTGCTGGAAGCCATCGCGCGCGTGCGGGCGGGGGCGGCGGTCGTGGTGGATGGCGACGGGCGACTGGCGGGGGTGTTCACACACGGGGACTTTGCCCGGCACTTTCAGAGCGGCCCGGCGGACCTCGGCGCACGGCCGGTGGGCGAGTACATGACACCGCGGCCCGTCACCATCGACGGGGACCGGCTCGCGGTAGAAATCCTCCAACTCCTCGAACACTCCCGGATCGACGACCTCGTGGTCATCGATGCCGAGCGCCGGCCCATCGGGCTAGTGGACACGCAGGACTTGACGCGGCTTAAATTGCTGTGACACTCGATTCCCCCCTCTACCACCTCATTTTCCCCTTCTATGGCAGCTGCAAACGATCTCCGCAAAGGCCAGGCGATTCGCTACAACAACGACATCTACATCGTCCTGGAAGTCACCCACCGCACCCCGGGCAATCTGCGGGCCTTCGTGCAGGCCATCATCCGCTCCATCAAGACGGGCAAGAGCAGCGACGTGCGTTTCTCCTCCACGGAGAAGGTCGAACTGGTCGAGGTCAACCGCGAGACCCTGGAATACTCCTACAAGGACCAGGACGGCTACCACTTCATGGATCCGAAGACGTACGACGATACCGTGATCAGTGAGGCCATGATCGGCTCCAGCAAGGATTATCTCACCGAAAACCTGCCCGTGACGGTCCTCTACGCCGAAGGCAAGGCGGTCGAGGTCGAGCTGCCTGGCAGCGTCACCCTGCGCGTGACCCAGTCGGCCGACGGCGTGCGCGGCGACAGCGCCAATAACGTGCAGAAACCCGCCACGCTGGAAACGGGCAAGGTCGTGCAGGTGCCCCTCTTCATCAAAGAGGGCGAGATGGTGAAAATCTCCACGACCAACGGCGCGTACATGGGACGCGCTTAAAGCGAATTCTCGGGGAAAAGAGGGGATTCGTGGCAGTCCACACGGACGGGTTGGTGCGATAAATATTTACCCGCACCGCTCCGCAGCCGTCGGGCGCAACCACGTCAGATCAAACCCTATGAAAACCAAGAAAATATCCCCGATCACCTTGACCCGTTCCTTGTTGGCCGCCGGCGTTGGCTGCGCCTTGACCGTCAGCGCCGTGTCAGCGCAGGAGAGCGCCCGGGCCACCCCGCCCCAGACGGCCGGCACGGTGGACACTGGCGAGACCAAGACGGCGACTGACCGGCTGCACACCGACTCGACGGTTCCCAGGAAGAAGTCCGACGCGAAGGCGGACACGGAACTGACCAACAAGGAAAAGCAGTTCCTTAACAAAGCTCTGGTCGGCAACGCGACGGAAGTCATGATGGCTGAACTGGCGCTCAAGAAAGCCGAAAGCCCGGACGTGAAAGAGTTCGCGGAGATGATGATCACTGACCACAAGAAGGCGGGCTCGGAACTCAGCGAGATCGACGACGCGCACGGCTCGTCAGTGCCTTCCCCGAACCCGACCGACGAGGACAAAGCGATCTATGCGCAGTTGACCTCGCTATCTGGCACAGCGTTCGACACGGCATACATCAAGCATGCGGTGACTGACCACCGGATGGACGTGAAGGAGTACAAGGAAGCCAAGGGTGAGGTAAAGGATGAGATGCTGATGTCCTACGTGGACAAGACCCTGCCCGTTATTGAAGGGCATCTCAAGCATGCGGAGTCGCTCGAGAAGAAGAGTGCCGTCGGCAACCATTGAGTTGCTAGATCTTTGCTGTTTACAACCGGCAGTCGGCGCGGAAAACACGCGTCGGCTGCCGTTTTTGCTTGCACCATACCCTATCTGCTGAGCGCAATGGCGCAGGTAGATGGCCCGCCCGAGAAAACCCGACCTGCCACCTGCGCGCAAGCTGCCGCTCCAGCCGTCGGGAGCGAGGAAGACCCGGCGGGTCCGTGCGAGCATCGCGGCGGAGGGTTCGGCTACCCCTTGGACCGTGCCGACCCGTTGGCTGAAGACCGTGGCGGGCGTTCTCTTGCTGCCGGTGTGCTGGGTGGCGAGTCGAACGTTCTTTGAGGCGTTCGCGCACGCCGCGGTGCGTGGGCGGTTCTGGGCGTCGGAGGAACTGTACCACTTCGCACTCGGAGTGTTGGTGTGGACACTGGCATTCTTTCTGTTGCCGAAGATGATCCGCACGTACGTGTTCGGGCACGAACTGACGCATGCGTTGTGGGTGTGGGCGCAGGGAGGACGGGTGAGCGCGTTCGTGGTCGGGCGGGACGGCGGCTACATCATCGCGGATCGGCGTGACTTCCTCGTATCGCTCGCGCCATACTTCTTTCCCTTATATAGCATCGTCGCCATCCTCCTGTTCAGCGCGGCAGGATGGTTCTACCCATGGTTGTGGCAGTATCAGAAGTATCTGTTCATGGCGGTGGGCATGACGTGGGCATTCCACTTCACGTTCACCTGCTGGATGATCCCCAAGCAGCAGACTGACCTCTTGTTGCACGGGACGTTTTTTTCGCTGGTGATCATCTACCTCGCCAACCTGCTCGTGCTGACGGTCTTCTTCGTGGTCGCGTGTCCGCAGGCGACCTGGCGGGTGCTGGGGCACGAGTTCGTGCGCAACGCGGCGGATTTTTCCGATTGGCTTTGCCAGGAACTCGGCTTGCACCCGGCGCGGTGGATCGAGCGCGTGCCGCGTCGGCACCGCTAGCAGATGGGCGCAACCATCTGGCGCACACGGACGTTCCTCCTTGCGGTGAAAGCATTTTTTCCGTCCCTCGCCCTCGTCGCGTGCGTCGTTCTGCTCGCCGGGTGCGGCGGGGGTTCGCCGCCGATCCCGGAAGCGGCGGCCGTCACCAAGAGCGCACCGGACGCGCAGGCGATCTTCGACGCATGCCTGAGGGCACACGGCGGCGCGGCGGCGTACGCGCGGCTGCACGACGTGAACGTGCGCTTCGACAGCCACTGGGCGTCGCTCGGGCCGAAGTTGCAGCCGGTCCTCTCCGACCGTGAACACCGGCAGGGCAGCGAGGAGCGTTACCTGCCCGCGGCCGGCGGCTACATCGTCGGCCAGACGCACCAGGGGCCGGCCGGGACCAAGCACGTTTTCCGGCGGCCGGGGGTGGCAGCAGTGGTGTTCTACCAACCGCCGCCCGCCAAGCACCGGACAAACCCCGATGGTTCCGACGCCGATCCGGAGGTGAGTCAGGCGGCGGGGTTGGTGACGGATGCGTATTCGATGTTCCTCTTCGGGCCGGGGTTCTTCGTGCAGCGCGGGGCGAAGTTCCAGACGGTCGCGGGAACGGCCGACGTGGACGGCCGTGCGTGCGACCGGCTCGTCACGACGCTCGACCCGGGATTAGGGACGCCCGCCGCGGATAAGGTCGTGCTCTTCATCGACCGGCAGGATCATTTGTTGCGCCGGGTGCAGTTCACGCTCAACGCCCTGGAAAGCACGCAGGGCGCGGAGGTCCACCTTGATCTGACGGCGCACCGCTCGCTCGCGGGCGTGATGTGGCCGACGCACTACGTGGAACGGATCGACCGGCCGGTCAACCTGCCCGCGCACGAGTGGAGCCTGCTCGGGTTCGATGCCAACCGCGGCGAGTCAGCGGCGGACCTGGCGGGGCAGGCGTTCAAGGGCAAAGCCATCGCGCCCGCCAAGGCGGTGCAGTAGAAGTTTTGGACGTGTCTGGCGGCACGCGCAACGCGAGCTTACGTACATTCGCCAGCCCTCACGGTACTTCCATGCGACCACATACGTTCTGTTCGTTCTGCGGCACGCGCTTTCCTGAGAACATGGGCTGGCCGCGCCGCTGCCTGGCTTGTGGGAACACCACTTACCGCAATCCGCTGCCGGTGGCTGTTGCGCTCGTGCCAGCGGGAAGCGGCTTGTTGCTCATCCGACGGGCCATCGAGCCACGAGCCGGCAAACTGGCGCTACCCGGCGGCTACGTGAACTACGGCGAGACGTGGCAGGAAGCCGCCGCGCGCGAGGTACAGGAGGAAACCGGCGTGACCATCGACCCGGCAGGCGTTCGTGAGTTCCTGGTACGCAGCGCACCAGATGGGACGGTCCTGCTCTTTGGTTTGAGCGCACCTGTGGCAAGCTCAGCCCTGACAACCTACCAGCAGACGACAGAAACCTCCGAATGCCTGGTGGTATATGCGCCGATGGCTGACATGGCCTTCCAGCTACACGCCGAAGCGGTCAGCGCGTACTTCGATGGGAGCTACCTGTCTGCTCCATCGGTCGCGCGTTGACGGCGGCTTTGTTTCGGACGCAGGTCAGAGCAGGTGAGTACTCGCGGGATCACTGCGGGGTGTTTATCGCATGAGCTGGCTGACCACCGTCTTAGAGTGCGGCTCGCTCGGGTAAGCTGTAGCCACGGCACTTTGCCTGCGGCCATCTCGCAGACCCGGTTGTTGCCGTGTCTGACTCCTCTCCGGCTCTGGACACGGCAGCGGAGTGCCGTGGCTACAAGCAGAAGGTGCGTGGCTAACTCAAACGAGCGACGCTCTAGTGGTCGCAGCCGGGGAAGTACATCCCATCGGCACCGGTGCGCGGCGACCGACGCATGCTTGCCCGGCTCCTGAATCCGTCGGGACGCGAGAAGTCGATGCGCCGTGTGCGCGGGGCCGCTTCCCTCATGCTCAACAACAAGCTGATCCGGGCGGGCTGACGCTCAGCGCAAAGAGGCATTCGGCTCGTCTTGGTGTCGACCAGACGACAGAACCAACGGCCAACAGCTTGGAACAGGGAGCGGAGGTGACGCGAGGATGGAGTGTGGAACAGCATGATGAACAGTGGCTTTCATCAAGAGACACTCCCTGTGTTAAGGGTTCGTCAGTGTGGGACCACCAAGTTGTAAAGAGCAGGTAAAGTTCGCCGATTAACCTCTGCCCCGGCGGCGACTGCGCCAGATGATGAATCCGCTCACCGCCAGAACGCCCGGAGCCAGGCCCAGCATTGTCCAGACGAATTTCACGACCCGATCCGCGACCGGACCAAACACCGCGCCGAACGTTCCGTAATGCAGCAACGCGAAGCTATCGCCGATCTTCTCCTAAACACTGCCACGCCGGATGTCCACGACCTGACGCAACGCGCCGTCGGCCGCATCAAAAAGCAGGCGGCTGCCGTAGTCTCCGCGGAGGAGGTTGGAGGTCGGCACGGTGCCATAGAAGGTGACCGTGCCTGTACGCTCAGGCGGCAGCGCGAGGTAAACCGCCTGGTAGCCGGGTAGCTCCTTCTGCGCACGGGCCATCAGCTCGTCGAGGGACACGCCATCCGCGGCGAAACCGAACGGCTTGCCGACCTGGGTTGCCGGTGCATGCAGCGGTGGGGGCGGCAGGAGCCGTCCAACGGGACCAGACGGCGTTCAGGTTCCACCACGCGCCGTACCGCAGCCGACCGGCCGCGGACGGCTGCGTGCGAGGCAGCGCCGGGAGTCGCCAGGCGTCGACCTCGTCGTGGAAGACCCGCAGGCTGCCCGTCACCCCGATGACGAGTAGCCCCGCGCCGCAGACCAGCCCCAGCCCCAGCCAAGAGTGCAGTTGCCAGACGCGCTTGGTGAAGTTTCTACGCACGCGAAAGTCACCAGACCTTAGAACTTCCCACCGAAGTTGGTGCGCACGTTCACCGGATCGCCTTCCTGCACGTAGAGGTTGCTGTAAGCGCCAGTGGCATAGCGTTCGTCCGTCACGTCGTTGACGTTGACCTGCGCGCTGAAGCGCCCGCGCGTGTAGTAAGCCGCCAGGTTCAGGAACCCGTAAGAGGGTAACCGGAACGTGTTGGCCGAGTCTCCCTCCTGGCTGGCTGGGTTTCCTGGACCAACATCAACGGCCGTGAGTGCCCGGTTCTCTACGTCGCCCTTAGTATTACAGTGGTAGATGGGCAAGAGCATGGCGAGCTTTGTAGTGGAAGAACTTGGCCAAGGCCTGGTGGTGCCGACGCCAATTGCTCCAGCCCAGCACCTGGGCAATGAGCGCGCGGGCCGTGCCCCAAAGCAAGGCGACGAAGAAGCGGCGCACCTCCGCCAAGCTGACCTTGATCAAGCGGCGGCGGCCACACCCACGCGGGTCGTGCTCCCGCCGTCAGCCCCCGCTCGACCCAGCGGCGCGCCAGCGTGGGCTTGGTGGCGAACTCCACCTCCTGCGGCACCCCGGCAGCCCGACGGCGTTCCGGACCCTCGGCTCACTCTTGCGCCAGGTAGAGCGCCCGGTCGACGAGCGCATGGCCCTTGGCCGTCTGCCAGGACAGGAACACGACGATCTGGCAGTTATCCAACTTGCCGCTGGCCCCGCAGCACTGCCGCTTGACGCCCACGCTCTTCTTGCCCTGCTTGACGAAGCCGGTCTCGTCGATGGCGAGCACGACTTCGAGTGGCTCGTCGCGCAACGCCTCCGCGTCCCAGGCTCCTCGCCCGAGCAGGTGCTGGAAGCGGTACGGGGTGTCCAACCCGGCGGCCTCGGCCAACTGCCAGCGGTTTTTGCGCTCCACGCCGCTGAGCAGGCTCTGCAAGGATGCGCCTGCTGTCGCTCGCGCCGCCGGGTTGGCGAAGTGCTTGCCCAAACGGGCCGTGGTCTCCGCCAACGCGGCCCGCAGCGGCCGCGCCTTCTTCTCGCACTGGTCTGCCCTCATCGGACTGGACCAAAGCACGTCCCGCGCTCATCTACCATTGTAATATTAGTTTGCAGTCAGCGACCTTCCGCTGTACCGCTTTGGGTTAGTATCGAGTTCCTCCGCATGAGGGATAGTCAATGTATGTCGCCGTGTTGAAGTGATAGTGGCCTGACCTTCCTAAGGGTCGTCTTCCAGAGCAATGGACACGGTTTGCAAGTTCCAACGCGCGCCGTTAAGCCGAGCACGAGGTTGCCCGACAACGTCGGCCAGCAGAGAGAGGATAGGAACATGCCCGGGTTGGTCGGCCGTGCCGGACGATCCTTGCAGTGATGTTTTCGCCGCACGGCGTCCTACGTTGGAACATGGCACGCCGGGTCCGCCCAAAGGCGTATAGTCAAAATCGTTCCGGCAGGTAGCGTCGAGGAGTCCCTGAACCCGCTGCCATGAACGAAACCACCGTGCTCAAGCTCGACCCCGCCCGTTGGGTCGATGCGCACGGTAGTTGTTTGTACCGCTACGCGTTGGCGCGGGTGCGTACCCCGCAGGTCGCCGAGGACCTCGTGCAGGACACGCTCTTGGTGGCCGTGGAAGCCATTTTCGGAGCGATGGACGTAGCGTTGATGAACCCCTTCCGGCTCGTGGTGGCTGGGCTGGCGAGCGGCTCTTGGAAGAATGGCGCTCGGACGGCAGCGACACCCTCGAAGTCACCCCGCTGCCGTGGCGGCGCACGCACTGGTTTTCTTCCGGCGTCGACGAGCCGACGGCCCATTGTGTCCACCTGGAAACCTGTGCGCGCGAAGCCTGGGTTTCTCCGCCGCGCACCTCGACCTGGCTGCGCGATCTGCACCGCTCCCACCCACTGGCCAAGGGGGCGTTCTCGGTCTGCATGCACCGCGACGACGCCGAGACGGTCAGCGGCACCGAACTGGCTGTGGACTGCGCCGCCGCCGCCATGACGTATTCCACCGGACCCGCCTGTACGCCGGGACCGCGCCTGAGCTTCACCCTGCCGCTGCAACCACCCTCCGCCAAGCCAACCGAAAGATGATACGCACTTTTCTCCCGCTGCTGTTCGCCTCCGTCGCCCTCGTCACGCCCATGCATGCGGCCACCTTCGAAACCGGCGAGACCCAGGTCACGCTCGTGGAACTTTATACTTCCGAGGGTTGCAGTTCATGCCCGCCGGCCGAAGCGCGCCTTGCCAAGCTGCGCGATGACCCGGGCTTGTGGAAAGCGGTGGTCCCCGTGGCCTTCCACGTCAGCTACTGGGACCGCCTCGGCTGGACGGATCGTTTCGCCTCGGAGGTTTTCACCCGGCGGCAATACGACTACGCGGCCCGTTGGGGCAGCGGCTCGGTGTACACGCCTGCCTTCGTGCAAAACGGCCGCGAAGGGAGCACCGGGTCCGCCGCGTCCGGCAAGCCGGGGCGTCTGCGGGCGGACGCGCATCCCGACGGGTCGGTCAGCGTCACCTTCTCGCCGACGGTTGTGCCAAGCGGTGCGCTGATGGTCGCGGCGGCTCCGCTGGCCGCCGGGGTGACGAGTGACGTGCGCCGGGGCGAGAACGCCGGGCGCAAGCTCGCCCACGAGTTCGTCGCCTTGGACCTGATCCACGCCGCGCTGGAAAAACATGGCGCGTCCTGGACGGCCACGTTCACACTGCCGACGCAGACCGTCGCACCAGTGGCCGCGTTGGCCGTCTGGGTACATCCCGCGGACGACCCGTCGGCTCTCCAGGCGACCGGTGGCTGGTTGGAAGCCCATCCCTTGGCCGCGCCAGCGCACGACGCCTCAAGATGAAGACTTCGCTGATCCCGACTCCGGGAGGGTTGCAGAGAGATTCCGGCGTCCGCCCTCGCAGCGAACATCCACAAAAGGGGTCCGCCCTGTCGGGCACCCCGACCAGCGTGGGTCAGAAGACGACCGCCGAGAAGACCGTCCACGGCGCCGCCACGATCCTGATCGTGGACGACACCCCGGCCAACCTTTCGGTGCTGCTCGACCTGCTCACCGGGGCGGGTTTCGCGGTGCTCGTGGCCGACGGCGGCGAGCGCGCCCTCTTGCAGATCGCCCACCGGCAGCCTGACGTGATCCTGCTCGATGTGCTGATGCCCGGCCTCGACGGCCTGGAAACCTGCCGCCGGCTCAAGGCCGACCCTGAGACCCGCCACCTGCCCGTCCTCTTCATGACGGCGCTGACCGACACGGCGGCGCGGTTGGCCGGTTTCGCCGCCGGGGCGGTGGACTACATCTCCAAGCCCTTCGAGCCAGAGGAAGTGCTCGCCCGGCTGCGCGCGCAACTGGAACTACAACGCCTGCGGCGCGCGTTGGAAGCCGAGGTGCGGCTGCGCCACAGCGCCGAGGCGCAACTCGAACGCTCCCTCGCCCAGGCGATGCTCATCGTGGACGCCGCGGGCCACCTCGTCTTCTGCGCCGACACGGCGCGGGATTTGTTGGGCCGCTACCTGGACGGCTTTGACCCCGCGGCGGCGCTGCCGGCCAACCTCCTGGAAGGGCAGCGCATCGCGCGCGCCGCCAGCCCGGTGTGCCTGCGGGCGCGCCGCTTCGCGGAGGGTGCCAGCGATGGCCTGAAGGTCCTTCTACTCCGGGAAGAAGCGCCCGACCCGAGTCTGATCCTGCTGAATGCCCTCGGGCTGACCGAACGCGAGGCGGAGGTACTCTACTGGGTCGCGCAGGGTAAGACCTCCCCCGAAATTGCCATCATCCTAGGCTCGGCGCTCAAGACGGTGAAAAAACATCTCCAGCGCGTGTACGGCAAACTCGGCGTGGAGACCCGCACCGCCGCGGCCGTGCGGGCGACCGAGGTTCTCAGCCGCAACGGCGACCAACGGTAGAGATGTGCTTGGCGGTCGATGCTTTCGTCGTACGCCCAAGGGCGTATATCCCACTTCAGCACAGACTGTTATGAATTGGACTAGGCGACTCCCGTCACCCTTCGGCTCCATCCCTCCAACCAGACCAACGATCCACTCCTGCATGAAACTGCCAAGCACCGCCATCTACGCCGCTCTGCTCCTTCTCAGCTTGGCTTCCGCAGCGTGGGCCCGGTCCCCCGAAGCAAAGGGCGAGAAGATCCGTGCCATGATGAAGGATCGCGGAACCGCCCACATGGCTTTCGATGAAACGCTGAAGGACAGGGAGAACAAACGCCACGTGGCAAAGGTTCTCGCCAAGGACAAAGAGTTCCGCGAGTTGTACGGCTCGGAGATCGGCAGCGACGCGCCGCAGCAGGAGCGCAATCCTTCCCAGCACCCGGAACTCTTTCGCTCGAAGCAGTAAGGTTCCCGAAGCACCAAGCCCCTTTCTTCGGATTAACGCTGCTCTTCCTATCTCGCCGCCATGAACGATCATCCCGTCCGCCCTTCGTTGCCTAGGTTAGTGATTCGGGGTGCCCTCGCCGGGTTCTTGGCAGGGCTGGCGATGTTGACGTTGATGGCGGCGTTGCGGCTGAGCTTCGGTGTCGCCACGGCGACCGAGACGATCTTCGACCGGCTGTTCCCGTTTTTGACCGTCAAGTTCTTCATCGGCTCGCTGGTGCGCGCCGGCGGCTACTCGCAGCTCAAGCTGCAAGGCTTCTACGGTGCCCTGGCCGGCCAGCTCGGCACGGCGACGTTGGGCGGGGTAGTCTACGCGTTCTTTGTCGGACGACTTGGCGGGCGCGGCTGGCGGCTGATCGTGCCAGGGGTGCTGGCGGTGTGGGTGGTGCTCTGCGCTTTGCTCTGGCCGCAACTGCTCACGAACTACCACGGCTACCCGCCGGCGGCGGCCACGGTGATCACCTGCCTGGGGCTACTGGCATCGTTTGCGCTGTGCGGGGCGGCCATCGTGTTCTTCTACCGGCTGCTGAGCGCCGCTGCACCGCGGACGGTTGATGCCCCCGCCGTGCCAGCAGCTGATGCCCCCGCCGCCGACCTGACGCGCCGCCGCTTCTTGGCCGGCGGTCTGGGTGCCCTCCTGGCCGTGGCGCTGGGCGGCATGCTGCGTCGGCTCTATCAACTCGGCTCATTCAGCTACGACGGCACGCAGTACGGCGGTCCGCAGGTGCAGAAGATCACGCCCAACGACCTGTTCTACCAGGTCACCAAGAACCTCGTGGATCCCGACGTGGCGCGTGACCTGTGGCGCTTCGACGTGGTCGGGAACGTGGAAACGCCGACGGCCTGGACCTTCCACGAACTTGCTGCCTTGCCCGCCGTCGAGCAGGAGACCACGCTCCAGTGCATCTCGTACGGGGTGGGCAGCGGCCTGGTCTCCAACGCGCGCTGGAAAGGCGTGCCACTGCCGACCCTCCTGGCCACCGCCAAGCCGAAGCCGGACTGCGGGGGCGTACTCTTCCACGCGGCTGACGGCTTCTTCGAGACCATCCCGCTGGAAAAGACCC
Organism: uncultured Chthoniobacterales bacterium; assembly: GCA_964246175.1. Lineage (GTDB taxonomy): Bacteria > Verrucomicrobiota > Verrucomicrobiia > Chthoniobacterales > SZAS-18 > CAHJWO01. The sequence continues at coordinate 7,799 of CAXTQD010000044.1, read as the reverse complement.
AGGAAGCCACGACGCTGGTCGCCTACGAGATGAACGGTGCGCCGCTCCCGCCGCACCACGGCTTCCCGGTGCGCCTGATCGTGCCCGGCATCTACGGCGAGCGCAACCCCAAGTGGGTCACGCGGCTGGAGTTCCTCCAAAAGGACGATCCGCGGCTGCGGCGCAATCGCCACGGCCTGGAGGGCGTGGGCTTTTACGTCGAGCAGGGCTG
>CAXTQD010000044.1:0-7578 GCA_964246175.1 uncultured Chthoniobacterales bacterium | reverse complement strand
GACCGAACGTGTACGTGCCCACCATGAGCCGCATCGACGCGCCGCCGCACGGCGGCAACTTTGACCAGCCCTTCCGGGTTGGACAGGCGGTGGAGTTCCACGGGGTGGCCTACGGCGGTGACAAGGGCATCCGCGCGGTGGAGGTGAGCACCGACGGCGGCCAGACGTACGCGCCGGCCGACATCCACCAGCCGGGCACGGACATCAGTTGGAGCCTGTGGCGCTACGCGTGGACGCCCACGGCCGCGGCCGAGCAGGTCGACGTGTACGTGCGCGCGGTCAACGGCCGGGGCGAGCGCCAGATCGAGACCTTCCGCGACCAGGTGCCCCATGGTGCTACCGGTCTCCATTGGGTCCGCGGCAAGGTCGCGGCGGCGGATGCAGAGCAGAAGACCGTCGCGCAGGTGGACAACTTCCAGGTCAACCCGCGCGGGGCGTTGTGTCACCGCGGGATCTGGAACGCATGAGAACGGTCTGGCGGCGCGCGGGGGTCGGCCTTGTCGCCGGGGTGTTTGCCAGCTACCCGCCGGCCGCGACGTTGGGGAACGTCTCGGTGGCGGTGGGCTTCGCTATGCTCGGCGGAGCGTTGCTTGCTCTGGTCAACCGGGCACATGGGAAGTCGCGCGTGCCAGATGGCGCGTTCACCGTGGCGGCCTTGGGCGTGCCGTGTGGGGGGGTGGTCAGCGTGTACGCTTTGCCGATCCTCGCCGGTCAGAGACCACAGTGGACGGCCCGAGGGCATGCGCGCACTCTTCCCCGCGTTGTTGGGCTGGTTGTGGACTGGCTTTCTGATCGGAATCTTTGTGCCGGTAGGACGCTGGCTGGCAATACGCTGGCTCGGACCTGAACAAGCCGTCCCCGCACCTGCCGCATCGGTGGAACCCCGGCGTGTGCTCATCCCGGGTGGAGGCTTCGCCGGGATGGGCGTGTGGCCAGCGAGCTGGAGCGGCTGTTCGGGGCCGATCCGACGGTCGAGTTCACGCTGGTCAGCGACACGAACGCGCTGCTGTTCACTCCGATGCTCACGGAAGTCGCCGCCAGCCGTCTGGAGCCGACGCACATCTCCGCACCCCTGCGCACCAGCCTGCGGCGGACCCGGATCGTGCGCGGGCGGGTGATCGGCGTCGATCTGGAGCGGCGGCGGGTCCGCGCGCAACGCGCCGAACGTCCCGACGGGTCTCCCGAAGAGCTTCCGTACGACCACGTGGTTCTCGCCCTCGGCGCGGTCGCCAACTACCTCGGTAACGACGCCGTGCGCCGACACGCGCTGGACTTCAAGTCGCTCGCCGACGCCATCCGCGTGCGTAACGCCGTCGAGCGGAGCTGGCCGGGGCAATGAACGATTTCGCGCGGGATGCTGGCGGACTACCCGCGGCTGTCGGCGGACGACTTGCGGGTGATCGTCGTCCATTCGCGCGAGCGCATCCTGCCCGAACTCAGCGCGCCCCTCGGCACGCCCGCGCCCGCCTTGTGGTGCTTCACCGTGGGCACGGGCGTGTTGCTGCCCATCCTGCTCGGGTTGAAGCGCCGGACTCCAAACACGAACCCAATGGTCAAGATAGCCCCGCGTCCACGGTGGTGATATTGCTTGGCGATGAAGTTCGTCGGCGTCGCTGCCCTCTGCGCCCAGTTGCTCACGTCCATGGAAGCCTGGTGGCGCAGCGCGCAGATGTGGACGCTCATGTACCGCGGCGGCCTGCTGACGGGCGCGGGCGCGCTGACGGCCTTCGTGCTCGGGCGGGTCGCGGCGGCGCGGCGCGAACGCGTCCGGCTGGAGGCGCTCGTCGCCAGCCGCACGCGCCAGCTCCGCCAGAGTGAAGAGCTTTTCCGCTCGATCTTCGAGCATGCGAGCGAGGGCATTTTTCAATCCTCGCTCGACGGCCGCAACCTGCGCGCCAACCCCGCCATGGCCCGGCTCTGCGGCTACGACGACCCTGCGCAGATGCAGCAGGAACTGACCGACATCGCCGCCCGCTTCTACGTGCAGCCCGGCCGGCGTGAGGAGATCGCCGCGCTCGTTGCCCGCGACGGGGCCGCGCTAGGCTGCGAGTCCGAGATCCGCCGCCGCGACGGGAGCACGCGGTGGGTCAGCGAGAGCGTGCAAAGCGTGGCCGACCCTGCCACGGGGCAAAATGTCTACCAGGGTAGCGTCGTGGACATCACCGCGCGCCGCGAGACCCAGGCCGCCCAGGAACGCGCCCGCCTCGCCGCCGAGGCTGCCAACGCCGCCAAAACCGCCTTCCTGACCCACGTCACCCACGAACTGCGCACGCCGCTCACTGGCATCCTCAGCAACGCCCGCGTGGCTCTGCGCGACGACACCCTCGACGACGCCAACCGCGCCCGCTACCGGCTCATCGTCACCAGCGGCGAACACCTTCTGGCCTTGATCGACGAGGTGCTCGACCTCTCGCGCATCGAGGCCGGACACCTGGAACTGCGCCCGAGCCCGTTCTCCCTGGACAAATTCCTGCACACGGTCACCGAAGCCTTCGTCGCGCGCGCTGCCGAGAAGCCCCTGGAATTCGGCTGCTGGCTCGATCCCCGGCTGGCTTCGCGCACGGTGAACACGGATTCTCTGCGTTTGCGTCAGGTGCTCGACAACCTGCTTGGAAACGCCTTCAAGTTCACGGTACAGGGCCGTGTCACGCTGCGGGTGGACCTTGTGGAAGACACCGGGGTGCGTTTCGAGGTGGCTGATACCGGGGTGGGCATCCCCGCGGAACAATGCATGGTGATTTTTGAGCCTTTCCGGCAGGTGTCGTCGCTCCGGACGACGGATCGGTCCGGAGTGGGGCTTGGGCTCAACATCAGCGCGCGGCTGGTGCAGGCCATGGGTGGGGAGCTAAGGGTGAAGAGCATCCCCGACCAAGGCAGCCAGTTCTTTTTCGTTTTGCCCGTGCAGGTGGACACCACCACGGAGGAAAGTTCCTCCGGATTCGACCATCTGCCACCAGTGCCGAGGGCGAAGAAGCCGTTCGCAGGCGCGCGCGCCATCCTGCCTTCCGCAGCGGAGATGGATGCTCTGCTGACCCTCTCGTTGCAGGGAGACATCGTCCGTCTGCGGTCGCGTCTGCGTGAACTCGCCGCGGCAAACGCTGGCCTCAAGCACTTCGCAGATGAGTTGGACGCACTGGCGGCCGGTTTTCGCATGGATGCCATCAGTGAGTTCCTGATGCGCGTTCGCAAGGAGGCAGAAGAATCATCAAGAGACGCTCCGTGAAGGCGCGGGACTCTGGCCCATAAACTCCTCTGTAAGGATCGGACAGATCCAACGACCAAGAAGGAAAGCGATGATTAATCCAGCCTTCTCCTCACGTCGATGCTTCTGCCACTTGTTTCGTTGCGTCCGGGCTAAGAACGCCTCGCACGCGGCGGGTGCCACGTGCTGCGCGGCCCTTTTGTGTTCCGCCCAAGCGCAAAATGTCCCCCTCAATCATCCGGCCGCACCCGAGTGGAAACTCTCCGACTTGGATGGCAAATCGATCAGCCTCCCGGACTTCAAAGGCAAAGTGGTCATCCTGGATTTCTGGGCAACTTGGCGCGCACCCTGCCGCGACGAGATTCCTGGCTTCGTCGAACTCCAGAACAAGTTCGGTGACCGTGGCTTGGTGGTGATCGGTGTGTCGCTGGACGAGGGAGGTGCGGCCCTCGTCCGGAAGTTCACCCAGGAGCACAAGGTTGCGTATCCGGTAGTGCTCGGCAGCCAGGAGGTAGTTGCTGCCTACGATGTGATCCTCGACATGACGCGCATCTCGCACGGCAAGATGGAGACCGTGCGCACCGATATGGACCTACATGAGGCGGTCCAGCGTGCGGTGGAAGTCAAGCCGTTCCCGCTCAGGAAACGGTTGTCGTCCCGACTACTGTTCCTACGATTCCTTGACCTGAAGCAACGCACTCTGCGCCGAAGGGATGGTGCGGCTACCCTGCCGGCTATGAACCGTTGGGCGCCAAGGCCGGTGACGTTGCGGTGGCAACACTCCTCGAATGATACAACCTCAGGTCTTCTCGCAGGTGATCTGACTTTTTGGAGAGCTTGCTGATGGCCAGTTCCAGACGGGTTTTGATGGTTCCAAGCGGAACCCCGGTGCGAGCGGCAATCTGGCGCTGGCTCAGTTCCTGGAAGAAAACGTATCGGACCACCGTCTGCTGCTCGATGGGTAGTGCCTCGATGACCCCGTTCAGAGCGCGTCGCAAGTCTCGCTTCGCCAAAGGATCGCCCGCGTCGGCTTCGGACAAACCCGAGGCTGTCAGGGTCGCACCTTCCGCCGCCGCTTGCTGAAGCGCGGCTTTGACCTCGATGTTCCGCCGACCGCGACGGACCCGGTCCACCGCACGGCGACGAGCCATGCAGATGATCCAACCCAACGCCTGCCCCTTGCTGGAATCAAAGTTGGCGGCGCGGTTCCAGATCTCTGCAAAGATGTCCTGCACGGTTTCCTCCACGTCCGTGTCGCTGGCCAGCATCTGACCAACGATCCTGCACAAGAGGGAGCGGTGCCGGGAGTAGAGCTCGTTGAAGGCCGTCTGCTCGGAAGCAAGGATGCCTTGCATCAACTCGTCGTCGCTGGCGGAGGCGATGGCAGGAAGTGTCTCCACGGGTCGCGGTGACAACTAACTTCTGCCAGCCATCGTCCGGCGCAAATATCTTTCGCGCACACACTTCATAGCAGCAGGCTATCGCATAGCCGGACGCTATGGACCTGGCACCTGTAAGGTATTGGCTCGGCTGTCGCTCCGAGATGACGCTGCCGACCAGCAACATAGATTTTAACATTTTAATACCTTTGATATTTAAAAAACAGCCTGGGTTCGCTGACCTGCGCGACGGCAGCCTGATCCGCGTCGCTCGCCCGGACGGCAAATACATCGGCACCTTGCACGTGACTCATCAAGCCGACGGCGAACGTTTCGGCGCGATCGTGCAGTTTGGCCCGACCGGTGCAACTGACGGTTCTGCTCAGCCTCCCGCATGCGACCAATGCTTTGCGGCGACAGGCCATGCAGGCGTGCCGATCCATCGGCTGACGTTGGACGAACTGCGTGCCATCACGCGGACGGGCGATCCAAAGATGGCGTTCGAGTGGATTATTCCACCGGAATGAACGGCCTGCTTCGATATGGCTTTGACACCGCGGAAGCCGTCGCGGTGGTCGATCTCCGTGTTTTCGTTCCCTGCTGCCTTCTTTGATTCCCTTTCCTCTTTATGGGTAACGCCGCTTCGTCTCTCCTCGACACGCTCCACCTGGATCGTCCAGTGAAGCTGCTCAAAGCAACGGCGTCCAAGTGGAGCGAGGACAAGTGCCCCACGCTCGGCGCGGCGCTGGCCTACTACACGGTGTTCTCGCTCGCGCCGTTGATCCTGGTGCTCCTGGCGGTGTTCGGACTCATCTACGGCGGCAGCGACGCGGCCCGTGACAAGATCACCCACCAACTCAGCTACTTCGTGGACAAGAGCACAGTGGAAATCATCCAGAGCGTTGCCAACAACGCGGCCAAACCTTCCCGGGGCATCTTGGCTACCGCCATCGGCGTGGTGGTCGCCCTCTTCGGCGCGAGCGGCGTCTTCGGGCAGTTGCAGGACGCGCTCAACCTCGTCTGGAGCGTCAAGCCTAAGCCGGGCCAAGGCATCATGGGCTTTTTGCGCGCCCGGTTTTTGTCCTTTTCCATGGTGGGCGGCGTGTGCTTTCTGCTGCTCGTTTCATTGACACTCTCCAGCGTCGTCCATCTTTTCAGCGGCACGCTGAAGCAGATCCTGCCCGGCGGTGACCTGATCCCACTGCTCATCAACCTGGCGTTGGACCTGGTGGTCGTCACCCTGCTCTTTGCCATGATCTTCAAGTACCTGCCCGACGCCAAGATCGCATGGGGCGACGTGTGGATCGGCGCGGGGCTGACGACGCTGTTCTTCCTGGTCGGCAAGTGGGCGCTGGGCATCTATCTGGGCAGCGGCAGCGCGGGCAGCGCGTACGGCGCGGCGAGCGGACTCATCACCACCTTTGTGTGGGTGTACTACTCCGCGCAAATTCTGCTCTTCGGCGCGGAGTTCACGCAGATTTACGCCACGGAGTACGGCTCGCGTGTTGTTCCTAAGGAACACGCCGTGAAAGTTAAAACCAACCAGGTGGTCGACCCCGCTGCTGGGTAGCCCGGCTTCAAGCGGCGACCTCTTTGATGACGCCGCCGCGCGCCAGCTTCTTTTCCGGATGGGAACGTGGCAGGGATTCGACGTGTGCCTTTTGCTTGCCCTCGAAGCAGTCGCTGACGATACGGACGTAGTGCTGGAGGGCGTCGGAGAAGTTTTCCTTGCGCCAGAGCAGGTGCGTCTTGCTGTATACGGTTTCGTCAAGCGGGTGGAACACCGCTCCCTCGTGCGGCAGGCGTAGACAGGACTCGGGCAGGAGCGCCACGCCCATCTCTAGTGCCACCAGGTGGATGAGCGTCGCGGTGCTGTTGGTCTCGTGTTTGATGTTGGGAGCAAAACCCGCCTCGCGGCAAACCCGGTTGAGCCATTCACGCGTGCCGGGATAATCGTCTTCCGTCAGCGACACGAAAGAGCGTTCCGCCAAGTCCTGTAGCCGGAGAGCTTTGTTCTTTTTGAGCGGGTAGGTGTCGGGCAAGACGGCCATCATCTTGCACTTGGTGAGCACGTCGCTCTGCAAGCCTGTGAGCGAAGGCAGCCCGGGCTCCCGGGCGAAACCGACCTGAATTTTGTTCTTGTGCAGCGCCTGGATTTGTTCAGCCGCCGTCATCTCGATGAGGTTGAGTGGCACCTTCGGCCAGACCTTGCGGAAGGCGGCTAGCGTGACCGGTAGCAGGTCGTACTGCATGTCAAGCATGTAACCGATTCTGAGCGGTTTCGTCTCGCCTTGGCTGTGGCTGCGCAGATCGTCCACGTCTTCTTCGGCTTGGGCGAGCAGCCGGCGGGCGCGCGTGAGGAAGAACTGGCCGTCCTCGGTCAATTCCAGGCGCTTCTTGTCGCGCCGAAAGAGCGAGACATGCAGTTCTTCCTCTAGGTTTTTGATCTGGCGGGTGAGGGAAGGCTGCGCGAGGCGCAGCCCCTTGGCCGCCTTCGTGACGCTGCCTTCATCGGCGACGGTGACAAAGTAGCGCAGGTGTCGGAGTTCCATGAGTTGGGCGGGGGAAAGGCGGCCCGGACACGGGTCAGCCCGAGTGAGCTAAGAACTTCCGGGTGCGTTGCTTGGTCTTAATCTTTACCCGAGTCGTTGGCAAGGAGTGAACGTGGCGTGCCCTGGGCTCCTGCCCGCGGGCGGGTGCCTTCGTTCCTCCTGGTTCATCCCCTATACGCCAAAGCTATGAATACGCTGCCAACAAAGTATCGACCATGGACCAACCGGCCGCCCGTGCCGGAGCGAAGTTTCCCATGACAGAGGCGATCAGCGACCCTGCACGGGTTTCTGACCAGATTACCCACTGGCTAGCGGCACCCGGGGTACGGGGAGCTTGCCCGCACGCCTCCGTTGGCAGGCCCACCCCACTCAGACCACGAGCCGGTGACCTCGCAGCGGAGGAACCGTTGCGAGGCACCGCACCCCATCCCATGACAGCGCTCAG
>CAXTQD010000043.1:0-22707 GCA_964246175.1 uncultured Chthoniobacterales bacterium | reverse complement strand
AGGAAGGCCGCCACTCGCTCGAACTCGCCAACGCCATGCTCTTGTCCTCGTTGCGCAACAAGACCGTAACTCTTCCCATGGACTCCGCCGAGTATTCTGCACTACTCGACGAACTCATCGCCACCTCTCCACGCAAGACACCACGCTAGCGCGGATTTCGGCTGTAGAGCAGGCGCCCTGCCTGACGCGCGATGGCGCGCGGCTTCGGAACAGGCCAGAGAGGGGGAAGACGTGCAAAGACCAACCGGCGTCCTAAAACGCACAGGCGGAGCGCCTGCTCTACAGCCAAAGTGCAAACTTCCTTCGCCGCGCCAACGCACTTGCCACCCTACCCACAGGGCAGTAGATATTTCGCCATGAACGCCACGGCGGACAAAACCATCGACATCCTCGCCGAAGTTACCGAGAGCGACCGCGTCCGCGCGGAACCCGACCTGCCGCTCTTCGACGCCGGGATGCTTGATTCACTCGGGATCGTCACCCTCATCTCGCGGCTCTCGGAGGAGTTTGGCCTCGACATCTCGCCGGCCGAGTTCGAGCGCGAGGATTGGGCCACTCCGGCGAAGATCGTCGCCGACATCGAGCGACGCACCGCCTAAACATGAGTTCGCCGGCGGTACGTTCGCTGGAATCATTTCTGCGGCTGCCGGGTGGGCCACGCGTACGCACCGTCCTGTGCTTCCTGTATTATTTGGTCATTATCGTGGCATTGTTGTGGCTCTACGGTCGCGGCGACTTCGTGACCGCACCATTTGTGTACCAGGGCTTTTGATGGATGGGTTCTGTATTTTCACAGCTCTTTGAACGCCTCGCGTGCTGGGAAGGACGGTTCCCGGACCGAGTCGCCCACCAGACTGCCTCGGCCGGCCGGACGCCGACCCTGAGGTTGACGTACCGCGAACTTCTCGCCCGCGCCCGCGCGGTGGCAGCGCACGTCCGTGCCACCCTGCCGCCCGATGGGTCGCCGGTTGTCGTGCTCGGTCACAAGGAGCCCGAGATGCTCGCTGGCTTCCTGGGCGTGCTCGGCAGCGGCCATCCGTATATCCCCGTCGACGACAGCCTGCCAGGGCACCGGCTCCAAGAGGTCGAGCGCATCGCGGGGGCAGCCCTCGTCTTGACGCCGGAGATCATCGCCGGGCTGCCGCCGGCCGCCGCCGAGTTCGACGCCTTGCAGCCGGACACCCGGGTTTACACGATCTTCACCTCCGGCAGCACCGGCGAGCCAAAGGGCGTGGTCATCACGGTGCGCTGCCTCGATGCGTTCCTAGACTGGACACTCGGTGAGCACGCGTTCGCCGAAGGCGGAGAGACGTTCCTAAACCAAGCCCCCTTTTCCTTCGACTTGTCCGTGATGGACCTGTACCTGAGCCTGACGACCGGCGGCACGCTCTACAGCCTCACCCGGCGCGAGATCGCGGATTTTGTCGGGCTCTTTCGCACGCTCTCCGCAGCCAACCCGAGCGTGTGGGTCTCCACGCCGTCGTTCGCGCACCTCTGCTTGGCGGAGCGCACCTTCGACGCCGCGCGTCTGCCGGCCATGCGGCATTTCCTTTTTTGCGGCGAGACGCTCCTGACGGAGACCGCCGGCCGGCTGCTGGACCGCTTTCCCGCGGCCGAGGTTTGGAACACGTACGGTCCGACCGAGGCGACCGTCGCCACAACTTCGATCCAAATCACGCGCGAGATCGTCGCCCGAGGTGGCGCGCTGCCCATCGGCCGCGCGATGCCGGGCACGGAGGTCTTCCTGCAACACGACGATGGCACCCGCCCGCCGGACGGCGAACGCGGGGAAATCATCATCGCCGGTCCCAACGTGAGTCCCGGCTATCTCGGTCGACCGGACCTGACCGCCAAAGCGTTCTTCGAGCACGGCGGCACTCGCGCTTATCGGACGGGCGATTGCGGGACGCAGGTAGACGGCTTGCTGTACTTCGACGGCCGGCAGGATAGTCAGGTAAAGTTCCACGGCTACCGCATCGAACTCGCCGATATCGAGGAAAACTTCCGCGCGCTAGCGGACGTGCACGAGTGCGCCGTGGTGCTCGTGAACAAGGGCGGCGCGATGCAGTTCCTCGTGGCGTTCGTGGTGCCGGACGGCGCGTGCCCCGACGCGCCGGCAGAAGTCGCCGCCGCCACCGACCGCTACCGAGCCGCGCTCGCCGAGCGCCTCCCCGCCTACATGCTGCCGCGCAAGATTTACCTGCGCCCCGCCCTGCCCCTGACCGCCAACGGCAAGGCCGACCGCCGCCGCTTGGTAGAGATAGCGGCCAACGGCGGAAAGTCTCTCCCGTGACGCCGTACGCCAGCTTCCTTTATTTCGGGCTGGCGGGTGTCTACGTCCTTTTGCCGGTTCTCCTTGCACGCGGGCTGTTAGGAAGAGTGCCCGCCTGGCTCAAGCAAGGATGGACCCTCGCCGCCACCGTGGGGATGCTGGCGGTGCAATACTCGGGCGGGTTCGAGGCAGCCGCGTCGGTGCTACGGCCGATCTGGGCGCTGGCAGGATTCGGCGTAGTGCAGTACGTCCTCGCCGCGGCGCTGCTCGGCGTGCGGCGGCAGACCAAGGCACGCTGGCCGGGATGGGTGGTGATCTTCGTTGCCCTCCTGCCGCTGCTCGCGGCGAAGCTCCTGCCGATCAACGCGCCCGCCGCCGGGGCTGCCGCGCAGCCCGCGGGTGCGGCCGGCGCGGCGGGACTCCTGGAGTTCCTCGGGCTGTCGTACGCCACGCTGCGGGCGGTGGACGTACTCTTCGGCATCCACGACGGACTCATCACCGCGCTGACGCCAGGGCGCTTTTTGGCGTTCCTGTTCTTCTTTCCGACAGTGTCGTCGGGACCCATTGACCGCTACCGGCGGTTTTCCGCCGAGTGGGCCAAGCCGGACGACCGCGCGACGTTCTGGCATGATCTCGACGCGGGCGTGCATCGCATCTTCACCGGGTTCCTGTACAAATTTGTGTTAGCATACTGGATCAGCTTCCATTGGATGAACGCTGTGCCCCCTGCCCCAACCTTAGGTAACACGCTGTCGTACATGTACGCGTACAGTTTCTACCTGTTCTTTGATTTTGCCGGGTACAGCGCGTTCGCGGTAGGATTCGCGTACCTGCTCGGGTTCCGCGTGCCGGAGAACTTCAACCTTCCGTTTATTTCGCGGAACATCAAAGAGTTCTGGACGCGCTGGCACATCTCGCTGTCGTTCTGGTTCCGGGATTTTATCTACATGCGTTTTGTGCTGCTGGCGGTAAAGCGCAAATGGTTCCGTAGTAAGTACACGCCGGCGTACGTGGCCAATTTTCTGACCTTCGGCGTGATGGGTTTCTGGCACGGCACGGCGGCGCACTACCTCGTCTATGGGTTGTACCACGCCTGCTTGATCACCGCGCATGATCTGTTCGCGCGTTGGAATCAGCCCAAGCCCGGCGCCCCGCCGCGACTGTGGGGCGACTCGCTTGGGTGGCAACTCGCCGGGGTGGCCTGCACGTTCCAGGCGGTGTGCTTCGGCTTCCTGATTTTTTCTGGTCGGCGACTTTGGTAACCCTGTCCGACCATCCCCGCCGCGTCCGGCGAAATACGAAGCATGAGCACGTCATTCGTCCCCTACAGCGACTCAGTGGAAACCATCCAGCCCGACGAACAAAAGACCTTCGACGACATCGCGGCGACGATGCATGACTTCATGCACAAGATCGGCGATCGGCAGCGCCGTACCACGCGGGCCGTGCATTCCAAGAGCCATGCGCTGGTCAAAGCGAAACTGACGGTCAAGAACGGTCTACCGGAGCCCTTGGCGCAAGGCTTGGCGGCACAGCCGAGCACCTACGGGGTCATCATGCGTTTCTCCACCAACCCGGGCGATATCCTGAGCGACCACATCTCCTCGCCGCGCGGACCGGCCATCAAAATCATCGGCCTGGAAGGCGAGACCCCGCCAAACCACACGGGCGAAGTCACACAGGATTTTCCCATGGTCAACGGCTCGGTGTTCGACACCAAGGATGCCACGGGGTTCCTCAAGAACATGCAGATGCTCGACAAGCACGCCAACGACCCGGAGGCGCTCAAGCAAGCGGTATCTACGGCGTCGCGCATCGGCGAAAACGTGCTGGAAACCGTGGGTCTGAAAAGCGCCTTTCTGAGAGGTTTCGGCGAACCGGCAACAACCCGCTAGGCGAGACCTACTACACCCAAGCCGCGTTGCGTTGGGGCAACTACTTCGGCAAGGTGGGACTCTTCCCCGTGTCGGAGAATTTGACGGCGCTCTACAAAAAAGGATTGCCGCACGCGAGCGAGTGGAACGCGTTGTGCGACGAGTTCAGCCGCTTCTTTAAGGAGAAGCAGGAAGCCGTGTGGGAGTTACGCGTGCAGCTTTGCACCAATCTGGAGAAGATGCCGGTGGAAGATGCCCACCAAGAATGGGACGATAAGGAAAGCCCTTATCTTGCTGTCGCGACGCTGATCGCTACCTCGCAGGAGATCTATTCCGACGCGCGCCGGGTGTTTGTGGATGAGAGGTTGTCGTTCAATCCGTGGAACGCGCTTGGCCGCGCACCGTCCGCTGGGTAACATCAACCGAGCACGGTTCCGAGCCTACAGCATGTCTGCCAAGTTCCGGCAGCAGCAAGAAGGCCGCGAGCGGGTCGAACCCAAATCCATCGACGAACTACCGGATTGAGTAGGCCACTGGCGCGACTAGGCATTCTGTCCGATCAACTCACGCAGCACATAAGGCAGGATACCCCCGTGGCGGTAGTAATCGACCTCAATGGCCGTGTCGATGCGCGAGCGTAGAGTGACTTCCTCGCTCGCGCCGTTTGCGCGGTGGATCACCAGCGTGAGCATCTGGCCGGGGTAAGTATCGTTGCTCAATCCGAGCAGGTCGAACGTCTCCGAGCCGTCAAGACCGAGCGTTTGCGCCGTCGTTCCTTCAAGAAACTGGAGCGGCAGCACGCCCATGCCCACGAGGTTGGAACGGTGGATGCGTTCGAAGCTGGCCGCCACCACCGCCTTGACCCCGAGCAGGCGCGTGCCCTTAGCCGCCCAGTCGCGGCTGGAGCCGGTGCCGTACTCCTGCCCGGCGAAGATCACCAGCGGCACACCGTCGTGCTGGTAGGAGACGCTGGCGTTGTAGATCGGCACCGTCTGGCCATCCGGGTAGTGTTTGGTGACGCCGCCCTCGACGCCTGGGACCATCAAGTTCTTGATTCGCACGTTGGCGAAGGTGCCCCGCGTCATTACCCGGTCGTTGCCGCGGCGGCTGCCGTAGGAATTGAAATCCTTCGGCTCCACACCGCGGGCGATGAGGTATTGGCCAGCCGGTGAAGTTGCCTTGATCGCGCCCGCAGGCGAGATGTGATCAGTCGTTACCGAATCGCCGAAGATGCCGAGCGCACGCGCACCCTTGATCTCGCCGATGTCACCGGTCGTCATACCGAAATCCAGAAAGAACGGCGGCTCCTGGATGTAGTCGCTCTTTTCGTCCCACGCGTACACGCCGCCCACGGTGGACGGGATTTCGTTCCACTTCGGGTTCTGCTCGGCGAAGTCGCTGTAGAGTTGGCGGAACACCTCTGGCTTGAGCGCCGTTGCCATTGCTCCGCGGACCTCGTGGAGCGTCGGCCAGATGTCGCGCAGGTACACCTCGGCCCCTTCCGTGTCTTTACCGATGGGGTCTTTGGAGAGGTCCACATCCACGCGGCCCGCGAGCGCGAAGGCGACGACAAGCGGCGGGGACATGAGGAAATTGGCCTTGATGTTCTGGTGAACGCGCGCCTCGAAGTTGCGGTTGCCGCTCAACACCGAGGCCGCCACGAGGTCGTGCTCGGTGATGGCCTCTTCAATCTTGGGATGCAGCGGGCCTGAGTTGCCGATGCACGTCGCGCAGCCGTAGCCGACGATCTGGAAGCCGAGCTGGTCGAGGTAGGGCTGGAGCCCGCTCTTGTCGAGATAGTCGGTGACGACGCGTGAGCCGGGAGCCAGCGAGGTTTTCACCGCGGGATCGACCTTGAGGCCACGCTCGACGGCTTTTTTCGCCAGGAGCCCCGCACCGAGCATCACGCTTGGGTTGGAGGTGTTCGTGCAACTGGTGATCGACGCGATGAGCACGCTGCCGTGGCCGATGCGCGTGTCGCCAGAGTTGAACTCGGGCTCGTCCGCCTCCTTGAGAAGCGACGCCGGGGTGGCGGTAGGCCGGTTGGTGATCATCTCCGACTGGCCGGGTGTTTCGCCCATGAGTTTACCACCGTCGATGACCATGCCCGCGCCCGTGTCGGTGGCCGCTGCGCTGCTCGCGGACGCGACCGCCTTCGGTGTTGGCACGGCGTCCGCTTCGAGGTGAACAGCGAAGCGATCCTTCAGGACGTCCGCATCTTTACCGTAGCCACCATCGCTAGGCGCGCGGCCCATCAACTGCCGGAAGGTGTCGCCAAGATCAGGCAAATTGAGCCGGTCCTGCGGACGCCGCGGCCCGGCGACGCTGGGCTGCACGTCGGCGAGGTCCAGTTCTAGGTCGACGCTGTAGTCGATCTGCCCCTTCTCCGGCATCCCGAACATCTCCTGCGCGCGGAAATACGCCTCGAACGCCGCGCACTGTTCCTCCGTGCGGCCGGTGAAGCGCAGGTAGTTGATGCTCTCCGCATCCACGGGAAAGAAGCCCATCGTCGCGCCGTATTCCGGGGCCATGTTGGCAACGGTCGCGCGGTCGGTCAGCGGCAGGCTGGCCGCGCCCGGGCCGTAGAACTCGACGAACTTGCCGACCACCTTCGCCTTACGCAGCATCTGCGTGATGTGCAGGGCGAGGTCGGTGGCCGTGACACCTTCGCGCAAAGCGCCCGTCATGTGTACGCCCACCACCTCGGGCGTCAGGAAGTACACCGGTTGCCCGAGCATCCCTGCCTCCGCCTCGATGCCACCGACGCCCCAGCCGACGATGCCGAGGCCGTTGATCATCGTCGTGTGCGAGTCCGTGCCCACGAGCGAGTCGGGGTAGTACGTCGTCTCACCATCGTGTTCTTGGAAGAGCACGCCCTTGGCGAGGTATTCGAGGTTGACCTGATGGATAATGCCGATCCCTGGCGGCACGACGCCGAAGGTCTTGAACGCCTGCTGACCCCACTTGAGGAACTGATAACGCTCACGGTTGCGCGTGAACTCCATGTCCATGTTCAGCTTAAGCGCGAGCGCTGAGCCAGCGAAGTCCACCTGCACGGAGTGGTCTACCACGAGGTCCACGGGCACGAGCGGCTCGATGATCTGCGGATCACCCCCCTGGCGCGACACGGCGGCGCGCATCGCCGCGAGGTCCACGAGCAGCGGCACCCCGGTGAAGTCTTGCAACACGATGCGCGCGACGACAAAGGGAATCTCCTCGCTGATGGGCTTCTTCGCGTTCCAGTTGGCGAGGTTGCGCACGTCCTGTTCGGTGACCTTCTTGCCGTCGCAGTTGCGCAGGACACTCTCCAGCACGATGCGGATGCTGTGCGGCAGCCGCGACACCGGCCCGACCCCCGCCGCTTCCAACGCCGGCAGACTGTGGAAGGAACCGGTGCGGCCGGCCGCGAGCGTGAACGTCTGGAGAGTCTGAAAAGAGTTCTGCATAAGAAGGGGGGCGATAACCTACCGAAAAGCCTCCACGCTTGCAACAAACGATCCCCCTTGCCGCTACCTCCGACCGTCCGTGTATCGAGATGGACAAGCAGAGCAGCTTTTGGGTAACTTCGGCGCTCCCAACGAACCACCCGCATGAAATTCCGTCTTTCACCGAGTCTTCGCCGCCGCCCTTCCACCCTCGCCGCCTGGTTGGCTGCGCCTCTGCTCCTCGTCGGCGCGGCCTCTCCCGGCGTCGAGAGCCTTCCGGGTTACGTCGTGCTGCCGCTTGTGTCGCTGCCCCGATCCAACCAGGCGATGATGCGAGTCAAGGTCAACGACCAGAGCACCATGCTCATCGTAGACACGGGGGCGACCAGCATCGCGCTGGACAAACGTCTGTACGCCGCGGCGCACGTCCGCTCGAACGACGCTGCCCCCGGTCAGCTTCCGCCCGAAGTGGGTCGGAAGTTCAAGGCCAACGGCACCGAACCGGCCGAGGTCGGCTACATGGATAGCCTCAAGGCCGGTGGGGCGGAACTCGGCAAGCGGCCCGTGTCTGTGCTCGACCTGAGCCAGGCGTTTAACGGGTACAACAGCATGCACCAGCAGACTGCCATTGGTGGCTTGCTCGGCGAGGACGTGCTCCAGGATTACTCCGCCATCATCGACTGGCGGCGGCGCGGAGTGTACCTCAACATCGATCGCTCTAAGCGCATGAAACTCGGCCCGGGCCTGGTCGCCAGCGGCTGGACGGCGGTGCCGTTGGACGCGACGAACTACCGCCACTTCACCGTGCGGTGCATGGTTGGCGGCAAGCCGGCCCGCCTCGTGGTGGACACTGGGGCGAGCTATACCTCCTTCGCGCCAGGCTTGGTACCCATCACGATGATGTACAATCGGCTCAACGACACCACGTCTCTCGGCCATCTGGGTAGCAGCGCGGGGATCTCGTCCATGATCGGCGGGGATGCCACGATGCACCCAGGACGTGTCGAGCATTGGAAGATCGGCGACTACGAGATCGCCTCTTCAATCGTCGCCGTCAGCGCGATGCCACAATGGGTGCAGGGCGAACACAGCACCGGTGACGGGCCGGTGCTGGGTTTTCTCGGTTGCGAAATTCTCGCGGCGAACAACGCCATCATCGACATCGGCAGCCGGGTCCTATACCTGAAGCACCCCGCTCACTGAGTGGAGGAATGCCCCTGCGTTCGCCTGCCGCGCGAAAGCGGGCTATGGTCCCGTCCACATGGAAGCGACGTGGTGGACGATCTCGGTCGTGCTGATGACGGTCGGTCTCTTCGGCGCGATCTACCCCGTGCTGCCTGACAGCCTGCTCATCCTGGCGGGCGCTGTCTTGCATCATTTCACCGTGCGTCCCGGGCACTCCGTTGGCTGGTGGACGTTGGGCGTGCTGGCGGTGCTGTGCGTGCTTGGGCACGTCGTCGATTTCACGGCGGGGGCGATGGGAGCACGGAAGTTCGGTGCGACGCGCTGGGGAGCGTTTGGCGGAATGGTCGGTGGGATCGTCGGGGCCATCTTTTTTTTCCCGCTGGGAATTTTCCTCGGGCCGGTCGTCGGCGCACTCTGCGGGGAGTTGATCTTCGCGGGCCGCTCGTTGCAGCCGGCACTGCGTTCGGGCTGGGGCACGCTGCTGGGCACGACGGCGGGCATGGTCGGCAAGGCGGTCATCGATGTGACGATGATCGCCGTGTTCTTCCTGTCGGCGTTGACCGTCCATTGGTGACGAGCTAGGATCGGCGCGGGACCGACCAGATGATCGCTGGCGGCTGGCTCGTACGGCAGCCCGCCAGAGGAAAGTCCGAGCACCGCAAGGCAACACGCCGCGTAGAACACGCGGGAGCCGCCCGGCCCAAGCCGGTGGCGACGGAAAGTGTCACAGAAAACAAACCGCCTCGGGTCGGCAACGGCCAGGGGTAAGGGTGAAAAGGCGAGGTAAAAGCTCACCGCCCCGGGCGCAAGTCCGGGGGCACGAAAAACCCCGTGTGGTGCAAGACAGAACAGGAGGCGGGCCGCCTGCCCGTTCCCGCGAGGGAACAGCCTCCGGGTTTTTGGTCGCACCTGGCCTGTCAAAACGGCCGGGAGCAGCGGACCGGGCAACCGGGTCGCCGCTAGATAAATGATCGTCACGGCGTAGCCCGCGAGGACCGCGCCGACAGAACTCGGCTTACCGTCGATCCCGCCCGGCGGGCGTTGCGCGTACGGGGTCAAACCCGACGCGCAGCTCCCGCCGCAGGCGTTTGTCAGCGCCCGAACAGCCCACCCCCGGACCGTCGCGCGGTGCCGTTGGCGAACGGGTTATTGTCGCCGTAAAGCTGCCACGGGCCGGAGGGCACCTCGTTCAGCTCTACAAAACGCCACGAGGTCAGGTCCGAGCCGTTGGGCATGCCAAGGTAGTCGCGCACCGCTGGCGACACGTCGAGGCCCGCCCCACCGTTCAGGTTAGGTCGAGGCCGCTCGCTGCCGAAAACATACTGATAGTGATCCGTGCGGAACGGCCCGCAGTCTTCCCACTGCGCGTAGCAGGTGCGCCCCCCGCGCATGATGGCAATCCAGCGGTCCTTGCAAACCGTGTGTCCCTCCTGCTCGAAATTCTGGCGAAACCAGGGGATGAGGACCTTGGCCTCGGGCTTGGTCGTGCCGCGGGTCACGTCGTTGTAAGGCAGCGCGAAATAGAACGGGTTCTGGTGCGGGGTGAACGCCACCGGGCAGTAGTTGCGCCGCGCCGAAGGTTCCGGGTCATCGTAGCCACCGAAATTACCGGCCCAGTTGGAGTCCCAGCAACTCGCGTGGTTGGGCGTCGGGTTGCGCGCCGTCGGGCGTTCGCCGATCCAGAAGATGGTCGTGACGATGTTTTCCTTCCACGGGTAGCGGCTGCCGGAGAAAAGCGGCACCCCGGCGCTGCGGGTCTGGAGGCCGGTGGTGGGCACGTTGACCTTCGGCTCGGTCGTCGCCGCCAACGCATCAGCGCGCAGGAGCCGGGCGCGGCGCTCGAAATCCAGCGCACTGCTCTGCGCATGGAGCGTCGTGGCGAGCGTCAACGCCGAAGCGACGCCCAGCGCGACGATCCCGGCGCGGGGGAAAAGGGAGGAAACGGACTCGATTTTCACAGGGCGCTCCCATCGGCCGGAACGGGCTTTTTAGCAAGAGGTTTCTACCCGGCCAAGGGACGGCTGGACGGCTTCTTAGAAGCTGGTTGGAAGCAGCTTAGTACCGTCGCAGCACCGTGTCGCGCGGGGGGTGCGCGGTGTCGGTTTCGGGATAATCCAACGTGTAGTGCAGCCCCCGGCTTTCGCGGCGGCTGAGCGCGCTGTCCACGATGATCGAGGCCGCCGTGACAAGGTTACGTAGTTCCAGCAAGTCGGTGGTGACTTTGAAGTTCCAGTAGAACTCCTGCACCTCGGCCTGGAGGTTGCGCAACCGGGCGGCGGCGCGCTGGAGGCGCTTGTCGGTACGCACGATGCCGACGTAGTCCCACATCAGGTGGCGGATCTCGTCCCAGTTGTGGTAGACGACGACCAGCTCGTCGATGTCCGACACCATCCCGCTCTTCCACTCAGCCACGTCGTAGCTCTGGAAAAAGCGCCCCTTGAACGGCTCGCGCCGCAGCGACGCCTCGCACGCGCGGTGGGCCATGACGAGCCCCTCGAGCAGCGAATTACTCGCCAGCCGGTTCGCCCCGTGCAGCCCTGTGCAGGCGACCTCGCCGATGGCGTAGAGGCCGGCGATGTTCGTCGCGCCGTCGAGGTCGGTGCGCAACCCACCGCACTGGTAGTGCGCCGCCGGCACCACCGGGATCGGCTGCCGGGTGATGTCGATGCCGTAGCGCAGGCAGGTCTCGTAGATGTTGGGAAAATGCCCCCGCACGAACTCCGCCGGTTGGTGGGTGATGTCGAGGTACACGCACTTCTCGCCCGAGCGTTTCATCTCGGCATCGATGGCCCGGGCCACCACGTCGCGCGGGGCCAGGGATTTCAGCGGGTGGTAGCCGTCCATGAACGCCTCGCCCTTGCTGTTCTTGAGGATGCCCCCTTCCCCGCGCACCGCCTCGCTGATGAGGAACGAACGTGCCTCCGGGTGGAACAGGCACGTTGGGTGAAACTGGATGAACTCCATGTCCGCCACCGCCGCACCCGCGCGCCAGCCGATGGACACGCCGTCGCCTGTCGCCACGCTCGGGTTGGTCGTGTAGAGGTAGACCTTGCCGCAGCCGCCGGTGGCGAGGATCAGGCGCAACGTGCGGAAAGTCTCGACCTCGCCGGTCTGCTCGTTGAGCACGTACACGCCCAGGCAGCGGTTCTCGCTGGAAAACCCGAGCTTCGCGCTCGTGATCAGATCGACGGCGATGTGGTGGTCCAGGACGGTGATGTTCGGGTTCGACGTGACCGCGCGCAGAAGCGTTTCCTCGATCTCGCGGCCCGTGGTGTCGCGCGAGTGCAGGACGCGCCGACGCGAGTGGCCGCCCTCGCGGGTGAGATCGAGTTCGTGCGCGTTGCCGCCGTGGCCTTCGGGCACGTCCTTTTCGTCAAAGTGGACGCCGAGGTCGATCAGCTCGCGGATGCGCGCCGGCCCGTCGCCGACGATGGCGCGCACGGCGGCCTCGTCGCACAGCCCGGCGCCGGCTTCGAGCGTGTCCTGGACGTGCAGGTCAAGGCTGTCCTCGCTGCTCCACACGCACGCCACCCCGCCTTGCGCCCAGGCGGTGTTGGTATCGGCGGGACCGCGTTTGGTGATGATGGCGACCTGCCCATGGCGGGATGCCTTGAGCGCGAAGGTCAATCCAGCCACGCCGCTGCCAATCACGATGAAGTCGAACTGTTTCATGGGGAGACGACGAGATTGTCAATCAGGCGTGTGCGACCGAAAAATACCGCCACGGCCAGGAGCGTCCGGCGCTCAACGCGTGCAACGGACTGGAGGTCGTCAGCGTCCACAATCTCGGCGTAGTCCACGCGACCGAGCGGCGCGGTGGCGAGTTCGTTTTCGACGACGGCGTGCAGGACGGCAGTATCGCGTTCGCCCGCCCGTACGCGCTTGCCGGCGAGGAGCAGCGCACGGCGCAAGGCCGGGGCCTGGGCACGCTCCTCAGGCGTGAGATAGACGTTGCGCGAACTCAGCGCAAGGCCATCGGGCTCGCGGACAGTCTCGCTGCCGATGATCTCCAACGGGAAATCAAGGTCGCGCACCATGCGCCGGATGATGGCGAGTTGTTGGTAGTCCTTCTGCCCGAACACCGCCGCGTGCGGACGCACGAGGTTGAAGAGTTTGGCGACCACCGTGCAGACGCCCGAGAAGTGCCCCGGCCGCGAGCGGCCGCACAGCCCGCCGGTAAGCAGCGTCTCATCCACCGCCACCGAACGCCCCGGCGCGTACATGCCCTCCGCGTCCGGGTGGAAAACGAGGTCCACCCCGCGCTGGCGGCACAGTGCCAGGTCGCGCCGCAAAGGCCGCGGGTAGCGGGATAAGTCCTCCTTTGGCCCGAATTGCAACGGGTTAACGAAGATGCTGACCACAACGGTGCCGTCGGAACCGGCAGCGCGTCGCGCGCGGTCGATCAGCGAGAGATGGCCGGCGTGGAGCGCACCCATCGTCGGTACGAGGACCACGCGGGAGTTCCAGGCGGCCGACAGCCGCATCATGGCGGCGACGGATCGCACAACTTTCATCGGTGTACCGCCATCTTCGACCGTCCTGCCGGGCGTGTCCACCCCGCAGCTTGCGGCCGGGGCGTGCCGTCGTAACATCCCTGCATGAAAGCTCTCGTCCTCGCCGGCGTCAATCAGCCCCTCACGTTGCAGGAAGTCGCCGATCTGGCCGCCGGTCCGGGCGAGGCCGTGGTCCGGATCAAGGCTGCCGCGCTCAACCACCGCGACCTCTGGATTCAGAAGGGTCAGTACGCCGGGTTGAAGTTCCCGATCATTCTCGGTTCGGACGGCTGCGGCGTCGTGGAGAGCGTCGGCGAGGGGGCGGACGACGCGTGGGTCGGCCGCGAGGTTATCATCAACCCGGGCCTGGGCTGGGGCACGCGCAAGGAGGCTCAAGCGGACCAATTCCGTATCCTCGGGCTGCCGGACGACGGGACGTTCGCCGAACAGGTGAGGGTGCCTGCCAGCGCGCTGGCCGACCGGCCCGCGCACCTCGACGCGGCGCAGGCGGCGGCGCTGCCGCTGGCGGGATTGACGGCGTACCGGGCGCTGTTTTCCCGTTGTGGGCTGCGTGGGGGTGAGCGCGTGCTCATCACGGGCGCGGGCGGCGGCGCGGCGCTGTTCGCGTTGCAGTTCGCCGTGGCAGCGGGCGCGACGGTGTTCGTGACGAGCGGCTCGGAGGACAAGATCAAGCGCGCCGTCGAACTCGGCGCGGCCGGCGGCGTCAACTACAAGGCCGACCAGTGGGCCGACGGGCTTAAGGAACAGGCCGGCGGCCCGTTCGACGTGACGATTGACAGCGCCGGCGGGCCGGGCTTTTTGCAACTGATCGAACTCGCCGCGCCCGGCGGGCGAATCGCGTTCTTCGGCGCGACGGCGGGTGATCCAGCGAAGTTCCCGATGCGGCGGGTGTTCTGGAAGCAACTGTCCATCCTCGGCTCGACGATGGGCAGCCCGGGGGACTTCGCGGCGATGACTTCTTTCGTGGCGGAGAAACAAATCGTGCCGCTCGCTAGCCACACGTTCCCGTTGGCGGAGGGCAACGCCGCGCTGGAGGCGATGGAGAAGGCGGATCAATTCGGCAAGATCGTGCTGAACGTGTCCTAAGGCGTCACAAGGACGGGCACTGCCTCGCACACTTCGCGCCAGCCAGGGAAGTTCCACGCGTTCGGGAATCCCCGGCACTGTCTTGGCTTGACCGCCTGCACGGCGCAGTCGCGTCCTTCGAGGAAAACGCACTCTCCGTTGGGTTTGTCGATCAGCGCCAGTCCGTCGCGGCGGGGGCGCAGGCGCGTGTAGCGTTGGATGAAGTCGTGTTCCGACAGACCCAGGTGCGCGGCGATAGCCATGATGTCGGCGTCATCCACCTTCACGAAGCCAGGCCAACGGCAGCAATTTGTACAGCGTTGGCATTGGTAATAGGTTTCGGACATCGGAAAGGAAGATAATGCCACGCGGCAGCGTTGCCAAACGCCCTGCAACGTCGTATAAAAAGAGGAAGTTCCCGCCGGCACGCTGTTCTCGGTTGGGCGCTCGGCCTCTTGCCAAGTTTCTCCCATGTTTGAACTCCTTTTCCTCGTCGGTCTGTTCGGCCTCATGCTCGGGGCGATTTGGGAATACGTCACTGCGCTGCCCGCGTTCCCGACGATCCTGGTCGCCTCCGCCGCGATCCCCCTTCTAGCGTGGGCGGACTACCTCCAACTCGTCCAACGCTTGGAACTCGGCGGCATGTCGCGCCGTCGCGCCCCGGTGCCCCCGGAACGTTTTTACTGGACGCTCGGCCGCAGCCAGCTTTCGGCGATGCTCATCTACAGCAGCCTGCTCGGGGTCGCGGCTTGGGTGGTCGCCATCAAGTTCCCGGCAGCCATCGCCCCGACGAAATCCGCCATCGTCGGGTGGACCGCCGGGGCCATCGCCATCGTGGCGAGCGCGCGGTTTTGGTCGAGCCTCATCGCGTACGTGCGCGCCTCGCAATGGTTCGACAAGATGACGCCCTGGGCGGTCGGTTTTTGCCGGCGATCATTGTACCGCCTCTCGGACAATCCCGATTTCCTCGCTCCCGAACGCCCGGAGCGTCAGGAGAAGGAAAAGTCCATCTATTGATGCTCACCGGCCGACATGGCGTCATGGGAAGAGCCCGCGCGTCTGCTTGGCCTTGAGCACACGCTCAACCGCAATGGCCAAGGCGGCTTTGCGGTGGGAGATCTTCTCGGCCTTGGCTCGTTTGACGACGGCGGAGAACGCCCCGTCCATGATGCGGAAAAGTCGGTCGGCGATCTCGGTTTCGTTCCAGAAAAAGTTCTGGAGGTCCTGCACCCACTCGAAGTAGCTGACGATCACGCCGCCGGCGTTGCAGAGGATGTCGGGGATAACGTGGATCTCATCCCAGCGCTGGTCGAGGATAATGTCGGCCTCCGGGGTGGTCGGCCCGTTGGCGCCTTCGGCGAGGATGCGGCATTTCAGCTTGCCGGCGTTCCCGCCGTGGATGACACGGTCGACCGCAGCAGGGATGAGGATGTCGCAAGGCTGGATGAGCAATTCCTCCGGATCGATGGGCTCCGCGCCCTTGAACCCGATCAGGTCGCGGTGGTCGCGCAGGTGGTTCTCGACGGCCTTGAGGTCGATGCCTTTCGGATCGTAGAACGCCGCGTACGCGTCGGAGAGGCCAACGATCTTGACGCCGGATTTGTAGTACAGACTTTCGGCGGCCACGGAGCCGACGTTACCGTAGCCCTGCACGATGGCGGTGCGGCCACCGGGCTTGATCTTGAGCGTGTCCAGCGCGCGCTCGACGAGGAACGCAACACCGCGCCCGGTCGACTCGCGCCGGCCCGCTGAGCCGCCGAGAAACGCCGGCTTGCCCGTCACGATCCCGCTGACCGTGTGGCCCATGTGGACGCTGTACGTGTCCATGAACCACGCCATGACCTGTTCGTTGGTGCCCATGTCCGGGCCCATGATGTCGGTCTGCGTGCCGACGAAGGGGATCATCTCCTGCATATAGCGGCGGCTGAGCGCCTCCAACTCGCGGATCGACAAATCGCGTGGACTAACCGTGATGCCACCCTTTGCTCCCCCGTAGGGCAACCCGGCGAGCGCGCACTTCCAGCTCATCCAGATCGAGAGCGCGGCGATCTCGCCCAGGTTGACGCTCGGGGCGAAGCGCGTGCCGCCCTTGGTCGGCCCCATCGTGAGATGGTGCTGCACCCGGTAGCCGGTGAAAACGGTTGTCGAGCCGTCGTCGCGGTGAATGGGCAACGCCACGGTGATCGCGCGCTTCGGCAGGAGCAACCGGTCACGGTCGTTGCGGGAAATATTGAGGTAATCAGCGATCAGGCGGAACTGCTCGCAGGCCATCTCAAAGGCCGGGTCCGCGTAGATGGCAGGGGGGGTATACATGCAAAATCCTAGCCCTGCCCCCCGGCCCGGGCAAGCGCGTCACCTCCTGCGCCCGGTCCGCCGACGCAGCCGGCGGGCGACGAGGCCGACGGCTTCCTGCATTTCCTCGAAGCGCAGGAAATAGCACGCCGCGAAGAACACTCCCGCCGCCACGAAGATCACCGTGAACAGTCCGAAGAGCTTCTCCGCGAGCCGGAAGTGGTCAAACCCGTCGAGCAGCAGCCACTGGCCGAAAAGACACGTTCCTGCCAGCGCCGCACCCGCGACTGCCAGCTTGGCGAAAAGCATCAGCAACGCGCGGCTTTCCAGGTCACCGACCCGCCGGCGCATTAGAAAGTAGAGCAAGGTAAAATTGGCGATGGCCGTCAGACTGGTGGACAACGCGAGCCCCTGGTGCCCCCAACGCAAGCCGAAGGTGAAGAAACCATTGAGCACGAAATTGATGCCGATAGCGATGAAGCTCACGGTCATCGGGGTAGTCCGGGCATCCAGCGCGTAGAACGCCGGGGCGAGCACCTTGATCCCCGAGTACGCCGCCAGTCCGACCGCGTAGAACTGCAACGCCGCCGCCGTCGCGTGCGCCGCGCGGATCGTGAACCGACCGTGCTGGTACAACAGCGAGATGATGGGTTCGCCCAGGCAGATGAGCCCGATGGCCGAAGGGATCGTCAGGAAAAACGCCAGCCGCAACGCCCTCGCCAGCGTCGCACGGAAATCGCCCATGTTCCCCACCGCGGCGCTCTTGCTGACCAGCGGCAGGGTGACGGTGGCAATCGCCACGCCGAAAACCCCGAGTGGGAGCTGCATCAAGCGGAAGGAGTTGTTGAGCCACGTCACCGCGCCGTTGCTCTGGTGGCTGGCGAAGGAGGCGTTGACCATCACGTTGACCTGCACGGCGCTTGCCGCGATGACGGCCGGCCCCATCAGACGCAGGATGGTGCGCACCCCTTCGTCGCGCCACTGGAAGTCCGGCATGAACCGGTAGCCTGCCTTCACCAACGAGGGCAATTGGACGACGAATTGCAAAAATCCACCGATGAGCGTGCCGACCGCCATCCCGGCCAAGGCACGCGCGATTTTGTCCGGCGCGGGGTCGAAATGCGGGTCCATCCACCACCCCAGCGTCACGCCGCCCACGATGGAGCCGAGATTGAAAAAGCTCGACGCCAACGCCGGTGCGCCGAAGACGTGCTTGGCGTTGAGCATCCCCATCGCCAGCGCCGACAGCGACACCAGCAAGATGAACGGATACATGATCCGCGTGAGATGAACCGTCAGCTCGAACTTGCCCGGCACCGCGTGGAACCCTCCGCCAAGCACCTCGATGAGCGGCCCGGCCAAAAGGATGCCCAGCAGCGTGACCGCGCTCATAAAGATAAGCGTGAGCGTTGCCATCTTGTTGGCGAGATGCCACGCCGAGCGGTCGCCTTCCAACTGAATCTTCTTGGAGAACGTGGTGACAAACGCCGTCGAGAGCGCGCCTTCCGCGAAGAGGTCACGTAAGAGGTTCGGCGCACGGAACGCCGTCAGGAACGCATCCGTGCCCGTGCCGGCCCCGAAGAGTCCGGCGAAAATCTGGTCCCGCGCCAGTCCGAGCACGCGGCTGCACATTACCGCGAGGCCGACGACCCCGGCCGCCCGGGTGCTGCCGCGTGCGGTGGTGGCATCGGCCGGTGTCGGCGTGAGTTCCGGGGTGCTGGTTGGCGCGCTGACTTCGCGGCTCGGCAGGCTGGTCACGCCCGGAAGGTGTCAGAACATGCCCCGGGGCGCAATCGGCTTCAGGCCAGACCCGAACCCGCCGCCGCCCGGCGCAGGCGTTCCATGATCGCGCGTCCGAGCCCTTCTTCGGGCACGGAGTCGGCGACGATGAAGTCGAGGCCGGCCTCATCGAGCCGGCGCAAAGCGGCGAAGAGATGGGCGGCAGCCTCGCGCAGATCACCCGCCGCGCTCAGGGACTCCACGGCCGCCCATTGTTCATCCGCATAGCGAGGCTGGTCGGCACGAAAGAATAAGCGTCCCACCTTCCCCGGACCGATGGCTCCTTGACCCGGGCCGGGCAGGTACAACCGAGTGCGCGGCGCGTAGTGGCCGACGGTTTGGCCGGGGGAAGCCTGCCGGGCAGCGTCGGGAGCTTGGCCCGCCTCCACCATGGCGAAAGCCGCGAGTGCTTCCGCCGTGATCGGGCCGTGGCGCAGGATGCGGATCGTTTCGCCGTCTTCACCGGGCAGGATCACCGTGGACTCCAACCCGTGTGCGGTCGGGCCCGCGTCGAGGATGAGCGGGACGCGGCCAGCGAGTTCGGTCAGGACGTGCGCGCCCGCCGTCGGGCTGATGCGACCGAACCGGTTGGCGCTCGGCGCGGCCAGTGGTCGACCGAAACTCTCCACCACCGCACGGAAAACCGGGTGCGCGCTCTGGCGCACGGCCACCAGTTCACCGCCGGCGGTCACAAGATCGGGCACGCGTTCCCGTCGACGCGGCAGCACCATCGTCAACGGCCCGGGCCAGAACGCCGCGGCGAACCGCTCTACCAGCGCCGCCTGCGCGCTTGCCGGCGCGGTCAGTCGCTCCAGCCAACTCCCGTCCGGCAAGTGAACAATCAGCGGGTCGAAGAGCGGACGCTCCTTCGCCTGGAAGATTGCCGCGAGCGCCTCGGGCCGCCCCGCGTCGGCGGCCAAGCCATAGACGGTTTCGGTCGGTAGCGCGACGACTTCGCCCGCGGCCAAAAGTGCCACGGCCCGCTCGCTCGCACCGGGTGCATGGGCGTCGAGCAGGACAGTTTCCATCACGGTTGGTGAGTGAACAGTGGCCCCGCGGCAAGCACGGCCTCGGTCTGGCGTTGGCGGAACGCCAGCCACTCCGCCCACAGCCGCTTGTCCTCCAACGCGAGGACCGACACCACGAACAACGCCGCGTTCTTGGCCCCCGCTCCCCCGATGGCGACCGTGGCAAAAGGCGCGCCGCCCACCGCCGGCAAGTCTCCCGTCGCCGGGTCCTGCAAAAGCGCCACGCCTGTGCGGCCGCTCTCCGGGACCGGCACCCGCACCACTGGCCACCGCGTCGCCTGGGCAAACTTTCCAGGCCATCCTGCGTCCGCCGAGGCGACGATCACCGCCGACACGCCCGCCGGGTCAAACTCTTCCGCCTCGTCCGCCTCGACCCAAGCGACGCCGAAGGCCGCAAGCGTCTCGCGTGTGGGTTGCAGCGCCTCCCGTCCCGCCGCGTCCCGGGCCGCGAGCAGCACTGGTAAATTTTCCGGTCTCTGCTCGTTCATAAATCCTGAACCATCGGCAGCACGGCGCGCATCTGCCGCGTCCGCGTCGGCGTATCAAAATCCAGCACCGCGAACCGTATGGATAACAGCAAGCTCACTATGGCCAAAGGCACCGTGAAGTGGTTCAATGAGAAGAAGGGATTCGGCTTTATTGTGGACCCGGACGTGGCGGGCGACATCTTCGTCCACTTTTCGGCAATCCAGACCGAAGGCTTTAAGACGTTGCAGGAGGGCGATCAAGTCGAATATGAACTCTACACCGACGAGAAGGGTTCCAAGGCGCGCAACGTCACCCGTGTCGCGCCGTAATCCGTCCCCCCGCCCCGCCGCCCCGTGAGCGTGCCGGCGGATAACTTGGTGCTCATCGGCCCGATGGGTGCGGGCAAAAGCTCGGTCGCCCGGGAACTCTCCCGACTCACCCACCGGCGTTGGGTGGACACCGACCGCCTCGTCGTCCAACAGGCGGGTGCGCCGATCACCGAAATCTTCGCCGACCACGGCGAAAAGCACTTCCGGCAGTTGGAAACCGCAGCCCTGGCTTCGTTGGCCGACTCTCACCGATTGGTCGTCGCCACCGGCGGCGGGATCATCACCCAACCGGAAAACCTCCCGCTCCTGCGAGCCCTCGGCTGCGTCGTGTGGTTGACGGCAGAGGAGGAAGTGCTCTTCGAGCGTGTCTCGCGCAACGACCGTCGCCCTCTGCTGCAAACCACCGATCCCCGCGGGACGCTGCACACCCTCCTGGAAAACCGCCGCCCGCTCTACGAAGCTTGCGCGCACGTCGCCGTGGACACCAGTGCCGGCAGTCACATACAGATCGCCGAGACCGTGCTCGCCCAGGCCCGCGCGTTTTTCGCGGCGGCCGATTCGCTGACCGCATAGATTAGAACCGTGGACATAAAATCCTCCCTCGTCACTCGGGCGTGCGAACTCGGCTTCGCGCTGTGCCGGGTGGCGCGTTGCGATCCGCCGCCGCACGGGGAGGCGTTCGGCCGCTGGCTCGACGCCGGGATGGCCGGCGAGATGTCTCCTTGGCTGGAACGCGGCCGGGCCAAGCGCAGTGACCCGCAGGAGGTCCTCCCCGGAGCGCGTTCGGTGGTCGTCTTGGCGATGAACTACTGGCAGGGACCCCGCACGTCCGCGCAGGCACGCTCGGAGGCCGGCCGCATCGCGCGCTACGCGTGGGGCGACGATTACCACGACCTGATCCAGAAAAAATTGCGCGCTCTCGACGCGTGGATGGCTTCCGTCGGCGGCCGGCAACGCTACTACGTGGACACCGGCCCGATCTTGGAACGCGACTTCGCCGCTGCGGCCGGCGCGGGTTGGCAAGGGAAAAGCACGATGCTGCTCCACTCGGAACTCGGCACCTGGTACTTCCTCGCCGAGCTCTTGACCACCCTTGACCTGCTGCCCGACGAACCCGTCCGACATCGTTGCGGCACCTGCACGCGTTGCCTGGACGCTTGCCCGACAGGAGCCATCCGCCGCGAGCGTCCCTACGAACTCGACGCCCGGCTGTGCGTCTCCTACTTGACCATCGAGCACAAAGGCTCCATTCCGCCCGAACTCCGCCCGCAGATGGGCGGACGCATTTACGGCTGCGACGACTGCCTCGACGCTTGTCCGTGGAACCGCTTCGCGCGAGAGAGCCGCGAGGCGACGTTCCAGGCGCGCCCGGCGACGGCGGGGCTGGCGTTGCCCGACTTCTTGGCGATGAGCGAGGAGGATTTCCGCGTGGCGTTCCGTGGCTCACCGATCAAGCGCACCAAACGGCGCGGGCTCTTGCGCAACGTCTGCGTGGCGCTCGGCAACGTCGGCACCCCCGCTGACCTGCCCGCCCTCACCCGCGTCGCCGCGCAGGAAGAAGAACTCGTCGCCGAACATGCCCGCTGGGCCATCGACCGCATCCGCGCACGCACCCCGGAGGCCGCCGCTTGAACCCACCCGGGCACAAGCACCGCGTCGCCATTGTCGGCGCGGGCGTCGGCGGGCTAACGTGCGCCGCGCTCCTCGCCCACGCCGGGCTGGCGGTGACCGTGTTCGAGAAGAACGAGCGCGTCGGCGGCAAGCTCAACTGGCTCGAAGAAGGCGGCTATAACTGGGACACCGGCCCAAGTCTGTTGACGATGCCATACGTCTTCGAGAACCTCTGGCGCCGGCTCGGCCGGAAGCTGGAGGATGACCTGACCATTGTCCCCTTGCCCGTCACCTGCCGCTACCGCTGGACGGATGGCACGGTCATCGACGAGGACGCGGCATTCTGGGAGCAGCCCGACGTGGCGCGCTTTCTCCGCTATGCGCGCGGGCTCTACGACCTGAGCGCCGACGCCTTTCTCCACCACCCACTTGACGAATGGTGGCGGCAACTCCGCTGGCGCAACGTGCCCAAGCTGCGCCACCTGCCCAAGATTGCTTCGTTCCGCACGATGGACGCCACTGTGCGGCAATACTTTGGGCGCGATCCGCACCTCGTCCAGCTTTTCGACCGCTTCGCCACCTACAACGGCTCGTCGCCTTACCTGACGCCGGCCGCCTTCAACATCATCGCCTACGTCGAGGCCAAGTTCGGCGGCTGGTACATCAAAGGGGGCATGTACAACCTCGCCCGTGCCCTGGAACGGATCTGCCGCGACCTCGGCGTGCGGATTCTGACCGGCTGCGAGGTACAGGCGCTCGGCGGCATCGGCGGCTACCATTTGCAGACCAACGACGAGCGCACGGGGCCGTTCGACACGGTGGTCTGCAATCAAGACGTGCTCAGCGCCCACCCGCGATTTCTGCC
>CAXTQD010000042.1:1943-22742 GCA_964246175.1 uncultured Chthoniobacterales bacterium | reverse complement strand
GGCGGAGACTTCGCCAGCGGTCGCGGCGGCGGCGGTGTTGGGCACGTCGGCTGCCCCCGGAGCGGCGGAGCGTGGATCTTGAGTTTCGTCGGCCATAATCTTCGGAAGGCTTGTTTACTTCTTGGCGTCCTTGGCGCGCTGCACGCCGACGGTCTTACGCGGCCCCTTGCGGGTGCGGGCGTTGGTGGAGGTGCGCTGCCCGCGGACCGGCAGGCCGCGACGGTGGCGGATGCCCCGGTAGCAGTTGATCGCCTGGAGGCGCTTGAGATTGCCCTGCAACTCGCGCCGCAGGTCACCCTCGATGGGAATCTTGTTAGAGGTAATGGCCTGAATGATCTCGTTGATTTGGCCGGGCGACAGGTCGCGGGCGCGGATGTTGGGATCGATGTTGGCCTGATCGAGCATGCGCTTGGCCGTCTTCGGACCGACGCCGTACACGTAGGTCAAGGAGACCTCAATGCGCTTCTCGTTGGGAATATCCACTCCAAGTAACCGGGGCATAAGAAGAAAAAATTAGTGTCTGATAAGGAAGTTTAGCCCTGGCGCTGCTTGTGGCGGGCGTTCGTGCAGATCACGCGCACGACATTCTTGCGTTTGACGATCTTGCAGTGTTCACACTGCCGCTTGACGGAAGCTCGGACTTTCATGGGGACGGTTGTAGACAGTAAAACTTGCTGATTGCCAGTGCGTTGGGTCCGAACGAACTCAACGGTGACGGAACGTAATCCGTCCCTTGGTCAAATCGTAGGGACTCATCTCTAGCATAACTTTGTCGCCTGGCAAGATGCGAATGAAGTGCAAGCGCACTTTTCCCGAAACGTGGGCGAGGATACGTTTGCCGCTGGGCAGCTCGACCCGGAACATGGTGTTCGGCAGCAGTTCGACCACCTTGGCCTCTATCTCGATAACATCTTTTCGCGCCATGTCAGGATTTCGGGTTCCCCTGCCGTGATGAGCACCGTGTGCTCGAAGTGCGCGCTCGGCTGGCCGTCGGCGGTGACGACCGTCCAATTATCGGAAAGCACTTTTACGTCTGCCCGGCCCCGGTTGACCATCGGCTCGATGGCGAGGGTCATGCCGGCCTTGAGCTTGGGGTTGTCGCCGCTCTTGTAGTTGGGCACCTGCGGCTCCTCGTGGAGCTTGCGGCCGACCCCGTGGCCGACGAACTCTCGCACGACGCTAAAGCCGTTTTGCACGACGTAGTTCTCGATGGTTGTGGAGATCGCGTGCAACCGGTTGCCCTGGCGTGCGTGGGGGATGGCGAGTTCCAACGCGCGCTCTGTCACCTCCAAGAGCCGCGCCGTCTCGGGCACGATGATGCCGACAGGCACGGTCTTGGCCGTGTCGCCCACCCAGCCATCCTTGAAGACGCCGCAGTCGATCTTGACCACGTCGCCGTACTGGATTGTGCGCGCCCCGCCGATGCCATGGACGACCTCCTCGTTGACCGAGATGCAGATGTTGCCGGGAAACTTCCGGTAGCCCAAGAACGCGCTTGTGCAGCCAGCCTCGGCGATGAGTTCGGCTGCGTAGCGGTCCACGTCACGCGTAAGCACCCCGGGACGGATGAAGTCACCCACTTTGTCGAGGATCTGGCTGGCCGCTTGGCCTGCCCGGCGCATCTTCTCGATTTCACGCGGACTCTTGATCGGAATTTGGCTCATGCCGCTACCTCCTGCGGGCTCGCCGTGGCGGCCTGGATGTGGGCGAAAACTTCTTCCGGAGCCGCTCCGCCCTCAATGACGCGCAGCAGCCCACGTGACGCGTAGAAATCCTTTACCGGTGCGGTGTGCTGGCGGTATTGCTCCATACGTTCAGTGAGCATGGCTGGATCGTCGTCCTTGCGGACCGTCAGCCGACCGCCGCACACCGGACAGGCTTCCTCACGCGACTGGACGTGCCAGCCCATCTGGAAGGAACGCCCGCATTTTGCGCATGTCACCCGGCGACCCACGCGCTCGGCGATCAGGTGTTCGTCCAGTTCCAGCCAGATTACCGCGGTCAGCGGCGCGCCCAGGCGGGCGAGCACTCCGTCGAGTGCCTGCGCTTGGCCGACCGTACGCGGGAACCCGTCGAACACGAACGCCTCCCCTGCCCCGCTGCCGACCAACCACTCTTCGACCGCCGCCACCGCCACGCGGTCGGGCACCAAACGGCCGAAGTCGATAAAACTTGCCGCCTCGCGGCCGAGCGGGGTGCCGTCGGAGATCGCCTTGCGTAATACCTCTCCGACCGAGACGACCGGCACCTGCCAATGTTCCCCCATCATCCGGCCTTGCGTGCCCTTGCCAGAGGCTGGGGGGCCGAGGAGGACGAGACGATGCGACGAGGCGGCTTTCACAGGTCGTTGAATTAGACGGGAAAGCCTGCCCTGCCGATCAACTACTTGTTAAGGACAAGGGCTAGACCGCCGATGAGCAGCAACGCCGCCCCCACGCAGAGCATGACCATCGTGGTTTGCTTAGCCGGTTCGCCTTGAGGGATGTTACGCGTCGCGCCGAAGCCACTTCCGCCCTTGATCCGGCCCTTGCGCAGGAAGCCATCGTAGTGCTGCTGGATCAGGTGAGTCTCGATCTGTCGCATCGTGTCGAGGATTACGCCCACGATGATGAGCAAGCTCGTGCCGCCGAAGAACTGCGCCGTGATATAAGGCACATTCATGGCGCGCGAAAGCATCTGCGGCAGAATGGCGACAATGATGAGGAACACTGCGCCCGCGAACGTCAGCCGCGACATCGTGTAGTCGAGGAACTCCGCCGTCGGCTTGCCCGGACGCACGCCCGGGATGTAACCACCGTTCTTCTTGAGATCGTCGGCGATCTGGTTGGGCTGGAACATCATCGCCACCCAGAAATAGCTGAAGAAAAAGATCATTAACGCGTACAACGCATAATGCATCCAGCCGTTGGCGAGGTTGGAAGCGATCTCTCGCGCGTAGAGCGAGTTTGGGAAAAGCATGTTGATGATCGACGAGGGGAAGATCAGCAACGACTGACCGAAGATGATCGGCATGACGCCCGCGTAGTTCAGCTTGAGCGGGAGCGTCTGCGTGCCGCCGCGGTATTCCTTGCGACCGACGACGCGTCGGGCGTAAGTCACGCTAATCTTTCGCTGCGCTTGTGTAATGGCGATGATCGACGCGATCACGATCACAAAGAACGCCACCATCGCCACGAGGATGAGCGGGTTCGCCTTGGCCGGACCAGCGGCGGATGGCACGAAGGTGTGCCACGCCTGGATCAAGGCGGCGGGCAGGCGCGCAACGATACCAATGGTGATGATGAGCGAGATGCCGTTGCCAATGCCGCGTTCGGTGATCTGATCACCCAGCCACATGAGCAGCATGGTGCCAGCCGTCATGCTGATGACCGTGATAACCTCGAAGCCGAACCCACGGACACTCTCATCCACAAGCGACAAACCCAGCCGCTGTTCGGTTGTGGTAATGCCGGGCAGGAAGTTCAGGCTGCCAGCCGGATTCTGGAAGGACTTTGCCAGCAGGTAACCCTGCACGATGCATAGGACAACTGTCGCGTAGCGGGTGTACTGGCTGATCTTCTGCCGGCCGCCATCCTCCTTCTGGAGTTTGGCGAGTTGGGGGACCACCGCGCCGAGGAGTTGAAGCATGATTGACGCGCTGATGTACGGCATGATGCCCAGCGAGAAGATTGCGCAGTTCTCCAGGGCGCCGCCGCTGAAGATGTTGAACAACGCCACGACCGAGCCGCTCTGCTGGTTATCCACTTGGTTGCGAAACCACTCGTGGAGCACCGCGGCGTTGACGCCAGGGCTAGTGATCTGCGCACCCAAGCGCACGACGATGATGACTGCGAGGGTAAAAAGGATTCTCGCCCGGAGTTCGGGAACCTTCAGCGTGTTGGCAAAAGCGGAGAGCATGGGAAGGGTCGGAGGGAACAATCAAGTACGCGCAACGCGACGCGAAAGCAAGCAATGTCGGGAGCCGGAAAATACCGAAGGCAGAAGGCAAAAGGCAACGTTCCGGTGAGGGAAAGTCTGCCTTCCGCGTTCTGCCTTCGTAGGGGAAGCAGTTTAGGCGGTCGTGGTGTCGTCGGCCTTGTCGCCGCGCAGGGTCACCGTGCCACCGGCCGACTCAATCTTCTCGCGGGCAGAAGCGCTGATGTAATCAGCCTCGACCGTAATCTTTTTGGTCAGATCGCCAGTGCCAAGGATCTTGATGCCGTCATAACGGCCCCGGACCAGACCATACTCCAAGAGTGTGGCCTCGTTGATCAGACCGTCGACTTCAAGCGCAGCGAGCGAGCCGAGGTTGACGGCGGCGATCTTCTTCTTGAACTGAGCGTTGTTGAAGCCGCGCTTGGGCAAACGGCGGATGAGCGGCATCTGACCGCCTTCAAAGCCAAGACGGATACTGCCGCCGGAACGGGCTTTCTGGCCTTTGTGGCCCTTGCCGCTGGTCTTGCCGTGGCCGCTGCTCTCACCGCAGCCGAGCCGCTTAGTGCGGTGCTTGGCGCCGGGCCGGGGTTGCAGAGTGTGGAGTCGCATAAAACAAAAAACTTGGTTAGGCGTTGGCGACCGCGAGCGGTTCGGAGCCAGGAACAGAGTCCACGCTACCTTCCGGGCCGCTGCCGCCACGCATCGGGATGCCGCGCAGCTTCATCGTCTGATCACGCAGGCGGAGTTGACCAAGAGCTTCCAGCGTGGCCTTGACCACATTGGCGTGATTACCCGAGCCAAGGCTTTTGGCGAGCACGTCCTTGATGCCAGCCGCTTCCACGACCGCACGCACGCCGCCGCCGGCGATGACGCCCGTACCCGGCGACGCCGGACGCAGCAGCACGCGGCCACCGCCAAACTCGCCGAGAACCTCATGCGGGATCGTGTTGCCGTGGATGGAGACCTTGACCATCGCCTTGCGGGCACTCTCGGAAGCCTTGCGGATGGCCTCAGCGACCTCGTTGGCCTTGCCGAAGCCGCAGCCGACCTTACCGTCGTGGTCACCTGCGACGATGAGCGCGCTGAACGAGAAGCGGCGTCCGCCCTTCACAACCTTGGCGCAGCGGTTGATGAACACGACCTTCTCGGTCGTTTCACCGCGCGCCGCCGTACGGCTGTTGTCGGTGTCGCGGGAACGGTCGTTACGGCGATTGCCGCCGCCGGATTGTTGGCCTGGCATAGTAAGATGGGGAAATCGTTGAAATCGGAGGGTTAGAAATCAAGGCCTGTCGCACGCGCGGCGTCGGCGAGCGCTTTGACCTTACCGTGGTAGATCGCACCGCCACGGTCGAAGACCACACGGCTAATGTTCTGCGCCTTGGCACGTTCGGCCAAAAGCGAGCCCACCTTTTCGGCAGTCGGGATGTTAGCGCGCGTCGCCTTGTCGTCACGGAGGCTGGCCTCCGTCGTGTTGACAGCGGCAAGGGTCTTGCCGGCGGTGTCTTCGATGATTTGCGCGTACACGTGTCGGCCAGAGAAGAACACGCTCAAGCGGGGACGCTCGGGCGTGCCGCTGATCTTCTTGCGGATACGCAGGTGGATACGATTACGGATGATGCGGCGATCGGCTTTAGCCATACGTCGGGAAAGTAGGAGATGAAGATGAGAAGGTTACTGGACGGTCTTGCCTTCCTTGCGCTTGACGTTCTCGCCCGCATAGCGCACGCCCTTTCCCTTGTAAGGCTCCGGCGGGTAGTAGCCGCGGATATCCGCTGCGACTTGACCGACGGCCTGCTTATCGATACCTTCGACGCGCAGCCTGGTGTTATCGGTAACCGTCACCTTGATACCAGCCGGGATCGGATGAAGAATTGGGTGCGACTTGCCGAGGCTCAGGTTGAGATTCGTACCTTGGACAGCCGCCTTGAAACCGACGCCTTGGATTTCGAGGTCCTTGGCGTAACCGGCACTGACACCTGTGACCATGTTCGCCACGAGACTGCGCGCAAGGCCATGGAGTGCCTTGCTGGCGCGCTCATCGTCGGGACGGGCGAGGGTGAACTTATTGCCTTCTGACTTGGCGGTGATCACGCGGGGCAGCGTGTAACTTAGCTTGCCCTTCGGGCCTTCGACGTTAATGAGACCGCCGTCCGCGACACTGACTTTGACTTTGTCAGGAAGGTCGATGCTTTTGTTGCCGATACGAGACATAGGAGTCTGTTTTCTTGGGCTTAGATGAAAAAGTTCTTAGTAAACGTAGGCGAGCAGTTCGCCGCCGACGTTCTGGCGCTTGGCCTCGCGCCCACTCAACACGCCACGCGGCGTCGAGAGGATTGCGATACCCTGCCCGCCGCGCACACGCGGAATTTCTCCTGCCCCAACGTACCGACGCAGGCCCGGACGACTAACGCGCTTGAGGCCGCTGATGGCCGGCGTTTGCTCGACGAACTTCGTCGTCACGCGGATCGATTTCTCCGCACCGTCGCCCTGGACGGAAAAGTCGGCGATGTAGCCTTCAGTCTTGAGCACGCGGGCCATGTCGTTTTTAATATTCGAGAACGGCAGGGACAGCTCGTGCTTCTGCGCACGGCTAGCATTGCGCAGGCGGGTCAAGAAATCAGCGATAGGATCGGTCAAAGCACTCATGAGGAACGGGAAATTAGGCAGCTTTCTTACGGTCGCTGAAGGGCATGCCGAGTTCGGACAGGAGCGACTTGGCCTCCTCGTTCGACTTGGTCGAAGTGACGATGCTCACGTCGAAGCCGATGTTCCGCTGGATTTTATCCAGTTCGATCTCGGGGAAGATGGATTGATCGGGCACGCCGAGCGTGTAGTTACCCTGCCCATCGAACGCACGCGGGCTAACCCCGCGGAAGTCGCGGATGCGGGGCAACGCCGTCTTGATGAGACGCTCTAAGAACTCGTACATCGCCGCACCGCGCAGCGTCACCTTTGCCCCGATGGCCTGATTCTCGCGCAGCTTGAAGTTGGCGATGCTCTTTTTGGCACGCGTCTCCATCGGCTTCTGGCCGGTGATAGTGGCGAGTTCCTTCTTCGCCTCTTCGAGCGCCGCTTTCACGTCAGGCGCAGAGCCAACGCAAGCGTTGATGACCACCTTCTCCAGCTTGGGGATTTGGTGGACGTTCTTATAGCCGTGCTTCTCCTTGAGAGCAGGCACGACCTGATTCTTATATTCGTTGTAGAGTTCGACTTCCATAAAACGGGATGCGGCCGACTTTCAACCGGCCGCGGTCGGTGGGGCGGTTAATTTGCCGCTTAGCGGCAAAGAGTCAACCGCTTACTTCTTTTTCTTGCTGTGTTCAGCCTTTTTTTCCTCGGCAGGAGCGGCCTCGACGAGCTTGACGTTGGAAATATGAATCGGGCCTTCGCGCTCAATGATGCCGCCATTTGGGCGGTCCTGAGACTTTTGCGCGTGCTTTTTGATCTTGCGGACACCCTCGACGATCACTCGATCCTTCTTGACGAGGACCTGGAGGATACGGCCGCTCTCGCCCTTGGCGTTGCCAGCGATCACCGTGACCTGATCGCCTTTTTTGACATGGGTCTTCTTGCGGGAAGTGGTTGCAGTAGCCATAGCGTTAGAGAACCTCCGGAGCCAAGGACACGATCTTCATGAAGTTGCGTTCGCGCAGTTCGCGGGCAACGGGACCGAAGATGCGCGTACCGCGCGGGTTCAGGTCTTTGTCGATGATAACGATGGCGTTGTTGTCGAAGCGCAGGTAGGAACCGTCCGGCCGTTTGATGGGCTGCTTGGTCCTCACGACGACCGCGCGCACTACGTCGCCCTTCTTCACGGTGCCACCGGGAGTGGCTTCCTTGACGTTAGCGGTGATGACATCGCCGACCGCCGCCGTCATGGTAGCCTTGCCGATGACGCCGATCATCGTCGCCATGCGTGCGCCGCTGTTGTCGGCCACGTCGATGCGGGTACGAATTTGGAGCATATAGATGAGCCTTTCCGGAAAGTGTTCGGCGGCCGTTCACAAGCCGCCGCGCTGGTTACGAATCAGTGTTTGAGCACCTCAACCAAGCGCCAGCGTTTGAGCTTGCTCAAAGGACGGGTTTCCATGATGCGCACGAGGTCGCCGACCTGTGCCTTACTCTCCTCGTCATGCGCATAGAACTTCTTGCTCTGTTTGATGATCTTGCGGAACTTCGGGTGTGGCACACGGGTGACCGTCTCGATCACGGCTGTCTTGGCCATTTTGTTAGAGATGACGACGCCGATGCGCGTCTTGCGCAGACCGCGGGTCTTGGTCTCCGTGCCAGCCTCGGCCATCGCAGGCGGAGCAGACGTTTTGGTGGTGGGAATTTCGCTCATGTGCGGAAAGGTAGGTTAGGCTGTGGCCTTCTTGTTGTTGCGCTCGGAGAGGACCGTCTCAATGCGGGCAACTTCCTTGCGGATGTCCTTCAAGCGGCTAGGGCGTTCCATCTGACCGCTGGCTTGCTGCATGCGCAGGTTGAACACTTCTTGGCGCAACTCGCGTTTGCGGCCACCAAGTTCGTCGCTGCTGAGTTCACGGATTTCCTTGATCTTCATGAATTAAGCGGCCGTCGCAGGCTGCGCCTCCGGTTGGTGGTCATTAGCAATCTTCAGCGAGCCAGTGTCGCTCTTGGCGATGGGCGCGGCGCGGTGGCGGGTTAGGAACTTCGTGCGCAACGGCAGCTTGTCAGCTGCGAGGCGCAGGGATTCCCGCGCCACAGATTCCGGGATACCGTCCATCTCGAAGAGAATATTCCCCGGACGCACCACGGCCACCCAATACTCTGGCTGGCCCTTCCCCTTGCCCATGCGGGTTTCCGGCGGGCGAGCGGTGACGCTCTTGTCGGGGAAAATTTTGATCCAGAGCTTGCCCTTTCGCTTCATGTTACGGGTGAGCGCAACGCGGGCGGCCTCGATCTGCGTGTTGGTGATCCAGCCGCGCTCCAGGGTTTGCAGGGCAAATTCGCCGAAGGCAATCCGCGTGTTGCGGGTCGCCGTCCCGGCGCGGGTGCCGCGCTGGGATTTGCGAAACTTCACTCTCTTGGGCATCAATGGCATAGGTCTTTCTCCTTGGGGAAATTAGCGGTTGGGGAAATTACGGCTGGGTCGCACCGAACGCACCCGCCGTCTCGGGAGCGGGCGCGCTGCTGGCTCCCGACGTGTTCGCAGCGGTCTCGGTGTGGGCGACGGTCTCGCCACCCACCGGCGTGCCGCCGGGGCTGTCACGACGCGGGCCACGGTCATCACGGCGGCCATCACGGCGCGGACCGCGACGCTCGCGGGCTTCGGCCGCGGCACCCTCGGGCTGGTTGAAGCTCTGCTGCGGGTCGCTCTTACAGACCCAGCACTTCACACCGATCTTGCCGTAGAGGGTGTTCGCCTCATGGAAACCGTAGTCAATGTGGCTGCGGAGCGTGTGCAGCGGCGTCTTGCCGTCACGAGTCAACTCCGCACGGGAAATTTCAGCACCGTTGAGACGGCCAGCGACGCGCAACTTGATGCCCAAAGCACCAAAGTCCATCGTCGTCTGTACGGCTTTCTTCATCGCACGGCGGAACGAGATACGACGCTCCAGCTGCAGGGCGATGTTCTCGGCGACAAGCTGAGCTTCAAGTTCCGGGGTCTTGATCTCTTGGATGTCGATCTTGACGCTCTTGCCGCCGCTCATGCGGGAGATGTCCTCAGTCATCTTCTCGATCTCCGCACCCTTGCGGCCGATCACGATGCCAGGGCGCGCGGTAAAGATCGTCACACGCAGACTGTTCCAAGCGCGTTCGATAACGATACGAGCCACGGCAGCGCTCTGGAGCTTCTTCTTCACATAGGCACGGATTTCGATGTCCTTGTGCAAGAAGTCTGGGTACTCTTTCGGATTGGCGTACCAGCGCGAACGCCAGTCTTTGGTAAGCGCGAGGCGATAGCCGGTAGGGTTAACTTTCTGTCCCATAAAAACGGTGCGTTGGTAAAATTTGGGGGCGGTTAGCTCTTGGTGGTGTCCTGGTCAGAACTCAACTTCTCGGCGGCGGCAGTTTCGCCGGGACCAACGTCCGCCTGCGTGGCGGGCTGGGCCTTGGTTTCTGTCTCCACATCCACAGGACCTTTCGGCGCCTCGGTGGCAGGGAGTTCCTCCGCGGTGGACTGCGGGACAACGGCCGGAGCAGGCTTCTTTGCAGCGGGTGGCGCGGTGACCTTCTTCTTCGCGCCGGGCTTCGTCGGGGCTTTGCGCTGCGGGAGTTCGATCTCGTCGGTCAGCACGATTCGGATATGACTCGTACGTTTGCGGATCGTGCTCGACGAACCACGGGCGCGCGACTTGCCGCGCTTCATCGTCTGGCCTTCGCCCACCGTGGCTTCTTTGACCACCAGGGTATCGACCTTCAATTCATTGTTGTTTTCGGCGTTGGCGATGGCGCTCTTGAGCGTCTTGCCAACGAGCAGCGCAGCCTTCTTCGGGCTGAAGGCGATCAGGTCCAACGCGGCCGAAGCAGCGAGGCCCTGGATTTCGCGCGTGAGTTCCCGCGCCTTGAAGGCCGAGATTCGTGCGCCGCGATAAACTGAGAGAACTTCCATGACTTGTCTTTCGTTTGAGTGTCTGCGCTGTGAAATCTTAGGATTGAAAATCAACGTGCATCTGGTCGCCAACTTTCACTTTTTCCTTGGGTGAACCGTATTCCTCAATGATCGCCCCGCTGTAGCGTTCCCGGACATCCACTACCCGGGCTTT
Source organism: uncultured Chthoniobacterales bacterium (assembly GCA_964246175.1). Classification (GTDB taxonomy): domain Bacteria; phylum Verrucomicrobiota; class Verrucomicrobiia; order Chthoniobacterales; family SZAS-18; genus CAHJWO01. Next base: position 12,099 of record CAXTQD010000042.1, on the reverse strand, counting down.
CGCCACCAACCGCCCGTCACGTGTCACCAAGAACGGAGTGCCGACCTTCACGCCAGCCTTGCTGCCTAGGTTGATGACGATCAATGAGTATTCTTCCTTGAAGCTGAGCACCCGGCCATCCGAAAGGTCCACGGAAGCGTTTGTGTTCTGGCCGGCATCCTGTGCGGCAGTGTCGCCGACGGACTTGTTCGCTTCGCGGAGTTGGCCTTCAATCTCCAACCGCAACTTGGCGTCGCTGCTGGTCGCCGTCTTCAGGTAGAGCATCGTTGATTCGGAGAGAGCCACGAGGCGCTCGGCAAGCTTGTCCTTTTCGTCCCGGACCAGTGCGAGGTCGCGCACCGCTTGCAAGAGCCGCTGTTCGAGAGCTTCCTTGTTGTCTCCGACCGCGGCGAGACCGAGTGCCTCCATCCGCAGTTTCAGTTCTCCACTCTGACGACGGAACACCTCACATTCCGCGTTGGCGACCGCCAAGCTTTCAGTGAGGGTGTGGATCGTCTCCTTGTTCGAGTCATTGCGCCGGCGCAGGGCTTCGTTCTCCGCCTCAAAGGCGTGCAGCCGGTCTTCGGTTTCCTTGAGTTGTCGTTTAAGGTTGGCGGAGGGCTGGTCGAGGCCGGGGTCGTCGGGGATGACGGAGAGCGAAGGCTGGGTTGGGGCTTTAGAAGCCGGGGTGACCCAGACGGTTGGTCCCTGTTGGCCGTTGGCGATTGCCGAGAAAAGTCCCAGTAAAATCGCCGCGAGCCGCCACGCGGACCTAGGCATAAACCAGTGCTTCGTTAAGTGTTTACTTAGTGACCTTGGCGGTGTGTGCGCCGTGTTTCTTGAAGGTGCGCGTCGGGGAGAACTCGCCCAGCTTGTGGCCGACCATGTTCTCAGTGACGAACACGCTGTTAAAGATTTTGCCGTTGTGGACCAGGAACGTGTGTCCCACGAAGTCGGGGATGATCATGGACGCACGCGCCCATGTTTTGATGGGACGGCGGTTGCTGCCCATTTTGTCGACCTTCTCCAGCAAGTGAGCCGCGACGAACGGGCCTTTTTTCAATGATCTACCCATAGGTATTTAGCGTGAGACGTTAAGAGTTCTTCTTGGCAGCGTTGCGACGCTCGACGATCCACCGGTCCGTCGGCTTGTGTTTCTGCCGGGTCTTAAAACCCTTGGCCAACTGGCCCCATGGGCTCATCGGATGATGGCGTCCTCCACCCCCCTTGCTCTTGCCCTGACCGCCACCCATCGGGTGATCGACCGGATTCATGACCATACCGCGAACGTGCGGACGACGGCCCTGGTGGCGCGTGCGCCCAGCCTTCCCGCTGGACACGTTCATATGGTCGATGTTGCCGACCTGGCCGATGGTCGCGTAAGCCTCAACGTGAATACGGCGGATTTCGCCCGACGGCATCTTCACCAGCGCATATTCGCCCTCTCGGTTGTTGAGGATGACCTGCTGACCGGCCGAACGCGCGATCTGGCCGCCGCGACCGGGCATCAACTCAACGTTGTGAATGCTCGTGCCAAGTGGGATGAACTTCAGCGGCAGTGCGTTGCCGACCTCCGGCGCCACGTCGGGACCGGAGGAAACGCTCGCGCCGACCTTCAAGCCGTCCGGGGCGAGGATGTACGCCTTCTCGCCGTCCTTATATTGGAGCAGCGCGATGCGAGCCGTGCGAATCGGATCGTACTCGATACCGAGTACTTCCGCCGAGACGCCATGCTTTTTGCGCTTGAAGTCGATAAGACGAATTTTCTGCTTGTGCCCACCGCCGATGTGCCGGGAGGTCAAGCGGCCGTTGTTGTTGCGACCACCGGTTTTCTTCTTGGTGACCAGCAGCGACTTCTCGGGCGTGTGCTTGGTGATCTCGTCGAACTTCGGCAACTGCTTGTAGCGGCTGGCCGGCGTCAACGGACGATGAAATTTGAGAGCCATAACAGGAGGCGGTTAAAGAGTTAAGCGAAGTCGAGCTTCTCGCCTTCGGCCAAGGTGACGATGGCCTTCTTCCAATGGGCCTTGCGGCCGGCGTCGGGACGGCGGTTGCGCTTGTCCTTGCCGGCGTAATTAGCGGTGTTGACGGCGATGACCTTCTTCTTGATCAACGCCTCAATGGCGGCCTTGATCTGAATCTTGTTCGCGCGCGGAGCTACTTGGAAAACATACTTATTTTCCTTTTCGCTCAGGAGCGTCGCTTTTTCAGTCAACCGGACAGTCTGGACAATATCGAAAGGTTCGTTCATAGCGCGGGGATAGCTTTGCCGGGCGTGCGGTTAGGGGCAACGGTGCGCTCACCCAGGACGTTCAGAGCTGCCTGGGTCACGAGGATTTTGTTGTAACGCAGCAGGTCCTCGGTGTTGACGGATTCGGCCGTCGCCATCTGGACGTGGCCGATGTTGCGACCAGCTTTGTAGGTCGTCTCGTCGAACCGGTCGCCGACCACGAGCACCTTCTTGGCGTCGGTTTGGATGTTGTCAGCCACGAGCTTCAAAAAGGCCTTGGTCTTCAGTTCAGTCACGGCAAAAGCTTCCACCACTGACACGTCGCCGGCGAGGATGCGCGAGCTGAGCGCCTTTCGGAAAGCTAAACGTCGCACCGTCTTAGAGACCTTCTTAGCGTAGGAACGCGGGTGCGGTCCAAAGACCACGCCGCCGCCGACGCGGATCGGACTGCTCATGTAGCCGGCACGAGCGCGGCCAGTACCTTTTTGGCGATAAGGCTTCTTGCCGGAGCCACTGACGGTCGCTTTGGTCTTGACGCTGGCGGTGCCAGAACGGCGGGCGGCACGCATCGCCACGACGGCGTCGTGAACCGCCTGTGTACCCTTACCATTGGTGATGAGGGTGATCTTGGCGTCCTTAGCCGCCTCGGGGGTGAGAACTGTTGCGCTCATGGGCGAAATTACTTCTTGTTCTTCTTGGCCGGGTTCACCGGCTTCTTGCCTTCGTCGGCTTTGGCGGCATTACGATCGAACTGGTAACGCTCCTCCTGCTTCTTCTTGATCGCAGGACGAACTTCCACGTAGGAACCATTCGCGCCAGGGATCGCACCGCTGACGAGAATCACGCCTTCGGATTCGCGGACCTGGCAGATCACGAGGTTCTGCGTCGTGCAGTTGTCGTAGCCCAGGTGGCCAGCCATGCCTTGGTTCTTCCAGATGCGGCCTGGGGTCGAACGGCAGCCGATGGAGCCGTTGCGCCGATGGGTTTTGGAACCGTGCGCTGCACCTTGGCCGTGGAAATTGTGCTTGCGGATAACGCCCATGAAGCCCTTGCCCTTGGAGCGCCCGCTCACGTCAACGTACTGGCCGACCTCGAACTGGGTCACGCTCAGGCTCAACTCGGAGTCGGCCTTCTGGGCCGTGCCGTTCATGTTGACAGCGTCGAGGCGGAACTCGGCGACCTTCTTCTTCGGCTCACAGTCCGTCTTCGCAAAATGGCCGAGTTCGGCCTTGGAGAGACGCTGCGCCTTCTGTGTGTCGAAGCCCACCTGCACAGCGGCATAGCCGTCGTGTTCAACGGTCTTGCGCTGGGTGAGCGTGTTGCCGCCCGCGAGGATGACGGTGACCGGGGTCAGCTTGCCTGCCGAGTCGTAGACCCGGGTCATGCCGACCTTCTTACCGATGATTCCAATGCTCATGATAGAGGAAGGTGTTTGTGTGAAAGGGGCGTACCCCTATCAGATTTTGATGGTGATGTCCACCCCTGCCGGAAGATTTAATTTTTTCAGTTCGTCCACGGTCTTGGCCGTCGGCTCGATGATGTCGAGCAAACGCTTGTGGGTGCGGATCTCAAACTGCTCCATGGACTTTTTGTCCACGTGCGGGGAGCGGTTGACGGTGTACTTCTCGATCTGGGTCGGCAGCGGGATCGGGCCGGCCACCTTCGCGCCGGTGCGCTTGGCCGTTTCCACGATTTCCACGCTGGACTGATCGAGCATCCGGTGGTCGAAACCTTTCAAGCGGATGCGAATGCGTTGGCCGTTTGCCATAACTTGTAAGAACTAAGGGGTTTGACTGCGGTTGTGGCGTTTGGCCTTCGGTTACTTTTCCTTGTTGTCGAGCACGGCGGCCAGCACGTTGGCCGGAACCTGCGCGAAGTGGCTCGGCTCCATCGTGTAGGAAGCGCGACCCTTGGATAGGGAGCGGATCGCCGTCGCGTAGCCGAACATCTCGGCCAGCGGCACGTCGGCCTGGACGGCAACGTTGACGGTCTTCATCTCGGTGCCGTTGAGCGCCGCGCGACGGCGACTCAAGTCACCCATGATGTCGCCCTGGTAGTCCTCGGGCGTCTCGACCTCCACCTTCATGATGGGTTCCATCAGGATGGCCTTGGCCTTCTTGAAGCCGTCCTTGACCGCGAAGATGGCGGCCATCTTGAACGCCATTTCGTTGGAGTCCACGTCGTGGTAGCTGCCGTCGATGATGTCGACGTTCACATCAACCACTGGGTAGCCGCCGACCACGCCGTTGAGAACCGCCTCTTCGATGCCTTTGCGGCAGGCGGGGATGTATTCCTTGGGAATTGTACCGCCGACCACCTTATTCTCAATAGTGAGGCCCTTGCCGCGCTCGTTGGGCTGGACGTTGACGATGACGTGACCGTACTGACCGCGGCCACCCGACTGCTTGACCAGCTTGCCCTCGCCCGTGGCGGGGAGCGTGATGGTCTCGCGATAGGCGATCTGCGGCTTGCCGGAGTTCGCGTCCACCTTGAACTCCCGCAGGAGCCGATCGCGGATGATTTCCAGGTGCAGCTCGCCCATGCCGGCGATGATCGTTTGGCCTGTGTCCTCGTTCGTGAAGACGCGGAAGGTTGGGTCTTCTTCGGACAGGCGCTGGAGCGCGTTGCCCATCTTCTCTTGGTCGACCTTCGTCTTCGGCTCGATGGCCATCGAAATGACCGGGTCGGGGAACGACGGGGGTTCGAGCAAGATGCCGTGGTCCTCGTCGCAAAGGGTGTCACCCGTGGTAATGTTCTTAATGCCGACAATGGCCGCGATGTCGCCCGAGTAGCAGGTGTCGATGTCCTCGCGCTTGTCGGCCTGAATCTGGATGATGCGGCTGATACGCTCGCGCTTGTTGGTGCGCGGGTTCAACACGGTGTCGCCTTTCGAGAGCTTGCCGCTGTAGACGCGGAAGAACACGAGCTTACCAACGAAGGGGTCACTCCAGAGCTTAAACGCCAGCGAGCAGAAGTTGGCGCTGTCGTTGGGCTGAGCCTCAAGATGGTTCTCGAGGTTGTCCGGGTCTTGACCCTGCGCTGCCGGGATGTCCAGCGGGCCTGGCAGATAGTCGACGACCGCGTCGAGGAGGTACTGCACACCCTTGTTCTTAAACGCCGAACCACCCGCTACGGGCACGAACTTGTTAGCGATGGTCTGACGGCGGATGCCGGCCTTAAGATCCTCCTTCGAGATCGGCTTCTCTTCGAGGAACATCATGCCCACCTCGTCGTCCAGGTCGGCGATGGCGCTGACGAGGTCGTCGTAAGCGGCCTTGGCGGCATCCTTCAACTCGTCGGGGATTTCCTCGACGTTGTAGGTCGAGCCCATCGTGTTGTCGTCTACGTAGACAATCGCCTTCTGGTTGACCACATCGATCTGGCCCTTGAGATAATCTTCTTTCCCGATAGGGATGAGGATCGGCCAAGCGTTCGCGCCCAGCTTTTTGCGCATATCCTCGATGCAAAACTCGAAGTTGGAGCCGACGCGATCCATCTTGTTGACGAACGCAATGCGCGGCACCTTGTACTTGTTGGCCTGCCGCCACACGGTCTCGGACTGCGGCTGCACGGCAGCCACGGCGTCGAACACGGCGATGGCACCGTCAAGCACGCGGAGCGAACGCTCCACCTCAGCCGTGAAGTCCACGTGGCCGGGGGTGTCGATGATGTTCACCCGCATCTGCTGGCCTTCGTACAGCTTGTAGACGCCTTCCTGCTTGAGCTGCTTCCACGAACAGGTCGTGGCGGCGGAGGTGATCGTGATGCCGCGTTCGCGCTCCTGCTCCATCCAGTCGGTGACGGTGGTGCCTTCGTGCACCTCGCCGATCTTGTGGATCGTGCCGGTGTAGAAGAGGATGCGCTCGGTCAGGGTCGTCTTGCCCGCGTCGATGTGCGCGGCGATGCCAATGTTGCGCGTGCGCTCCATCGGGAACGCACGGTTCGGGGAATTAACGGACTTGGTCGCTTCGAGAGTAGCAGCCATATGGATTGAGAAAATGGTAGGTCTGGGAATGAAAACCCGGAGCGTTGCGGCTCCGGGTTCGATTCACGGAAAGTTAGTAGCGGAAGTGGGCGAAGGCGCGGTTAGCCTGGGCCATCCGGTGGGTGTCGTCGCGCTTCTTGATGGCGTTGCCCTGGCCGTTGGCCGCGTCGCGGATTTCGTTGGCGAGTGCGTCGGACAAGCCAACCCCGCGGCGGGCCGAGGCGTAGCCGACCAGCCAACGCATCGCCAAAGAAATTTGGCGTTCGGGGCTGACCTCGATGGGTACCTGATACGTCGCACCACCGACGCGGCGGCTCTTGACCTCCAAGCGCGGCTTGACGTTGTCGAGCGCCTTGTGGAGCACTTCGAGCGGGTCAACGGTGTCGGAGTTCTCACGGCTCTTCTCAATGGCACCGTAGACGATGCGCTCGGCGAGCGACTTCTTGCCCGAGATCATGACGGTCGAGATCAACTGCGCGACCACGGGGGAGGCGTAGTGCGAGTCGAGGCGTTCTTCTTTCTTGTGGACGCGGCGGCGGCGGGACATGGCGTGAAAAAGTTAAAAGTCAGGAACTCAGCGGTTACTTTTTGCCCTTGGCAGGCGCGCCCTTGCCGCCCTTGGCGTCGGTGGCCGCACCCGGCTTCGGGCGCTTGGCGCCGTACTTGGACCGGCCCCGGCGGCGTTTATCGACGCCTTGGCTGTCCAGGGTGCCACGGACGATGTGGTAGCGCACGCCCGGCAGGTCCTTGACCTTGCCGCCGCGCACCAGCACGATGGAGTGTTCCTGCAAATTGTGGCCTTCGCCCGGGATGTAGGCGATGACTTCCTGGCCGTTAGTCAGACGAACCTTGGCGACTTTGCGCAACGCCGAGTTAGGCTTCTTGGGCGTGCGCGTCATGACCTGCACACAAACTCCGCGGCGCTGGGGACAATTGGCGAGCGCGGGGGACTTGGATTTCACCGCCACCTTCTTGCGTCCGTGACGGACGAGCTGGTTGATCGTGGGCATGGTCTAGATTGTTGGTCGCTGAAAGGGTCGTCTTCTGTAGGGGAGTCCTCGTAACGGTCCGGGGAAAGCGAATTCGCCGGACGGCACCGATAAAAAGTCCCGCCGGACAGCCGGCGGGCACTCGTGGACTACACCACTCAGGGAGCGAGCAATGTAGAGGGGTTTTTGACGGCGGCAAGAGGAATTTCGCAATTTTTGCGGCCGTTCAAATGCAGCAGTTCAACGCTTCCAGTCAGCTCCGGGCATCGTGCGACGCATAAACTCGTCAAACAGCGGGACAGTGAACGCGGTGTCGCCGTGGCTCGGACTCCAGATCATCCCCTTCTCGATCAACTGGCTACGTGTCGGACCGTAGGAAGTGACTTTCCCGCCAAGCTTTCCTGCAATGTCGCCAGAGCGGTGTGGCCCCGGGCCAAGTTCCGCCATGGCCCGGAGATACCTTTTTTCGGCCGGATTCAACCGCTCCAGTCGCACCTTGAAGAAACTGTCGTCCAACGCCGCTACCGCCGTCCGGGATGCCTCCTCCACGTCCTGCTTGGTGATCGGCGAGCTTGCCGCCACATCCCAGGCGTGTTTCCCCCATTCCTGGAGAAAATAGGCATAGCCATGGGTTTGCGAAAAAATCGATTCCAAAGCTTCGTCCTCAATCCGTGCCGACAAATCCTCCACAGGTTTTCGGATGGCCAGCGCGGCCGCTTGGACGGGCAAAGCACCGATCATCGGAAAATCAAAAAGCCTTTCGGCATACGATTTTGCTCGTCCCATGCGTCCCGGCAACTGTGGTAAACCCGCGCCGACGAGTGCCACCGGTAACTGACGCTGCGCCGCTCGGTGCAGGGAAGTGATCAGCGCCGCGAGTTCCTTTTCTTCGACGTACTGCAATTCATCGATGAACATCACCACCGCCGTTCCGGCCTTCTTGGCGGCCTCTCCGAGCAGTTCGATCAAAGCTTGCAGGTCGTGCTCCAGGTCGCCGCTGTCTGCAAGCCCCGGCTCAGGTGCAAAATCCAAGCCGACGTCCAAGTCTTGGTACTTTACCTTCAAAGCCTTGGCAAAGCCTGCCAGCGCGCGCAGGGCACGTTCAGCCAAGTCTCTCACCTGTTCTCTGCGCGAAAGCCGTAGTAGAACCAAACGTAGTTGAGGAGCGAGAATGGCTGGAAGTGACCTGTCCTCCGGAGCTTCGATGCGCATCGTCTCGCTACCGGCCCTTTCTGCATCAATGCGCATCTGATCCAGCAACACCGTCTTACCGACACCGCGCAGACCTATCATCAGGACGCTCTTGTCTGGGCGTCCACGTCGGACCCGCTCAATCATCACACGCACCTTCTCACGAAGGGCATCCCGGCCTGCCAACTCTGGCGGCGGCGTACCCGCACCAGGAGAAAAAGGGTTGTTTACAGGGTCCATTCACACTGTTTATACCAAATTTATAAAGTTTAGCAATTTCTACTAATTTTTGTAATCTCACTCAACTCTGTTTACCATTCTCGTGTTCGCCACGATGATCTGATGTTCCAACTCCTCTCCACCGACGCCCCCCGCACCCGCGCCCGCCGCGGCGCGCTCGCCACCGCCCACGGCACGATCCAGACACCCGCCTTTATGCCCGTGGGCACGCAGGGCACGGTGAAGGCCGTTTCCCCCGCCGAACTCCGCGACCTGCGCGCCCAGATCATTCTTGGTAACACCTACCATCTCTTCGTCCGCCCGGGGCTGGAGGTCATGCGGGGCTTCGGCGGGCTGCACCGCTTCATGCGCTGGGACGGTCCGATCCTCACCGACTCGGGCGGCTACCAGGTGTTCTCCCTGGCAAAAATCCGCCGCATCACCGAGGACGGCGTCCATTTCCAGAACCACCTCGACGGCACACCGACCTTCATCGGCCCGGAGACCGCCATGGAAATCCAGAGTGTGCTCGGCTCGGACATCCACATGGCCTTCGACGAATGCCCGCCCTGGCCCTGCGAGCACGACTACGCCGCCAAGTCCCTCGACCTGACGCTGCGCTGGGCGCGCCGCTGCCGCAATTGGGCTGCCGCGCACCCGGTCAGCGAGACGACCGGCCTGCCGCAACTCCGCTTCGGCATCGTGCAGGGCGCGACCTTCCCCGACCTACGGGAGAAGGCCGCTCGCGCCCTCGTGGAGATGGACTGGGACGGCTACGCAGTCGGCGGCGTGTCCGTGGGCGAACCCGAGGACGAGATGATGCTTGCCGTCGAGCGCAGCGAACCCTTCCTGCCCGCCGACCGCCCCCGCTACGCGATGGGCCTCGGCACGCCGCCGCAGATGGTCGAGATGGTGGCGCGGGGAGTGGACATGTTCGACTGCGTCTTGCCCACGCGCATTGCCCGCAACGGCACGGCCTTCACGGCCGCCGGCACCCTGAACCTGCGCAACTCCGTTTACATCACCGACCAGGGCCCCATTGAGGAAGGCTGCACCTGCCCGGCTTGCAAGGAATTCAGCCGCGGCTACCTGCGCCACTTGCTCAAGGCGGAGGAAATCCTCGGTCTGCGCCTAGTCTCGCTGCACAATCTCCACTTTTACCTGCACCTGATGGAACGCGTCCGCGACGAACTGGAGGCGGGCACGTTCGGGGAGTTCCGCGAACGGTTCGTGCCCGGCTACCGTACCCGGCCGGCGGCGGAGGCGGGCGGCGAATCAGTCTGAACCGCCGATGTTCGAGCACCTCTCCGCCCAACTCCAATGGCGTCAGCAGCGCACCCAAAGCGCCTTGCCGTGCATGGTGCCCATCGCCGCGTGCCTCGCGGCCGGTCTGGTCGGGGGCAACCCGCTCGCCGGCATGGTGGCGGCCAGCGGGGCATTCTCCGTGGGCATGGGTTCGTTCCAACAACTCGGCCGCTCCCGGATCGCCCCGATGCTGTGGGCGACGCTCGGCATGGCCGTGTCGACCCTGGGCGGCTCGCTCGTCAGCCACGCAAGCGTCGC
>CAXTQD010000042.1:0-1933 GCA_964246175.1 uncultured Chthoniobacterales bacterium | reverse complement strand
CGCGGGAACGCTTTTCAACGCCGCCTGGGCGGGGTTCGGCGGTGGGATGCTGCTGGCGCTCGGCACCGGAGCGTTCTGGATCGGGCTGCAATGCGGGATCTTTGCCATCGTCGCCAGCGGCTACCCGGTCGGGCTCGAACTGGCTGCTTCGCGTGCAGGTTTCATCCTGGCCGGCGGGGCGTTCGAGACGCTCTTTGTCGTCGGCTACTGGCGGCTGCGCGCCACGATCCACCCTGAGGAAGCGCAGGACCCCTTCCCCGGCTTCTCGTCAGCGCTGCCGGCGCTCTGGCGGGCGTGGCGTGAACACGGCGAGACCTTCCAGTACGCCGTACGGCAGGGGCTGACCGTGGCCGCCGCGGCCGAACTCGCCCGTTACCTGGACCTCGCCAACGGCTACTGGGTGCCCATGACCGCGCTCATCGTGCTCAAGCCCGGCTTCAAGGAAACGCTCCAACGCGGCCTGGAACGGGTTGCCGGCACGCTCCTTGGTGCCGTTCTCGCAACGCTGCTTGCGCACGCTCTCCCTTCCGAGCCGGTCACGGCGGCTGTGCTGATCATGCTGTTCGCGTGGGGGGCGTACGCGCTGATCAACGTCAACTACGGGCTGTTCGCCATTTTCCTGACCGGCTACATCGTGTTCCTGCTGGACTTCGGCGGGCTGAGCACGTCTGTCGTGGTGGCGCGCCGCACGGTGAACACCGCGCTCGGCGGCGGCTTGGCGTTGTTGTCCTACGCCACGGTGCTGCTGCGCGTGCGGCTCGCACCGGGTTCGCTGCCGGCGGGTGTCGCGGAACGGCTACGTTCTCCGGACGCGGAGACCTGAGACCAAGCCCGGTTGGTTTTCAGAAGCTCCACGCCATAAATCCGCCATCCGCCGCGACCGTCTGGCCGGTGACGAAGCTCGCCGCGCCCATCGCCAGGAACGCCGCCACCGTCGCCACCTCGCGCGGTTCGCCCACGCGGCCGGCTGGCGTGCGCGCGACGACCTCCGCGTAGTACGCCGGGTCCTTGAGCACCGTTTCCGCCAAGGGCGTGCGGATGTACCACGGCGCGACGCAGTTGACCCGGATGCCATCCGCCGCCCACTCGCCGGCCAGCCCGCGGGTCATCTGCGACATCGCCGCCTTGCTCGCGCCGTAGGGCACGCCCGTGCGGAGCGCGACCAGGCCCGCCACGCTGCCGATGTTCACGATGGCGCTGCCGCCCTCGAACGTCCCCGCGCGCTTTTTCAGGAACGGGTGTGCCAGGCGGCTCAGTTCCCACGCCGAGACGAGGTTGCGGTCCATGAGGAGTTGGAACTCGTCCGGGCCGTAGTCCAAAGCGCGTTTGCGGATGTTGCCGCCGGCGTTGTTGACGAGCACGTCCAGCGACCCGTCGAACGCCCCCGCCGCCGCGTCGGCCGCCTTTTGCCGGCCTTCGGTCGTGGACATATCCGCCGCCGCTCCCGCCGCCGTCCAGCCGCGCCCGGTCCACTCGGCAACCCGCGCCGCGACCTCGCCGCCGTCGCGTGCCACGGCGAAGACCCGCGCACCCAGTTCCATGAACTCCTCCGCCACCGCCCGGCCAATGCCCCGGGTTGCCCCGGTGACGAGCGCGTTTTTCCCTGCCAGCGACCAGCGACCTTGTCCGCTCATGCGGCCAGCCTACACGCGGCCATGCGATTGCATATCAAGATTCGTTACCACTTCACTCCTCATGGAACCTCTCAGCCGTCGTGATCTTCTGAAGCAAACTATCGCCGCCAGCGGCGCGATGATCCTCGCCGCCAACACCGCCCGCGCCCAGGAGGGCGGCGGAGGCACCAACGACCTCAAGCCCAAGGCGGACGGCCGCAAGGTTCCCTCTCTGGGACCGCACGATCCGCGCATGGACGCCCTGAGAGACTGTCTAAAAAGTAGGGGTTGCGCGAGTTCGGGGCCGTGGCAGCCATGGG
>CAXTQD010000041.1:5440-23343 GCA_964246175.1 uncultured Chthoniobacterales bacterium | reverse complement strand
CCTGCGGCCCAGCCGGCGCAGTCCGTCGACGTGGCAGCCGTCCTCAACGACCTCGACTCGAAATCTTCCGAGAAACTCGACTGGAAGCACTCCATCGTGGACATGATGAAGCTGCTCGGCATGGACAGCAGCCTCTCCGCCCGCAAGAGCCTCGCCACTGAACTCGGCTACTCCGGCAACGAAAGCGACTCGGCGGCGATGAACGAGTGGCTGCACAAGGAAGTCATGCAAAAGCTCGCGGCCAACGGCGGCAAAGTGCCCGCGGAACTCCTCGGCTGATCAGCCTCTTATGCGCTTCCTCCTCTCCCGTTGGCTGTGCGTCGTTGCGCTCGCCGCCGCGGCGCCCTGGTCGGTGCGCGCCGACGACTCCGCCATGAACGAGGGCGCATACGGCCCCGAGCCGCGCGGCGGCACGGCCGGCGAGGAGAGCATCATCCGCATGGAGAGCGAGCAGATCACGGTCAAGTTCGGCCGCGATCACTCCGATGTGGTCGCGCGGTTCGTCTTCCGGTCCTACAAGCCGAAGGAACCCGCCCGCCAACTCGTCGGATTTCCCGACTACGGCGCGGCGAACGAGGAGGTCGAGCGGCGCGACCCCCAGAACAAAAAAGGTTGGGACGGGAACCTCAACACCACGGGGCCGCTGCGTGACCTGCACACGCTCGTGGACGGCAAGGAGGTCGAGTCCAAGCTGGATTACGGCTTTGTGAAGATCAGCGAGGACGCCGGTTGGACGCCCGGCACCCCGCAGGACGGCGTGCTCATGGCTTGGCACACGATGTGGGTGGAGTTCCCGCCCGACAAGGACGTGGTCGTTGAGCGCCGCTACACCGCGAACAACGGCTCCATGGTCGGCGGCATTGAGATGTTCGAGTACATCACGGCGACCGGGGCGAGTTGGCGTGGGACGATCGGCCAGATGGACGTGGACGTGACACTCGATGGCTGGACGGCCGACGACATCGCCTGGAAAACTGGCGGCAAGAAAAAGCAGATTTTCGAGAGCGGCCCCTTCACCTCACCCGAAAAGAAGGCGTGGAAGATCTTGTCGCCGACTCACCTTCAGTTCACCTGGAAGAACTTCGAGCCGCGCACCGACAAAGACCGCCGCAGCTTCGGCTTGGTCATGGTCGGCACGAACAAGGAAGTGATCAGCGGGGACTGAGTGCGCCTAGCGGCACGTTGCGGATGGTGCCCCCTGCGTTGCGGGCACGTTGGCCGAGGCAGACGGCAGAATTTCTTTCCCGTCAACGCCGCACAAGTGGCATCGCAACCCATAACGTGGCCCCTGACTACACCGCAACGGCGGCTCCGCCGCCACTGCAACCGCATGTTGACACGAAGACCGGAACGGGCTAAACCGTATCTCCGTACCTCGCCGTGAGGCGCGTCCACCGTTTTACCAGAGTTCGTCATGCCTACTTCCGAAGTCATTCTCACCGAAAATATCCGCGGCCTCGGTGCCGAGGCGGATATCGTCAAGGTCAAGCGCGGCTATGCGCGCAATTTCCTTCTGCCCACCGGCAAGGCATACGAGGTGACTCCGGTGACCCTCAAGCGACTGAACCTACTCAAGGCCAAGCGCGCCAAGCGTGAGGGTGAGGAGCGAAACGCCGCCGACGAACTCGCGCGCCGCATCAATAAGCTGACGCTCAACCTCACGCTGGAAACCGGTTCGCAGGGCAAGGCGTTCGGCTCGATCACGGTCAAGGACCTCGAAGACGCGCTCAAAAAGGAACTCCCCAACGCTACGGTCGAGCGCCACGCCATCCAGTTGGAACGCCCGATCAAGGAAACCGGCGCGCACGAGATTCCCGTCAAGCTTTACACCGACGTGACCGCGACCTTGAAGATCAACGTCAAGTCTGCCACCGAGCCTGTTCCGGCCGCCGAACAACCGGCCGCTACTCCGGCGGAAGGTGAGAAAAAAGGTCCGTCGAAGTACGCAGCCAAGAAGAAAAGTTAACGTATGCCCGCCACCTCTCAGGTTGCCCCGAACGGCACTGAGAAACCCCGGGAACGCACGGGGTCGGCGAGAGGGAAGAACCCGGCAGGCGAAGGCAGTTATTCACAGGGTTCTTCACCGGATATTCACAGAGCGCTTCCACACAGCTTGGAAGCAGAGCAGGGACTGCTGGGTTCCATGCTCATCGCGCCAGCGGAGGTGATGGACGATTGCGCCCAGCGCATCAAGGCCGACGCCTTCTACCAGCCCTCTCACCAGACGATTTTCGCGCTGCTCATCGAGTTGTGGGACAAGCAGCAGCCCGCGGACATCATCACGCTTACTCAGGCGCTGCGTGAGCGGAAGCAACTCGAAGCGGTTGGTGGCCCGGCGTACATCACGAACCTGATCGACTTCACGCCCACGGCGGCGAATGCCGGCTACTACCTGGACATCGTCCGGGAGAAGCACACTCTGCGGCGCATCATTGCCACCTGCACGGATTGTGCCGCCCGCGCGTACGACGACGCCGGCGAGGTGAACGTTTTGCTGGATGAGGTCGAGCGCAACGTGCTCGCCATCAACGAGGACCGCGTCAAGGAAGTGCCCAAGATGAAGGACCAAGTCATGCAAGCTATCGAAACCATCGAACAACTCTACGACCGCAAGGGAGCGATCACGGGTCTGCCGACCGGGTTCAGCGAAATCGACCGTATGACCAGCGGTCTGCACGGCGCGGAGATGATCGTCATCGCCGCCCGTCCGTCGATGGGTAAGACGGCGTTTGCCATGAACATCGCCGAGCATGTCGCCATCAACGCCAAGCATCCCGTGGCGATCTTCTCGCTGGAAATGAGCAGCCAGCAGCTTGTCCAGCGTCTGCTGTGTTCGCGCGCCAGGGTGAACCTGCAAAAGATCCGTGACGGTTTCCTGAGCGAGCGCGATTTCCCGAACCTGACCAACGCCGCCAGCAAGTTGGCCGACAGCGAAATCTACATCGACGATACCTCGGGTCTGAGCATCCTTGAACTGCGCGCAAAATCTCGCCGCCTCAAGCAGAAGCACAACATCGAGCTGATCGTCATCGACTACCTCCAGCTTCTGCGCAGCCCGAGCAAGCGCGGTCAGGAAAACCGGCAGATCGAAATTGCCGAGATCAGCAGTGGCATCAAGGCGCTCGCCAAGGAACTCAACATCCCCATCATCGTGCTCGCGCAGTTGAACCGGAATCCGGAAGCGCGTGCGGGCGGCAAACCGCGCTTGAGCGACTTGCGCGAATCCGGCAGCATCGAACAGGACGCCGACTTGGTGGGCCTGTTGGTGCGCTCGGAATATTACGCCGAGGACGAAGAGGCGAAGGAAGAAACGCGCGGGGAGGCCGAACTCATCATCGCCAAACAGCGTAACGGCCCGGTGGGTGAGGTGAAGCTGACGTTCCTGAAGGAATACACGCGCTTCGAGGACCGCGCTCCCGAGCCCGCCGGCGCGAACTGAGCCGCGCCAGCGGTGTGAGTCTGAACGGCTTACTGCCCGCGCGACATACCGACCGAACGCGTGTCGTTGATCCCCGGAGTGAACGTTGACCCTTCGTCGTCTGAACCGTTGCGCTGGTCGCTGGAAAACGCGCTCTCCGAAATAGGGTCCCGTTGCCCGTAACGGGGCGCAAATTCCCGGTGGTAGTCCTGGTAGAACCGCTGGATCGCCTTGCGCTCCCGCGTCTTGTTAGAGTCGTGCAGGTACGCCGAGACGCGGTGTGTGGTGGGTTGGTAGCTGACCTCAAGTTCGAGCGTGCCGCGTAAGTAGCGTTCTGGCGCACGCGGAACCGGCTCGCGCGTCAGTGGATCGGTGAACGGCGGCGGCAGAGAAGCTTCGCGCGCAAATCCGCGGCTCTGCGCAAATGTACCGATGTCCGTCGAGACCTGCGTGGACGCCGGATGGTCCGGACCGTCCACCAACACGCTGAACCCGCCCTCCGCTCCCCGGCGAGGCGCGTAATGGGAATCCGCAAAGGACCCGCAGCCCGCCAGCAAGACGGGCGAGAACAGCAGCGCACAGACAAACGAACGACGGAGGATGACCATGGAAGGTTGGTAGCGCGTTTTGGGGGGAGGATCAAGGCTCCATCCCATCATTCCATCCACGAAGAAGCTTGCCACGATCTGCCTCCTACCCGGGGGCAAACGCAGACGTTGCGTAAGAACTGTCCGTGTCCCCTGCTCCGACCGACCCAAACAAACGATAGTCAGAACCGCCTGCGCAACTACAGGATGCGCGCGAGCAGGTAAGCCGGCAACTCTGTGATAGGCAGGCGTTCCTGCTTCATGCTGTCGCGGTGGCGCAAGGTGACGGTGTCCTTGAGTTCGTCGCCGCGCTCGCCGAGCGTCTCGAAGTCAATAGTAACCCCGAACGGAGTTCCTGCCTCGTCCTGACGACGGTAGCGACGGCCGATGGCGCCGGTCTGGTCGTAGAACACGTTCATGTGCCGACGCAAAAGCGCGACGACTTCCTTGGCTTTGGCGACAAGTTCGGGCTTGTTCTTGAGCAGCGGGAACACGCCGCACTTGATCGGGGCCACGCGCGGGTGGAAGCGCAGCACGGTGCGCACGTCGGTCTTGCCGTCCTCGCCGGTAATGGTTTCCTCATCGTACGCCTCGCAGAGCAGCGCAAGCACCGTGCGGTCCACACCGGCGCTGGGCTCGACGACGTGCGGGATGAACTTCTCCTTCGTTTCCTCGTCGAAGTATTCGAGCGGCTTGCCGCTGTGTTCCTGGTGTTGCTTGAGGTCGTAGTCAGTGCGGTACGCGACGCCTTCGAGTTCCTGCACGCCGAAGGGGAACTCGTACTCGATGTCGAACGTGCCCTTCGAGTAGTGCGAACGATCCTCGGCTGGTACGTCGAGCACCTTCAGCTTGGTGCGCGGGATGCCAATGTCCTCGTAGAACTTCAGCCGCTCTTCCAGCCAGTAGTTGAGTAGGTCCATACCCTGTTCGGGCCGGCAGAAGTATTCCAGTTCCATCTGCTCGAACTCGCGCGAGCGGAAGGTAAAATTACGCGGGTTAATTTCGTTGCGGAACGCTTTGCCGATTTGCGCGATGCCGAAGGGTAACTTCTTGCGCGCGACGCTGAGCACATTCTTGAACTGCACGAAGATCGCCTGCGCCGTCTCAGGACGTAGGTAGGCGATGCTGCTTTCGTCCTCCGTCGCGCCGACGTAGGTGCGGAACATCAGGTTGAAGGCGCGCGGTTCGGTCAAGGCGCTGCCACTCTCGGGATCGTACTGCGTGGAATTTTCTACCGCCTCGGTGGTTTCGCCTTGCAGTTCGACGCTCTCGGCGACCGCCGCTGGCGCGCCCTGCGTGTAGAACTGTCGCGCCAGCTTGCGAGCACGTTCGGCGTTGTCGCCCTTCTTGATGAGCACGGCGAAGTCCTTCTGATTCTTCCAACTGTTCGCCACAGACTCTGCGCCGGTGAAGCGGTACACGGTGCCACTCTGCGGCTCGATCTGGTCGGCGCGGTAACGCTTCTTGGTCAGGAGGCTATCCACCATAGGATCGGAGAACGTCGCCTCGTGACCGCTGGCTTGCCAGACGCGGCGGTTCATCAGGATGGAACCGTCGAGGCCGACCACATCGTCACGCTCGCGGGTCATGCGCCGCCACCAGAACTCCTTCAGGTTACGCTTGAGTTCGACCCCGAGCGGACCGTAATCCCAGCAACCGTTCAGCCCGCCGTAGATCTCGCTCGACTGAAAGACAAACCCGCGCTCCTTGCACAGGCTGACGATCTTCTCCATGCGCTCGGTGTTGGCCTTGGCGTTTGGTTGTTTTTCCTGGGACATAAACAAAAAATAAGAACCCTGCCTCCCGCAAAACGGGTAGGCAGGGTATACGCGCCCGGGCGGCGCGGCAACCATGGAAAGTTACCGTGCGTGGTGGCTGCCCGGCTTACCGGCGACGGCCGCCGCTAGCGAGCGCGAGGTAGTAGAGCACGTTCGCCAACGATACGAGGAACGCGGCGACGTACGTCATTGCGGCGGCGTTGAGCACGTGGCTGACCGCCCCCTCCTCCGCCGCACCGTGGATGATACCCAACTGCGGCAGGAGACGCTTGGCGCGGGCCGAGGCGTCAAACTCCACCGGCAGCGTGAGCAACTGGAAGCCCATGGCGATCATGGCAATGACAGCCATCACCGTGTAGCCGGTGTGCGGGGCCAGGATGCCCATCATCATCACGATCACGATGGGGTAGAACAGCGATGAGCTGAACTGGGTGATCCCCACGACGGCCGCACGCAATTGCAGCGGAGCGTAGGCGTGCTGGTGCTGGATGGCGTGGCCGCACTCATGCGCGGCGATGCCGACCGCCGCCGTCGAGGTGCCGCTGTAAACGTCGGGCGACAGGTTGACGGTCTTGTTGGCCGGGTTATAATGGTCGCCCATCATGCCGTTGGCAGGCACGACGGATACATCGTAGATATTGCTCGCCCGCAGGATGTGTTGGGCGGTTTCCGCGCCGGTCAAGCCGCTGGTGGCAGGCACTTTGTTGTACTTGGCGATCTGGCTCTTGACGTACAAGGCCGCCAGACCGGAGAGACCGAAAGCAAACAGAAGAAGTAGGAACATGGGTGTATGGATGGCTGGAAAACAGCCGGTTGGTTACAGTAATATAGACCAAAACCTACCGAAAATGTTCAGCAAATCGGTCAGGATTTCCCGGCAGCCTTTGCCTCGTTCCACAGAGCTTCCAACTCCTCGAACGTCGCCGCCTCCCAAGCCTGACCCCGTGTCCGAAGCGCCGCCTCAACATGCCGGAAACGGCGCGAAAACTTATCCGTAGCGTGCCGCAGGGCCGTCTCGGCGTCCAAGTGGTGCCAACGGGCGAGGTTGACGGCGGCGAAGAGCAGATCGCCGATCTCCTCGCCGACCGTGTCGGGGGTAGCGCTTTCGACTTCGGCGATCTCTTCGTGGACCTTCGCCTGCACGCCGGAGATATCCGGCCAGTCGAAGCCGATCTTGGCGGCTTTTTCCTGGCATTTCTGGGC
Source organism: uncultured Chthoniobacterales bacterium (assembly GCA_964246175.1). Taxonomy (GTDB): domain Bacteria; phylum Verrucomicrobiota; class Verrucomicrobiia; order Chthoniobacterales; family SZAS-18; genus CAHJWO01. The sequence goes on along the minus strand of CAXTQD010000041.1, from coordinate 16,357 downwards.
GCGCATGAGCGCCGGCAACGATGGTGGCAGACCGTCCATCTGCGACGGCTCCCCTGCCCCGGGTGCCTGGCCAGCACGGGCTTTTTCCTGTCGCTTGATCTCGTCCCAACGCACGAGCACCGCCGCGCTGTCCGTCAGACGATCCTCGCCGAAAACGTGCGGATGGCGGCGGATCATCTTCTCACCGATGCCACGCGCCACGGCGTCGAAGTCGAACGCCCCGCGCTCCGAGGCCATCTGCGCGTGCATGACGACGTGGAGCAGAAGGTCGCCGAGTTCCTCGCAAAAGTTCGCGTCGTCGTCGGCCTCGATGGCGGCGAGGACCTCGTAGGTCTCCTCGATGAGGGCCGTGCGCAGGCTGGTGTGGGTTTGTTCGCGGTCCCACGGGCAGCCATCGGGAGCGCGCAGCCGGGCGACAATGGCGCGCAGGCGTTCGAGCGGAGCGTCCTCGCTCATCCACCCCGGTCCTTGCGCAGCAGGGAGACGCGGGCGCGCTCCAAGGTGGCGCGCTCGCTGTGCGTCAGGCTGGCGAGGCCGTGCTTGCTGATCTTGTCGAGCAACGGGTCGATGGACTCGTGCACGTCGCCGAACGCCCGGTACGAAGTGCTCACCGCACCCACCGGCTCGGCGGGTTCCGCTGTGTCGACCGCCCGGCGCGGCTTCAGGCGCGGACGCACCCCACGTGGCGCGGTCTTGCGTGGCAACCGCTCGCGCAGGTTACCGAGGAACGAAAATGCCTCGCTGCCCACGCTCGCGTAGCGCACCCCGAAGTAGGCTACCGCCACTGTGCACCACAGCACCATGAGCTGCCCGTAGTCGGCCCGCGAGAAGAAAGCCGCCGACAGGAGTACCGCCACCGCCAAAGCCACCCACTTCGAGGCGATGCCCCAGAAGAACTGCACGTTGGGATAGATCGTCGTGAACGCCACGAACACTCCGAAGTGCAGTAGTCCCGAGCGCCAGTAAATGATCGGGAAGTGCCCCACCGACGCGTACGTCAGCAGCACGACCGGTGCGGTCACGAGCATCGCCAGGTACAGTGTGATGAAAATCTTGCGGCCAAAGTACCGTTCCACCTCACGGCCCCACTGAAAGAGCAGCACCATCTCCAGAATGAAGGTGATCGTATCCTGGAGGTCGTTGAGAATATGGTCGAACGCGTACGTCAGCGGCTGCCATAGCGCCCAATGGTGGAACACCGCGTCGCTAGAGAGCGCCAGGTACGGCACGGGCAGCCCCTGCAACATGGAGCACACCAGGAGCGCGGCGATGTGCATGAACACCAGCAGCGGCGTGACGTGGACGGGTCGACCCGCCACCCAGAACAACGGCTGATAATCGTCCGAACGCTCGAAACCCATCATGGCAACCGCGAAGCGTAACGGAGTCGGCCTCGTTCCACAAGGCCAACGTGTAAAGAAAGCCGCCTCATCTTCACTCCCGCGCGGCCAGCGGCGCGGCGATGTCTTCGAGCGAACGTCCTTCGGCCTGCACGCCGATGCGCAGTTCCACCAGCGCCGCCGCCACCATCAACCCCGCCCCCATCAGATAGCCACCGAACAGCCATGCGCGGGACTCCTTCTCCATCAGCCAGCCGAAGAGCGACGGCGCGCCCACTCCGCCCACCAGGGTGCCTACCGCGTAGAAAAGCGCGATGGCGAGCGCCCGGATTTCCAGCGGAAAAATCTCGCTGACCGTCAGGTACGCCGAACTCGCCGCTGACGAAGCGATGAAGAAAATTACTGTCCACGCCACCGTTTGCGTGGTGGCCGTGAGCATCCCGGCGTTGAACATCCAGCCCGTGACCGCCAGCAGTACCCCCGATAGCGCGTAAGTACCGGCGATCATCGGCTTGCGGCCCACGGTGTCGAAAAAGTGGCCGATCAACACCGGCCCGAAAGCATTGCCCAGCGCGAAGACGAACAGGTAGAGGCTGCCCTTGTTAGCGGGGATGCCGTAATACTTTTGCAGCACCTGCGCGAACGTGAAAAAAATCGCGTTGTAGAAAAACGCCTGCGCCACCATCAGCGACAGTCCGAGGAACGAGCTTTGGCGATGTTCGTGGGCGACGGCGTGCCAGATTTCCGGCCAAGGGGTGTGCTCTCGTTCGCGTAGGCGGGCCTTCTTGCCTTCGATCGGCGGAAGCCGGTCGGGGTGGTTCTCGGTGACGGTCCGCTCCACGTCGGCGACGATTTTCTCCGCCTCGTCCTTGCGGTCGTGGATCATCAGCCAGCGCGGACTCTCCGGCACCCAGCCGCGGAAAAACAGCACCACCAGTCCCAACACCGCCCCAATGCCGAATGCGAACCGCCACCCCAGCCACACCGGCAGGTAGCGCGGATCGAGCAAGAATACCGCCGCCACCGCGCCGAGGGCCGCGCCGACCCAGTAGGTCGAGTTGATGATGAGGTCCACTTGGCCGCGGCGGCGGGCGGGGATGAGTTCGTCGATGGCAGAGTTAATCGCCGCGTACTCGCCGCCGATGCCGGCCCCGGTCAGGAAGCGGAACGCCGCGTAAGAAGCGAAGTTCCACGACAGCGCCGTCGCCGCCGTCGCCAATAGATAGAGCCCCAACGTGACATAAAAGAGCTTTTTCCGCCCGAGCCGGTCCGTGCCGTAGCCGAACACCAGCGCGCCCAACACCGCTCCGGTAAGATAGGATGATGCACTCAATCCCACCTGCACGTCGGTCAGGCCCAGTGCGGCGTGATCCTTAAGCTGTGGGCCGAGCACACCGGCGAGAGTTACCTCCAAGCCGTCCAGTATCCACGTCACACCCAGCGCGGTGACGATCAGCCAATGCCAGCGGCTCCATGGCAGGCGATCCATGCGCGCGGGTACGTCAGTTTCGATCCATTCGCCTTCGGCCATGGTGCGGAGTGAAGTTCAATCGCTGACTAGGCTAGGTTCAGCCGGGTACATCAGTTTACAATTTTGATAAATCAATTTTGAGAAAGGATGGCGCTTGGATGCGTATAGGAGAGCTTCCCATCAGAGCGGTAGTGGTTTTCACCACAACAAGTTTGGCTACATGATTTGATTGGCGTGGCCTTTGCTCTACGACGTTGAACTCTCCGCTATGCGTCTTCGTTACCCTTTCCGAAAGGTTAATGCTCTCCAAGCAAGTGCTTTCACCATCGTGGAAGCCCTCGTCGCCATCTCCATTCTGGCAATTTTCTTGGTGACCTCGACGATGTCGCTCAACTTCTTCGACGAGCGCGCCGCCCGCAACCGCAACGCCGAGGCTGCCAGGGCCGTGGTGGAAGATTACGTCAATCGCTTGCTCAATGACACTGGCAACAATCCCTCGGCTGCCGGGAACACCTATGCCCCCACCGCCGCGGGCACCGACCTCGACGGCGACGGGACGCCTGACGGCGTGGCTTGTGCGGGCGCGTTCATTGGCCCCCCACCCGCCGTTCCGGCGAGCATCCCGCTGGCCGTCACCCGCGCCGCAACGCCGAACACGGTGGTCAACGGCACGCTGTACTGGCGCATCCAAGCGGTCGGCACGACCTACGGCTGCACGGCCAACACGGACCTGCTGCAGGTCAACTTCCTGCTGCAATATACCTACCGCAACCAGACCTACTACTACAAGGCGATGACGTTCAAGGCCGCTAAAGGGGGCTGAACAATCCCGCCCTTCCCTCTCCACCCTATGCGTGCATCCCTCGGGCGGCTCCATTCTCGGGCCGGTTACAAGATCGCGGAGTTGATGGTCGCCGTCGGCATCTTCGTTCTCGGCGGAGGTGTTGCTTACCCGCTGCTGGTCGGCGATTTGGCTCTTTACGCGCGCAACCTCTCGCTCAACAAATCGAACAATTCGCTGCGGTATAGCCTGGAGCGGCTCAAGCACGACATCGACTTGTCCATCGAGCCGCCTGTCCTCGTCAACTACACCGTCAGCGGCAACACAGGCATTCTCCGGCCCCAACCCGACACGGTTAAATCCGCTAACGGCATCCTTCTGTGGGTCAACCTCGGGTCGGCGTACGAGATGGAGGGATCGCTGGGCGCGAGCGCAACCGCCTTCAGCACGGTGCCCGTCACCGGCACCATTACCCTCAAGCGCAACACGACGCCGACGAACGCGCCTATGCCGCAAGTCGGCGACCGACTGGTCATCCTGGCCCCCACCCCGTTTTCCTCCGGGATGCCCGAGACCGTGACCATGAACGGCAACACCGTCCAAAAACCCGGCCGGCGCATCCTGTCGGTCAACGGCGCGACCAGCAACCCGGTTGCCGACACCGCTTCACCGACTTTGACCATCACCCTGGACCTGAGCAACACCGCGCTGCCCGCCAACATCACCGGCCCGCAGAGCGTTTATGTGGTCCGCGAGGTCGTCTACGCCGTTTCCACGCTCACCGACACGGCGAACAATCCGGTGGAGAGCCGGCTGATCCGCTACGCGAGCACGGCCAACATGACCAGCGGCCTCACCCTCATCCGTGACGTGGACCCCGCGCCGCCGCAGATCGACGCCAACACCGGAGCCGCCGTCCAACCGTTCAACTACTACGGAGTCCCGCACGGTGCGCTGTCCATCAACCTGCCGGTGCGGGCGATTGACTACGCCAACGCCATCACCAACCGCCAGTCCAGCGCCTCCAGCGAGTTCAACGTATCGCTGCTCAGCAGCCCGCAAATGGCCAACAAGGTGACCAGCAAATGATTTCCTTCCCTGCCTCTCTCCAACCTGCCCCGCTTCGTCCCATGCACTTTCCCGCTTTCCCTCCCGTCGCTCGCCGCCGCGTGCGTGGCAGCACGCTCGTGGTTGCCGTGTTCATCGTCGCGCTCCTGGCGTCGTTCATCGGGCTGGCCGTGGACTACACCGCGAACACAGGCCTCGCCATGCGGCGCGCACGCGACCTGACCACGGCCCAGACGCTTGCCAACGGCGCTTTAGAGACGCTCTACCAAAACTGGTACCAGTGGGTCTCGACCCATCAGGCACAATCCATCCCGATCAGTCCCAGTGCGTCGAGCTACACCGCCAAAGGGAGCATCCAAAGCATCGCCGCCGCTCTGCAATCCCCTCTGAATATCGCGATGGCCTCGAACAACTTCACGCTGGCCTCGCTGACCCTCGTGCCGGTGGACCGCACGGATGCTCCGGTTCCGATCAGCCATTTTGCCGCCAACTCTGCCAGTACGAGCAGCCCCAGCACGGGCTCCGGTACCAAGGGCGCGATGAACAACGTTCCCAGTTGGGTCGCCACCACCTACAGCTATCACGCCGTAGCCACCGTGCAAAAAACCAACGATCCGAACTTCACCGTCACGGTCTCGCGCTACTTCCAGCAGTACGACGCGTCGTTGTTCCAGGCGATGCTTTTCTTCCAGAACGACCTGGAACTGCACCCGGGGCCAAACATGACGCTCTACGGCCTCGTCCACACGAACTCCAACATGTACGCCGTGGCCGGTAGCGGCGGCGGCCTGACCTTCAGTTCCAACGTGTCCTTCCACGGCAATCAGAACACGCTTAATCCGGCCTCCACGCACCCGAGCAACTTCTATCAGACTGGCTCCGGCAACACCGGCGGCATCCAGATCCCGGGTTACGTGGAGGGGGTCACCCAGAGTCTTTACAACCAGGAAAGCGGCAACTGGGGCTCCTACAAGAACCCGGTCTACAACGCTTCGATGGGCTCGCAGCTCTCCCAGGTACAGTCGCTCGATCCCTTGGGCATGAGCACGAACGCTGTCGTAGATCCCAATAACCCCAACGCTTCGGGCACGCACGAGATCATCGAGCGTCCCTCGCCCGTCAGCGCCACCAACCCCGACGCGAACACCGCCTACACGGACCCGGACGCTTTCGCCGCGCACCGCGTCTTCAACAGCGCGAGCCTCCGGATCATCATCAACCGCAAGGACCCGACGCGTGTCGTGCGCGTGTACACGCCGGCGAGCAACGTGGAGAACAGCGTGGAGGTCGTCCCCACCGGCTCCAGCAATCCGGCCAATCAGAACATCGCCGACCAGATCAACGCCGCCGTCACCGTGGATAACACCGGCTCCATCTACGACTTCCGCGAGGGTCGCACGATCAACGCCGACACCGTGGACTTATCCAAGCTGACCCCCGCGCTCAACACCTACGCCAGCAGTAATCCCAGCTATCTCGGCACAATCTACATCACCGATGCCACCAACGCCGATGGCAACGGGAACACCGGCAACTCCGACGCCATCCGCCTCAGGAAAGGCGGCGTGCTGCCCGACGCCGGCCTGACGATTGCCACCGACGGGGCCATCTACGTGCAGGGCGACTACAACACCGGCACGACCTACGGAGCCGACGGCCCGGGCAACACCGTGACCACGACTAGCCAGCCCGCGTCCAACAAGAACTCCGATCCGACGCAGTACACGGTCAGCGGCTACACGCAGAAACCAGCCGCCATCATGGGCGACGCGGTGATGATTCTCTCCAACGCTTGGTCGGACCTTAACAGCGGCCTGGACATGAGCTCCCGCAACGCTGTACCGACGACGATGAACAGCGCCATCGTCTCCGGCCAGGTGCTCACCACCAACTCCGCGGCCAGCGGCGGCGCGCACAACTTCCCGCGCTTCCTGGAAAACTGGGGCGGCGACAACTTCACCTACCACGGCTCGATGTGCGAACTGTACGCCAGCACGCACTTCACCGGCACCTACGGCAAGGGCAACGTGTATTCCCCGCCCAACCGCCGTTGGTTCTTCGACGACAACTTCCTGTCCAGCGCCCCGCCCGGCAACCTGCGTTCGACAACGTATTCGCGCGGTCGGTGGGTGCTCGAAGCCAACCCTTGAAAACGCTCACCGCTCTTGCCTTCCTGCTAATCCCCGCCAGCTTGACACCGCGCGCGGGTGCATTGGACTTTGTCCTGCGCACGAAGAGCGTGGAGGAGGACGGGTTCACGAAGGAACAACTCTACGTGCACAACGACGAGCGTTCCGATGTGCTGCTGAGCCTGCCGGCACGGTGGACGCGCGCGGATAGCCCGGCAGCCCTGACGTTGACCCCGCCGGACGTGCGCAACAGCCTCGTGCGCGTGGAGAAATCCGCGCTGACGGCGAGCACGGAATTCCGTGGCGCGGGCTTGGATGTATACCGGCGCCGCGCACAGGCGGATGTGCCTCAAGGCGCGACGAACGTGCAATTCCGGGAAGAGCACGACAACCCGCTGCCGATCTTCGGCTGGACTGACCACGAGTTCATCCTCACTTACGAATTCTTCGGGCAGGCGTACCGGCGTAGCGTGTCATTTATCAACGTCAACGCGCGCGAGCAGATTGCGCTGACGTGCGTGGCCCCGGCAGAAAGCTTCGACGCCGTCCGCGAGGAAGGCTTCAGTGTGCTGCGGAGCTGGCAGGTCGTGCCTTCAACGTGACGAACGCCGCGCAGTCGCGGCGGACCGCCTACCCGCCCGGATGCGTGATCCGGTTAGTCTTGCCTTGATCAGTGACCTGCGGACGCTCGCCATCCAGGGCCTTCGACCATTGGATCTCATTGCCCGCGCCCGTGATCGAGATGCTCGACACCTTTTCCACGGTCACGGCGTTGGCATCGCCGCTGATCGTCAGCGCATGGCACTCCCCCGTGATGGTAACCTTATTATGACTGCCATTGACGGTCACATCCTGGCCTTCGGCGTTGAAGGTCTGTGAGTCCTTGCTGTCGTGGATGACGAGCACGGGCTTACCGCGTGCGGGCGGCACGGCGGGTTCGATGGGGTCACCGGCGTGCAGCGTTACAGGCAGCAACACGGCCGCGGCGGCGAGCGGGAGGAAGAAAGCTCTGGGTTTCATCGCTGGTAGGAATCGCACGCCGGTTCACTTCCCGGCGTAACGCACGCGCCAGAGCGTGTTGTTGCCGTCTTCGCTGAAGAGCAGGCTGCCGTCGCGCGCCACCGTCAGGCCCACCGGCCGGCCCCACACCCGGTCGTTGTCCGCGACGAAGCCGGTCAGGAAATCCTCGTAGCTGCCGTCCGTCTTGCCGTCCTCGTCCACCTTGACGGAAACGATCTTGTAGCCCGTGCGCGTTGTGCGGTTCCACGAACCGTGGATCGCCGTGAACGCGCGCCCGCGGTAGGTCGCAGGGAACTGCTTGCCGGTGTAGAAAAGGATGTTCAGCGTCGCCGAATGGCTCTGCAAGGGCACGTCGGGAACCAGTGTCTTGGGGCCGAGTTCGGGGTGTTCGCCGTTCTTGCGGGGGTCGGGATGGTTGCCCATGAAGAACCACGGCCAGCCGTAGAACCCACCCTCTGTGACATGGGAGATGTAGTCGGGCACGAGATCGTCGCCGAGGCCGTCGCGTTCGTTGGTGCTCATCCAGAGTTCGGCGTCGGTGCCGGGGCGCACGGCGATGCCGACGGCGTTGCGGATGCCCGAGGCGTAGACGGTCTGGTCCGTGCCGTCCGGCTTGAACTCGAAGATGCGCGCCCGCTGGTTTTCCTCGGGGTTATTGCCCTCGTCCACGTTGGACTTCGAGCCGATGGATACGAACATCCGCTGGCCGTCGCGCGAGAAGGCGAGGTCGCGCGTCCAGTGGCCGCCGCCGGTGAGCAGCCCGCCGCTGGAGAGCGTCACGCCGAGGCTCTCGGCCGGACCCGTCGCCTTGAGATCGCCATTGTGGTACGGGAAACGTACGACCGAGTCCGTGTTGGCGACGTAAAGGAACTGGGGGTCCGGTCCCGGCGGGTAGAAGGCCGCGCCGAAAGGTTTCTTCATGCCGTCGTCGGCAAAGACCTCGTTGGTGTCCGGCCAGCCTTGGCCTTCACCGCCGCGCAGAACGCGGATGGTCCCCGGACCGCTCTCGACCACGAAGATGTCGCCGTTGGGCGCGGTGACAAGCTTGCGCGGGTTCTTGAATCCCTCGGCATACGGTTCCACGACGAAACCTTCCGGCACACGCAAGGTCGCGCCGTCGGGGTGGCGGATGATGTGCGGCCCGTTGCCGGCGGATTTGGTGGCGAATGGAGGAGGCAGGTGGTCGAGCAAGACCTTGTGTCGAGTGCCGGGCGCGTCGGTGGTCCAATCGCCGCCCGTGACATCCTGCGCAGCCAGACGGCCGGTGGCGAGCGCGAGTAGGGCGGCGAGCGACAAACAGCGGGCGGGGAAACATTGCACGCAGATAAAATCGTCCGCCGCCGCCGCACCGAGCGGCCCGAACTTGCCACCGGTCGTTGGCGGGCGTATGCAATGTGCCAGTTTATGCAAACCCGACCGAACCCTGTTTCTCCCCTGGCGCAGCGGCGTGCGCGCCGGGTCTGGCTGGCGCTGCCGATCCTCGCGCTGCTCTTCGCGCTGCATGCCCACGCGGAAGGCACCCTCGAAGACCTCGACCGCGACAACGGCCTGCCCGACGCGCAGCTCGGGGCGAACGTGCGCAACTTCCAGGGCCTGCGTAAGACGGAGGACACCGGCCGCTTCACGACCTTCACTCGTCCCGGGGAAAAGATGGTCTTCGAGGGCGCGGAGATCACGGGCATCACCTACAACTTCTTCAAGGACGAGCTGTACTCCATCGACATCGACGTGGCCGGCGTCACCAACGTCAAAAAAGTCCTGCGCTACCTGGAGACGCACTACGGCAACGATCACACCAAGGAAACCCGCACCTACGCCAAGACCGCCGCCGAACTCGACATCCGCGAATGGGTCGGCCGGAAGGCGTACTGCCTGCTCAAGAGCGGCACGGATTTGAAGGGGGCGGTGCTGGTCTTCGTCAACCGCCCGAAGTGGGACGAACTTGAAGTCCCCCGCAAGGAGCGTGAGAAGCAGAGCCGCGACATGCTCAAGGGCTCCTTCACCAACGGAGATTTCTGACGCAGCGCTTCAGGGCAGATCGTCGCAATAATACCGCAGCGCCTCGATCACGCCTGCGCTGTAGCCTGCCTCGGCCACGTAGCCGCCGGCCGCGCGCACGGTCGTCTTGACCTGTGCGATGGAGTTCCCCGGACACGCGACGTGTCCGGCGTGTTCTCCCGTGAGCATCGGGAGATCGTTCTGGTGGTCGCCGACCGCGAAGATCGACTCCCGCCCGACCCCGAGCAGGCGGCCGAGTTCGGCCAAGGCCGTGCCCTTGTCATAGTCCCGGTGGCAAAGGCTCAGGTAGATCGAATTGCGCTGGTACGATAAATTCGGCACCGATTCGCGCCGCTGGTCGATGAAAGCCACGATGCGATCCATCTCCGCGTCACCGGTCGCCACGAAGCCGCTCAGTTCGCGCGGGTCGCGGGTGGCACTGGGCTCGCGCGGGTCCGTGTGTCGGGCGAAGCGCGCTTCGGCCGCCGTCTCGTTCTCCACGAAGCGCACGATCTCGTCGAGAACCGGCGCCGCGGCCTCGAAGAGCGCCTCGTGCCGCTGGCGGCAGACGGCGTTCCAGTCGCCGAGGTCGCGCCAGCCGTTGCCGTTGAGGGCAGGCTCGTGGATTTCGCGTTCGGCGGTGATGGCGAAGTCCGGTTGGATCGGCAGCGAAAACGCCTTCAGTCCGTCAACCATCCATGGCAGGCTGCGTCCGGTGTTGATCGCCCAGCGCACCCCGCGGCGGCGCAGGGCGTGGAGAATCGCGACGAGTTCGGGCGAAAACGGCGCGGGACTCCCGTGTTCGACAAGCGTGCCGTCAAAGTCGGTGCTGATGAGGAGAACGGGCGGGCGCGTCATGTCGTCGTGGGGCAAAAGAGTACGCCACCTTACACCGGCCGGTTGCTTGTCGCGTCCCGACCTTGTAAAGCTTTCTCTACCGCCATGAAATCCGCCTACGAACTCGCCATGGAGCGGCTGGAGAAAAGCTCGCCCGTCGCCAAACTCACCGACGAGCAGCGTGCCGCGCTCGCCGAGATCGACTCGACCTACAAGGCCCGGGTCGCCGAACGGGAAGTCTTCCTCCAATCCGAACTCCAGAAGGCTCTCGCC
>CAXTQD010000041.1:0-5430 GCA_964246175.1 uncultured Chthoniobacterales bacterium | reverse complement strand
CTCGCGCGAGGTTCGACGCTTGCAGGAAGAGTGCGAGAGCAAGAAGGCCCGGGCACGCGGCGAATAATCTGCGGCGGGACGCGCACGTTCCCTGCTAGGCTAGCCGTTGTCTATGCCTCCGGATCCCGCCGTTCCCGCCGTCGTGTACGAGCGGATCTTCGACGTTTTCTCGTTCGTGCTCGGAGCGATGATCGGGTCGTTCCTGAACGTTTGCATCTACCGTCTGCCGCTTGGGATGGCGGTCAACGAACCCAGGCGTTCGTTCTGCCCGCGCTGCAAGAACCAACTCCGTTGGTACCACAACATCCCGATCCTCTCGTGGCTGGTCCTGCGCGGGCGGTGCGGCTTTTGCAAGGAACCCATCGCGGTCCGCTACCCACTGGTTGAACTCCTCACCGCCGTCCTGTTCTTCGCGGTGTGGCGGCGCTTCAACGACGCTTGGATTCTTGTCCCGCCGTACTGGATTTTTGTCTCGCTCGTGATCGTGGCGACGTTCATCGACTTCGATCATTTCATCATTCCGCACGAGATCACCTTCGGCTGCTTCGGTGCAGGGCTGGCCCTGAGTTTTGCCATCCCGCTGCTCATGGGTGAGGAGACGCACGTTGCCGGCTTCTTGTGGTCGCTCACGGGGGCGGTGGCGGGCTACGGGCTCCTGTGGGGCGTGGTTCAGGCCGGCAAACTGGCCTTCGGCAAGAAACGCGTCGTCCTGCCCGAGGCCGTTCATTTCACTTGGCAGCCGGTCGGCGAGGACGACGCGGAGATGGTCATCGGCGGTGAACGCGAACTCTGGAGCGAATACTTCGCCCGCCCCACGGACCGTCTCATCCTCTTCTGCGAACCCCTCCAACTCGCCGGACGCGAACATCCCGCCGCTACCCTGCACTGCTTCTGGAACCGGCTGGAACTCGACGGCCAGACCTACGCGCTCGAAACCCTCAACACGTTCTCCGGCCGCTTGAAGGAATACGTCTTTCCACGCGAGGCGATGGGTTTCGGCGACGTGTACTTCCTGATGGGCATCGGGGCGTTCTTGGGTTGGAAGGCAATTTTCTTCACCGTGGCCATCGGCTCGCTGGTGGGCTCGGTCGTCGGCGTGACACTCCTGGCGCTCGGGCCGAAGACGCGTTCGTTGAAAATCCCCTTCGGCCCATACCTATCCGTTGGGGCGCTCCTGTGGCTGTTCGCTGGTCCGGGGATTGTTGCCTGGTACCTCGGGCTGATGCGCGGCTAGTTCGCCGTGAACGACTCCACGCGCAGGAGTGCCGCTGGCGGCGTCACGCAGCCCAGGCGTAGGATTTCGTCAAGCGCCGTCCCCATCTGGCGGTGGCTGGCACGGTCGAGCATGAGGACCAACTGTGTGCGGTCGTTGGCGTCGTGGGTCTCGGGCTGGACGACCGACGAGATGCCGATGTCGTTTTTGCCCAGGATGCCCGCCACCTGTGCGAGCACGCCGGGACGATCCTCCACGGCCAAACGCAGATAGTAGCGCGAGACGATCTCTTCCAACGGCCGGCACGTCCCGTAGAGTCCGTGCGGGGTGAAGCCATACGTGCGGTGCTGGCCGCCGAGGGCGACGGCGGCTTCCGCAAGATCGCTGATAACCGCGCTGGCCGTCGGGTCCTGACCCGCGCCACGACCGTAAAAGAGCGTCTCACCCACCACGTCGCCGCGCACGGCCACGGCGTTGAACACGCCCGACACCGAGGCGAGGACGTGGGACTTCGGCACGAGGGTCGGATGCACGCGCACCTCCACGCTGCCGTCATCGGCCTTGATGACGGCCAGGAGCTTGACGCGGTATCCCAGTTCACCGGCGAAGCAGATATCCGTGGCCGCGAGCCCGTCGATGCCTTCAACGAAAATCTTGTCCGTGCCCACCCAGAACCCGTAGGCGAGCGAGGCCAGGATGACGGCCTTGTGCGCGGCGTCCCAACCGTTGACATCGAGCGTCGGGTCGGCTTCGGCGTAGCCCTGTGCCTGCGCTTCGGCCAGCGCCGCGGCGAAGTCCAGCCCGGCGTCGGTCATGCGGGTGAGGATGTAGTTGCTCGTGCCGTTGATGATGCCGTGGATGGAAACGATGTGGTTGGCGATGAGCGCCTCGCGGATCGTCTTGATGATAGGAATGCCCCCGGCTGTGCTGGCCTCGAAGAAGACCGGCACCTTCCTCTCCGCGGCGAGGGCGAAGATTTCCTGGCCATGCTCGGCGAGAAGCGCCTTGTTGCCGGTGACGACGGTTTTGCCCGCGTCGATGGCGGCGCGGATGAGTGCGAGCGGCTCGTCGATGCCGCCCATGAGTTCGACGACGACCTCGACCCCCGGGTCGTCGATGAGGTCTTGCCAGCGGGTGGTCAGTTCGGCCGGGGGCGGGCCGGCGACGCGGGGCTTCTTTACATCGCGCACGACGGCGCGGCGCACGACGAGTTCCGCGCCGATGCGTTCCGTCAGCAGGGCGCGGTTTTGGGCAAGGTGCTTGTAGACCCCCGCCCCAACTGTGCCCAGCCCCGCCAACCCGATGCCAACTTGACGCATGATCTTTTCCTTCAGTATCTGCAACCCATGAAAACCTGCGTCTTCTTGACGTAGGCGTCGGCGGCCGGCAAGTGGAAACGCGCCAGGGTGGCCACGGTTTCCTGGCGGGTGTTGTGGAGACCGCCGACGATGATGTAGTAGCCAGGCCGCAGGCCGGGATATGCTTCCGAACGCTCGATGGAAAGATACTCTACCTCTTCCGCGTGGCCGGGCAGGTGCGTCGTGTCGTCACGACGCGGGTAGTAGGCGCCGGCGTAGAACGTGTCCGGATCGTCGTCCGGGAGGATCAAGCCGCGCTGATGGTCGTATATTTTGCCTTGGAGCGAGAAAGGCACGCCCGATCTGTGGCTGATCGCCCGGGCATAGTCGTTCGCTTCCTTGAAGTTCCTGAAGCTGCCCAGGATCACGATTTGCCGGTCGCGCATCAGCAGCTTCATTTCGGGATCGTCCGCGGCGCGGCTGATCCCGGCAAGTCCGCAGAAGAGCAGGATGAGCAGCGCGCGGTTCATGCAGGAAGCCTGGTAAGTTAAGGAACAGCGGCCGTGAGGTCTACCTTTGTTTTAGCCGTGGAAACCGGCGCGCAAGACCAGTCCACCCTCCAACGTGCCGCCGGGCGCGATCTCCTGAATGCCCGCCTTCTGCTCGAAGGGCACTTGCTGGTGCGCGTCCGGCAGACCCCAGCAGGGTTCGACACAGACAAAGTCGTGCCCGTCGCTCCAGACGGTCACGTACGGGGCTTGGGTGCAGTCGATCTCCACGCGCCGCCCGCCGGCAGGATCGTCCACGGAGAAAATCCGTCCGGCGGTGTCGAGAGGTTCGAGCAAGTAGGAGTCCACCAAGCGCGCCTTGTCGAAGGGAAACGGCCCACCGGCATGTTTGTGGTCGGTCGTCTCGCCCGAGAGGAAGTTCCCCGGCGCGAGGTGCCGCCGGTAGGTGCCCGGCGGCAGAATGATCTGCGCGTCCGCGAGCGATCCGACCGCAAACCCCGGATGTAACCCGAAGGAAACATGCGTGCTCACGTCCGGCTCCCCGCTCTCAAATTGGAACCGCGTCCGCCACGCGCCATCCGGTTCCAAGGTGTAAGTGAGGCGGAGCGTCACACGGTACGGGTATTCAGGCGGCTCGTACATGTCCGGAGTCACCGTGTAGGTCAACGACGCGTGTCCGTGCGCGTCGGTGACAAACTCGGGATCGGGAAAAGTCTTGTGCCGCACGAAGCTGTGCGTGCCGCCGCGCATTTCGTGGCCGCGGTAGGTGGTCTTTTCGTTGAGCAGACGGTGGAGGTAATATCCCATCACTGTGCAATGGCCGTTCCAGCCAGAGGCCGGCGCGGACAGGTCGCCGTCGCGCCAGAGAAAACCCGTCCACTTGCCATCCTTGTGGCGCCGCGCGAAGCCGATGGGCGCAGCCCCGAGGCGGTTGACGAGGAGGCGGGTGCCGCTGTGGTCGTCGGTGAGCACGTCGAGAGTCTGGCCGTCGCGGACGGTCGTTTCGTAGTGGCAGGGCATGGCAACGGCAGGTTGCGACGGGCAGCAGCCGGCGGCAAGCGCGATGTTTGCCGACGCGGGTGCTTGAATGGTCGCCGCCCTCTGCTACTTTTCCTGGTGCGACGCATGAACTCCCACCGCTTGACCTTTGCCGCCGGTTTGCTCGCGGTTCTCGCGCTTACCGGAACGCCCGCCGCGCGTGCCTGCAAATATTGCTGGTCCGCCGAAAACGCCGACGCCGCCGAATACGCGCGCCAAGCCATGCAGTCTGCCGCGGCTCCGCCGAGCCAGCCATCCGGGGCGTTCCCGCTGGATGGAGCGATTAGCCAGTTCCAGCCTGCCGCCCCGGCTACCCTCGCCGCACCGCCTGACGCGAGCACGGTGGTCACCAGCGGGGCCGACCTGCGTGCCGCCCGTGCGGCGACCACGACCCTGCCGCCCGTCCCGCCGGTCTCCACGCCGAAGGTAGCGGCGACGATCACGCCGCGTCCGGCCACGCCGCACTATGCGGACGCCGGACTGCTGGGCTTGGCGGCCGTAGGCGGAGTGTTCTGCTGGCGCACTCGCCGCAAAACCGGCCCGGTCCGTTGATTCCCTTTCGCCGCCGGCCCGTGCCGGCCCTGCCGCTGGACGATCCCGGCTCGCCCGCACCTTTTTTCCTGGCGGTCCTCAATCCGGGCGGGCGCGACCCCGAACAGCATTTCCCCACGGGTGCTGGCCAGCCGGATGCCGCCGGCAGCCCGCATCCACCGATTAATTACCACGCCTACGCGGCGTGCACCGGCGGATCGTTCCACGCCGGCGTCGGTAAGGCGCTCGCCACGGGTCGGCCCGTGCTGCTCCTGCTCCGTCAAGACCTCGGCGCGGCGTGGCGCTGCCTGCGGCGGTTGAAAAAGGCCGGCCGTACGGTAGCCGTTGCCTTCAAGGAAGCTGGCAGCGCACAGGTCGCCGCCCGGCTCGCACCCGGCCCCGACCTGCGTCGCCTGACCGCCATCGTCGAAGCCGCTGACGGCTGCTTGGCCTCCACGCCGTGGCTGGAGGAGTTCTTTCGCGCGTTGCACCCGGGGCGGGAGAGCACCGTGCGCTTCCTGCCCACGCCCTACCCGGTGGACGACGGGCGCTGGAACTTCTCCGTGCCGCCCGCGCAACGCCGAGGAATCTTCGTCGGCACGCGGGAGTTTTCTATTTCCTCGCGCCAGCATCTGCGCGCCGTTTTGGCCGCGCGCGCACTCGGCGTCGCCACCGGCGAGCCCGTCACGGTGCTCAACCCCGAAGGCCGTGCGGGCGCGAAGACGCTAGCTGCCCTAGGATTTTCGTCGAAGGAAGGGACGCCGCTGCGGTTCGTGCGTGGACCACTGCCCTACACGGAATACCTGCGTTTGGTTGCCCGACACCGGATCACGTTCCAACT
>CAXTQD010000040.1:20328-23631 GCA_964246175.1 uncultured Chthoniobacterales bacterium | reverse complement strand
TGCGCGCGGCTGGTTCGAGCACTGCGGCTTTCCTATCGCTCAATTACCTTGAGAAACGCTTTAACGTGGCTCAAACGCCTACGGGGGAAGTGGCGACCAGCGCCTTTTCGGGATGGGGTGGCGTGCGCGGCTGGTCGAGCCACTTAAGGACACCCCACGTCGCAAAGATCAGTGCCACCGCGCCTGCCAGGAAGAACATCCCAAAGCGCGTCATCGCCGGGGGAGGATCGACTTCCATATCCTAACCGCCGAAGAGCTTGCCGAACGACCGCATGAACCGCTTCGGGAAACCTTCCTTCTGCGGCGCCGGGGTGCTCTGCGGCATTCCTTCCGGCGTTTGGCCCGGCGTGACGACCTGCGGATCGGCGGTCTCCGCGTCGCCTGCGTGCGCGGGGCAGGTATGAAACGGCACCCGACTCTCGGGCAGGTCGATGGTGTACGCCGTGCCGGCCGTTTCGCAGCCGTCGGTGGCGAGTTCGTTGGAAAACGCGCACACCCGCACCCTTTTCAGCGGCTCCGGCGGTTTGAAGTCCTTCGCCGGGTAGCGTTCGCCGGTGGAAGCCTTGTTCATCACTTGGCACCACACCGGCAGGGCGAGCGCCGCGCCGTAGCCCTTTTGCGTGATGGTCTGCGGCCGGTCGAAGCCCACCCACACCCCGCACGTCAGGCTCGTCGTGTAGCCGACGAACCACGCGTCGTGGAAGTCGTTCGTCGTGCCCGTCTTGCCCGCGCCCGGTTTCTTGAACCCGAGCGAGGCGGCTTCGGCGGCGGTGCCCTTTTGCAGAACCTCGCGCAGGACGGTGTGCGTGATCCACGCGCAGCCGGCGTCCATCACGCGGGTCTCGGCGTGCGGAGCGCGGTAGATCGTTTTGCCCTCGTTGTCGTCGATGCGTTCGATGAAGTACCCCGCCCGGCGCACCCCGGCGTTGGGGAAGAGCGTGTATGCTTCCGTGAGCTTGCGCAGGGTCGTGTCGAAAGTGCCCAGGTAGATCGTCGGGTCGTTGGGGATGTTATCTCCGAGCCCCGCGTCGGCGGCGGCCTGCCGGACCTTGTCGATGGAGGCGAGTTGGCCGACGCGTACGCTCATCGTGTTGCGCGAACGCACCAGCCCGACCTCCGCCGGCAGCACGCCGCCGAAGGTGCCGTCGGAGTTCGACGGGTTCCATTTGGGAGCCTGTGGGAGTTCGCCGGGCTGGATCGGGCCGTCGGAAATGTTCGCGCCGGGCAGGAGGCCGCGCGTCCACGCGGCGGTGTAGACGAAGGGCTTGAACGTCGAGCCCACCGGCCGGCCGGGCAGGTCGGTGGCGCGGTTGAAGTCGGAGCGCGACTTGTACTCGCGTCCGCCCACCAGCGCGCGGATCGCCCCCGAGCGGTTCTCCATGACCACCAGCGCACCCTGGAGGTAATCGGTGCCGTGGCTCTCGTCGGCGTCTGGGTTCTGGCCTTTTTTGGGATGGTCGAAGCCCGGGCGGCTCTCGATCTTGGCAAGTTGGGTTTCAAGGGCTTGGGTGGAGAGTTCCTGCAAGCCCTTGTCGATGGTGGTGTAGATTTTGAGGCCGCCCTCGTCGGCCTGTTCGTCGGTGAGGAGGTCGGAGAGTTCGTTCTGGACGACCTCCATCGCGTAATTGTCCTGGCCGTTGGGCACGCGGTTGCGCGAGACCTTGATCTGCTCGGTCTTGGCGGCTTCGGCCTCGGCCTGGGAGATCATGCCGAGGGTTGCCATGCGATCTAGCACGGTGTCGCGCTCGTGGAGGGCGGCGGGCAGGTTGTTGAGCGGTGAGAAACGGTTCGGACTGCGGATGAGCCCGGCCATGAGCGCAGATTCGGAGAGGTCTAGCTGCGCGCTAGGCTTGCCGAAGTACGCCTGGCTGGCCGTCTCGATGCCGTACACGCCGGAGCCGTAAAAGATGCGGTTGACGTAGAACCCGAGGATTTCCTGCTTGGTGTAGCGCCGCTCGATGCGCAGGGCGACGAAGGCTTCGAGGATTTTGCGCGTGAGCGTCTTGCCACCGAGCGGCAGGCTGTTGCGGGCGAGTTGTTGGGTGAGCGTGCTGGCCCCTTCGGCGGCGCGGTGGCGGGTGAGGTTGCGCACGACGGCACGCGCAATGCCGTGCGGATCGACGCCGTGGTGGCTGTAAAAGCGCGAGTCTTCCCGGGCAACCAACGCGTCCTGAAAGTTCTTGGACACCTTGTCGATCTTGACAACGACGCGGTTCTCACTCGCGTGGAGCCGCGCGTAGAAGTTGCCGTCCATGTCGAAGACGGTGCCGCTTTGAGGCATCTCGCCGAGCTTTTCGAGGTCGAAGGTCCCCGCCCACATGGCGAAGAAGATTGTCACCCCGACTGCTGGCGCGGCAACCAGCGCCACCAGCCAGTACCACCAGCGCAACCGCGGCAGCCGGGACCGCCACGGTTCGAGCTTCCGGCCACCGCCCGCCGAGCCGGGCGCAGGCGGGGGAACGATGGTCGTCGGCGTATTCAAAGCGAGAGGTTTGCCAAGAGCAAAACGCACGAACCGTGCCTCAAAAAAGCCCGGAAAGAAAGCGCCGCCCGGGAAAAAACGTTGCAACGAGCCTCCCTGCCCGTATCTTGACGCCGCACCTTTTCCTATGGCGGACCTAGCGAACAAATACACCGAGAACATCACCGGCGAGTTCTACGTGGACGACCAGTGCATCGACTGCGATCTCTGCCGCGAGACGGCTCCGGCGAATTTCACCCGCAACGACGACGGCGGCCACTCCTACGTCTATAAGCAGCCTGAGACCGACGAAGAGAAAACGCTTTGCAAGGAAGCGATGGAAGGCTGTCCGGTGGAGGCCATCGGCAGCGACGGCCAGTAGGAGAACGCTCTCTTCCTCAAGGCGGTCGCCGGCATCTCCCCCGCGCATGGCCCGACCGCTCTCCGACGCCGAGCGGCGTCGACAAGTCATCGCCGAGTTCCGCGGCTACCGGGAGCCGCGTCCGCTGATGGAGCGCGTCCAGGCGGCCGGTGCCATCGTGACCAAGGCCATGCTCGGCCTTGGGCTGGGCGAGCGTGTCCGCGAGGCCGAGGTGCTCCAAGCATGGAAGGAAATCGCCGGAGAGTTCCTGGCGACGCATTCCATGCCCAACCGGCTGCGCGACGGCGTGCTCTACGTGCGGGTGCTCCAGCCTTCGATCCATTATGAGTTGGAACAGATGCGCCGTCCGGTCCTCGAAAAACTGAAGGCGCGCTTCGGACCGCGCACGGTGCGCGAGATTCGCTTCCGCGCAGGATGAAGGGCGACGAAATCCATGTTGCCGGCCTCGCGTTGAACGTCC
>CAXTQD010000040.1:513-20318 GCA_964246175.1 uncultured Chthoniobacterales bacterium | reverse complement strand
CAGCCGCAGGGGGTGAGGGTCTTTCTCAGGCTGGGGTCGGAAAAGGGGTTCGACGGGCTGCGGGACCGGGTCGAGCGCACGATCAACTACTCGGCGGTGTGTGCCGCCATCCGCAAGATGGCGGCCGATTCGCCGCCGCGCCATCTCATCGAAACCTTGGCGGAAGACATCGCCACGCTGGTCCTCGCGTGCTTCTCGCTCTGCACGGAGGTAGACGTGGAGTTGCGCAAGTACATCCTGCCCGATACAGATTACGTCGCCGTCCGCCTCACCCGCCGCCGTTGATCCCCATGAAACCCGCACCCAAAAAGAAAACCGCCCGCGCCACGAAAAAAGTCGCTCCCGCCGTCCGGCGTGAACCCGCCCGGCTGATGATCGCCGCCAGCGAGAACGACGCGGACATGCTTTACGCGACGCGCTTCTACGTGCCGGACGCTTTTATCTATCTGGCGCACGGGGGACAGTCGACGGTGCTCCTAAGTGACCTGGAAGTGGACCGCGGACGCAAGCAGGCCAACGTGGACGAGGTGCTCAGCCTGACGGAGTTCATCAAGGAGAACAAAAAGGTGCTTGGGGCGAAGCCCGGCCTCGCCAAGGTGGCCGCGCACTTCCTGCGGACCCGGAAGGTCCGCCGCGCGCAGGTGCCGGACTCCTTTCCACTGAGCATGGGGTCGGAGTTGGCGAAGGGCGGCGTATCTGTCGTGCCGGCGAAGGGTCAGTTCTGGCCCGCGCGCTTATATAAAACGCAAGAAGAAATCAAGCACCTCCGCCAAGCGCTCGCCATCACCGCCGCCGGTATGACGCGGGGCATCGAGGTGCTCGCCGCGTCCAAGGCCGCCGGCGGCAAGAAGGCGGCTTCCGGGGCGGAACTCACCTGGGGCGGGAGCGTCCTCACGAGCGAACGCCTGCGCGCCGAGATCGAAGCCGCCATCCTCTACGCGGGCGGCGTCCCGGCCAACACCATCGTCGCCGGCGGCGAACAGGCTTGCGACCCGCACGACCGCGGCAGCGGACCGCTCCGCGCGGGCGAACTCATCATCCTCGACATCTTCCCGCGCGACGCCCGCACCGGTTACTACGGCGACATGACGCGCACGGTCGTCAAAGGCCGCGCCTCCGACGCGCAGCGCGATCTCTGGCTCACCGTCCAGGAGGGGCAGCGCGCCACCATCGAGGCCACGCGCGCTGGCGCTGACGGCAAGGCCATCCACGAGCGCACGAAGACTTTCTTCAAGGAGCGCGGCTACCCGACCGAAACGCACGATGGCCGGCACGTCGGGTTCTTTCATGGCACGGGGCACGGACTCGGGCTGCAAATCCACGAGGCCCCACGCTTCCAATTCACCAAGAGCCTGGAAGCTGGCACGGTCATCACGATCGAGCCGGGCCTGTACTTCCCGGGCCTGGGCGGGGTGCGGATCGAGGACGTGGTGGCAGTAACCCGGACGGGCTGCGACGTGCTGTCGGACTTCGAGCAGCGGTTAGAGGTTTGAGCCCGGTTGTGCTAGGCTAGTCGGCGTTGACCGGCACGCGCGTCTTCCCATCGCCCATGGCTGCTGCTATCACCGTGTCCGGAGCGATGGACGATGTGCCTGTTCGCAGCGAAACGGACCGCGGAGCCGAGGAGGCTGATGAAAGCCTCGTCGCCCGGGCGAAGTCCGGCGACGCGGAGGCGTTCAGCGCACTCGTGTCCCGCTACCGCGCGCGATTGTACGGCTTGGTCTACCACATGACCAGCAACAACGAGGACGCTAACGATCTCGTGCAGGAGATTTTCCTCAAAGCCTACCGCTCCATCAAGGGCTTTCAGGGGAACTCCAGCTTCTACACCTGGCTGCACACCATCGGCAAAAACATGACCATCAACTTCCTCAAGAAACGGGGAAAGCGGTGGCAGATGAGCCTGGACGACCTGGATTCCAACGTCCAAAACGACAAAGAATTTCTGGAGCTGACCGCCAGCAGCGACCCCGTGCGGGAAACTAACCTCTCCGAATTGCAGCAGAGATTGAACGAGGCGATGATGAAGCTGTCAGTGGAGCATAGGATGGTGGTAACGATGTTCGACATCCAGGGGATGCCGCACGCCGAAATCAGCAAGCTCCTCAAGGTGTCCGAAGGAACCGTGCGCTCCCGGCTGTTCTACGCCCACCGCCAGTTGCAGAACTACCTCGACGAATTCCGCAAGTAGCCGACCTTTCCTCTTCCCCCGCCGATTTCTCCCGTATGGATGACCAGTTCCAAGACCTGCAACGCCTGCTCCGCCTGAAGCGCCACGAGGCCCCGCCGCCGGGATACCACGAGGATTTCATGCGCGAGTTCCACCGGCGTCAGCGCGAGGAACTGCTCCGCCGCCCGCTCTGGCGCTTGGCCTTGGACCGCTTGGAGGCGGCGCTCCCGTCGTTCCAACCCACGCGTTATGCTTACGTCGGGGCGTGTGCCACGGCGGTGGTAGCGGCTTCGGTCATCTCGACCCGCATCCTGGTTGCCCCCGGCCACGGCACGGTGGCTTCGGCCAACGCCGCCAGTATGGCGGTGGCTGCTCCGGTGCGCGCGCCGATCAACATCTTGTCCCCCAAGTCAGCCTCGCTGCGGCTCTCGCCCGAGTTGAATTTCGACCAACCCCGCCGCGTGGCCGCTTCGTCCTCCGCTGCCTCCAACCGCACGCGCTATGTGCTCGACGCGTCGCCGATCCAGCCCGTCGTCTATGAGCAGCGGTCTGACTTCTGAGGGGGTGCGCGCCGGGACCTTGTCGCGCCGCCTGCTCGCCGTCTCCTGGGCCTGTCTCGCGTCGCTCGGCACAGCGCGCGCACAGCAGCAGGTGCCGCCCCCGCCACCAACGACCACGCCCGAGCCTCCGCCGGTGTCGGCCGCCCAGCAGAAGGCGGTGTTCGAGGCCATTCAGGAGGAGGTGTCCGATCTCTTTAACAAATGCAAAGGAGCGGTGGTGCGCATCGAGGCCACCGACCCGTTGGAACGCCGTGGCGGCACGGGCTTCTTCGTTGACCCGAGCGGAACGATCTACACGAGTTACACCGTGGCGGGACACTCGTGGAATTTTACGTTCTAGTACTAAGACAAAAAATATACTGCGCGCACCCTCCTGACGGACCCGCGCAGCGGCGTGATGATCCTCAAGATCGACGTTGCTGCGCCGACGCCGTTTCTGCCAATCGGGCGCTCGGACGAACTGCGCATGGCCTCGCCAGTAGTTTCGATCGGTTACCCGATGGACGCACCGGCCGCGCCGACGTTCGGGCTGGTGTCCGGGTTTGACCAGAAGTGCCCGGGCGGGTTCCTGTCGCTCACGCATATCCGCGCCAACATGCCGGTGCGGCCCGGCCAGGCCGGAGCGCCTGTGCTCAACGAACACGGCGAGGTGGTTGGGATGCTGGCGTATCATCTGGATTTCGGTGCGGTGTGCCTCGTGCTGCCGATCCAGGCGGCGGAAAAGGTGCGGGCGGATTACATGCGCTTTGGACGGGTCAGCCCTGGCTGGGTAGGCATGACGGCCGAGCCGACAGACGGCGACGTGGAGCGCGATCCTGTGAAGGTCGTTGGCTTGGTGCCCGGTGCGCCCGCCGCAACGGGTGGGCTGCAAGAAGGCGACGTGGTCACGCAATTCGGTCAAACCGCCATCCGCCACATGACAGACCTGTGGAACGCCACGTTCTTCCTGACGGCCTTCGAGAAAGTGCCGGTGACCGTGTTGCGCGATGGCAGGGTGGTAACGCTAGAGCTACGCGCCGCTAATCCTCCGGGCATGTCGCCGCTGCCAGACCGGAGTGCACCCGATGGAATTGAAGGCACGCGGCTCGCGCTGCCAAGCGCGCCGGTGAGTGCGGGGCAGTTCCGGGAGCGTTGATCGCTTCAGACTCTCGTGCCGACGCCCTTGAAGAACGTGTAGCAGAACACCCCGTCTGCTTCGGTGGTGCGATGCAGGTCGCGCACCCCGGCGTCAAACTCCTCAGCGGACGCGAGACCCGCCTGGAACGCAGCCTCGCGCACACCTGCAATCATCGCGGTGAACGTGCGCCGGGTGAAGCCTTCAACCAAATCGGGCCGGCTTGCGTCGACGTACACGGTTCGCGGTGACACGCGCACGTTTGCAAATCCCGCCGCCGTCAGCAGCGGGTAAACCTGCCGGCCGATGAGCGCGTCGCCACCCGCCCGGCGCTGGAGGGTGATCTGACACTGGATGGCCGCGCGGGCCGCGGTGCTCTCCGGATGGAAGTAGGTCGAGCCGTGGTCGCCTTCAATCACCGTGATCGTCCCGCCGGGCTTGAGCAAGCGCCGGATGGCCGCCAGCGCCTCCGTCGGACGCGCCAAGTGTTCCAGCACGAAGCAGACAAACGCATGGTCGAAGGAAGTCTCCTCGTCACTCAGAGCGAAGAGGTCAGCGCAACGAAACTCCACGTTGGTAATTCCAGCGAGGTCTGCCCTCCGCTTGGCTTCCGCCACGGAGGTGGCGCTCACGTCCAACGCGGTGAAACGCGCCTCCGGGCTGCGACGGGCCAGGGTGATCGTTTGGGCGCCGACGCCGCAGCCCGCCTCCAACACGCGGCTGCCGGCCGGATAGTGCGTGTCGGCGTGCAGGAGGTCCACGAGCGTACCAGCCTGGTCGTGTAGACGCTCGTTCTCGCGCGGGTGATAACCGTGGACGTAAGTCTCGCTCATAGCATACAGCTCAGAACTGCTCGTCCAGCGGCAGTTCGAGCGCGGCGTCTTCCGCTTTCGCTTCCCCCTTGGCCGGCGTCTGCAAGACCTCACTCGGCGGTGCCTGCTCAGTCACCGCACCACTCCCGCCGAGCATCCGGCGGAACTCCGCTTCGTCCACAACCTTGACCCCGAGCGCCTTGGCCTTTTCGAGTTTGCTGCCCGCCTCCTCGCCGGCCAACAGGTAGCTGGTTTTGTTGCTCAGGCTGCCGCTGACCTTACCGCCTTTTTCGAGGATGGTTTCGCTGATTTCCTCCCGCGGCTGGCTCAACGTCCCCGTGATTACCCAGCGCGTGTCCGCCAATGGCAGCGCGGCGTTCCCCGCGGACGTGGGTTCTGGGTCCGGGCCGAAGTTCAATCCGGCGGTGCGTAGTCGTTCCAGGCTCTCACGGTTAGCGGGGTTCGTGATGAACTCGTGCACGCTTAAGCCTACGACCTCGCCCACGTCGCGCGCACGGCGGATACGTTCCATCGAAGCGTCCAGCAGTCCGTCCAGCGTCTTAAACTCCGTCACTAGCGCCCGCGCGCCCGTCGCACCGACGTGCAGGATACCCAGGCCGAAAAGCAGCTTCCACAACGGCCGTTCCTTGCTCGCCTGGATGCCAGCCACCAAGTTCTCGGCGCTCTTCTTGCCCATGCGCTCCAGCTTCACGAGCGCCTCGGCCCTCAGGTCGTAGATGTCGGGGATGCTCTTGACCAGTCCGTGGGTGACGAGTTGGTCCACGCTCGCTTCGCCCAAGCCCTCGATGTCCATCGCGCCACGCGACGCGAAGTGTTCCAACCGCCGCCGCACCTGCGTGGGGCAGGCGGTGTTGGGGCAGCGGATCGCCACGCCGTCGGGGTCCTGCGCGACGCGCTCGGCGCACGACGGGCAAACCTCCGGGAAGTGGAACGGCTGCTCGGTGCCCGTACGCAGGTCCGTACGTACCAGCACCACGGCCGGGATGATCTCGCCCGCCTTCTCAATGGCCACCGTGTCGCCAATGCGAACGTCCTTGCGCCGGATTTCGTCGGCGTTGTGCAGGGTGGCCCGCGAGACGGTGGTGCCACTAACGGGCACCGGCTCCAAAATCGCCTTGGGGGTCAGCACACCCGTGCGGCCGACCTGGATCTGGATGTCGAGGAGCTTCGTCTCGGCGCGTTCGGCCTGGTACTTGTACGCCATTGCCCAGCGAGGGGACTTGGAGGTCAGCCCGAGCCGCTGACGCTGCGTGAATTGGTCCACCTTCACCACCGCGCCGTCCGTCTCGTACTGGAAGTCGCGCCGCACGGCGTCGAGTTCACGGATGGCCTGGAGGATGCCCTCAGCGGTGTCGGCTTCCCAGAGTCGCTCGCTGATCTTGAGCCCGCAAGCCTGGAGCAGGCGGAACATCTCGCTCTGCGAGTGGAGTTCCGTGCCGCCTTCGAGCAGGCCGAAGCTGTGCGCGACGAAGGCGAGGGGACGCTTGGCGGCAATGGCGGGGTCGAGCTGCTTGAGCGAACCGGCGGCGGCGTTGCGCGGGTTGGCGAACGCCGGCAGGCCGGCCTCGATGCGCTCTTGGTTGAGTTTGGCAAAGGGGCTCTTGGGCAGGTAGACCTCGCCGCGCACTTCGAGGCGCTCGGGCAGCGACTTGCCATGCAGGTGGCGTGGGATCGTGCGGATCGTGCGGGCGTTCTGCGTGATGTCGTCGCCCACGACCCCGTCGCCGCGGGTGGCCGCGTAGCGCAACGCGCCGCCTTCGTAGAACAGCGACACCGCCACGCCGTCGATTTTCGGCTCGATGACGACGGGCACCGCACGGCCGGGCAAGGTTTTCTGCACGCGGCGATAGAATTCGACGACTTCCTCCTCCGAGTACGTGTTGTCCAGGCTGAGCATCGGCACGCGGTGCCGGATTTGGCTGAACTCCTCCAGGGGCTTGCCGCCGACCCGCTGGGTGGGCGAATCGGGTGTGAGGTACTCGGGGTGTGCCGTTTCGAGGTCGATCAGTTCGCGGTAGAGCGCGTCGTACTGTTGATCGGTGATTGTCGGGGCGGCTTCCTCGTAGTAGCGACGGTTGTGTTCGGCGAGTTCGACGCGGAGCGTTTCGATGCGTTTGGCAGGGGAGAGCGTCGACTTGGACATCGGTAGGAATGATACGCTGAACGTCTCCCGCTCGGCACCGAAAAAATCGTTCAAAGGCACCCGTTGATTCTGTCCAATCTGAGCAAAACAAACCATCAGTGCTAGGTGGAGAAGATCTACTTGTACAACGCGCGAACAAAAATTTGTCTATTGACATAAGGGTATGAAAGACAATAGTTTGCGAAAGATAACCTTCTTTGTACCGGGCTGGATGCAGCCTAGCAAAACTTGCGTGGCACCACCGCTGCTAAAGGAGCGATTGTTCGTTTTCGACGAACGGGGAAACCAATAGGGGCAGCCTGGCTGGAGGGAAAGAGAGTCGAGAATCCGGGGGGAACTTTCGACGCTGAGGGCCGGCCAGGCTGCTTTCCTTTTGGAGGGTTCTAGAATCTCCCTTCCGCCGCGCCGTTGGCGCGGCGGAAAACGAAGGATCGCGCGCTAGATTTCCTTCTCCAACCGCTCGCTGAGCCACTGCTTGACCATGCTCTGATAGTTCAGATACCGCGAGCGGGCCAGCCGCTTGATGCGTGCGAGCATCCGCGGGTCAAAACGCAGCGTCACCGTGGTCGATTCGCGGGTGTCGGCTTTGAGGATGGCGGTGTTCATCAACCGTGAGTCGATCCGCGTCTGTGCCCAGTACGCGGCCTCGTCCTCTTCACCTTCGAACGCCGGCACCTCCGGCCAGTGCGCGATCACGCGCGAGACGTTGGAAGAGGGCGGGGCGGACACGGGAAAGAAAGAGGATTACCTCAGAGGTTGAACTCAGAGTTCTTACGGTCGTAGAACATTTCCTCTTCCGGGGTCATGTCGCGCGCGAGGATGACCCGGTAGCGTTTGCCATCGGTCCAGAACACGCTGAAGATCGGCCGATTGGCGGTCGTGCGCCCAAGGTTGAAGTAGCGCGCCGCGCCGTCGTGGGCGTGGAGTTCGGGCAAAAGCCGCAGGCTGAAAGGGTCCTCGAACGTTTCCTCGATTTCGCGCGGCGGCACTTTGCGCAGATCAAAGGGGACTTCCAGCCAGTCGAACTCCATGGACGGGGCCTAGTGCTGCTTTTTGGCGCGCTGAATGAGTTCGACCTCGTAGCCTTCCGGTGCGTCGATGAAGGCGATCACGCTGCCGCTGCCGCTCTTGTGCGGACCGTCGGAGAGCGGATAGCCCTTGGCGGTGGCGTGCTTGGCAAACTCTTCCATGTCGTCCACCTCGAAGGCCAGGTGCGTGATGTCCGAGCCGACGTTGACCGGACCGCTGCCGTCGTACTTGCAAATCTCGATTTCCTCGTCGCTGCCGGGGGCTTTGAAGAACACCAACTGCGAGCCGCGACCCGACGTGCTGCGGTTGGTTTCTTCCAGGCCGAGCACGTCGCGGTAGAAGGCGACTGTTTTGTCGAGATCGCTCACGCGGTAACGGGTATGCAGCAGCTTCTTGATCATGGCACGATATTGGTGTGAGATGACGCCTCGTCACGGCCGACGCCCGAGCCCACCTTAAGGCGAAAACCGGGAAACAAAACTCGAAAATTCATGGTTTATCTAGGTCTCGACACCGGCACGCAAAGCACCAAGTGCATCGCCTTAGACCCCGACACAGGCCGGGTGCTGGCGACGGCTGCCAGCTCTTACGGCATGATCCCGGGCTTGCCCGCCGGCCACCTCGAACAACACCCCGAATCCTGGGTGGACGCCGCCGACGCCGCCGTGCGCGGCTGCCTGGAACAGATCGGCGAGCGGCGCAAAGAAGTACGTGCCATCGGCGTCAGCGGCCAGCAGCACGGCCTCGTGGCCCTCAACGCTGACAACGAACCCGTGCGCCCCGCCAAGCTGTGGTGCGACACGTCCACCACGGCACAGTGCGAAGCGTTCAACCATGAGTTCGGCACGGACGAGATCATCGCGTTGACCGGCAACAGCATGCTGCCCGGCTACACCGCGCCGAAGATTCTCTGGCTCAAACAAAACGAGCCGGCCAACTACCGCGCGAGCCGCTCGATCCTCTTGCCGCACGACTACCTGAACTTCTGGCTGACCGGCGAGCAGCGCATGGAGTACGGCGACGCCTCGGGCACGGCGCTTCTTGATGTGCGCACGCGTCAATGGAGCGAACCGATCCTCAACTTCATCGACCCGGATTTGGCCGAACTCCTCCCGCCGCTCGAAAGCTCCCGCAAACCCTGCGGGCTCCTGCGCGAGACCCTTCGCACCGAGTGGGGCCTCGGGCCGAACGTCCTCGTCGGCGCGGGCGGTGGCGACAACATGATGGCGGCCATTGGCACGGGCAACGTCGCGCCCGGCGGAGTAGTGACGGTCTCCCTCGGCACCAGCGGAACGATCTTCGCCTACAGCCCCGAGCCGGTCGTGGACGACGAGGGCGAACTCGCGGCGTTCTGCGACAGCACGGACGCATGGCTGCCGCTGGCGTGCACGATGAACGTCACCGTCGCCACCGAGCAGGCGCGCCACCTTTTCGGCTGGGACCACGCCGCGATGGAAAGTGCCGTCGCCGCTGCGCCACCCGGGGCAGGGGGGCTCCTTTTCCTGCCCTACCTCAACGGTGAGCGCACCCCCGACCTCCCTCGCGGCACGGGCGTGCTGCACGGAATGACGACGCGCAACATGACGCCGACCCACTACGCCCGGGCAGTGATGGAAGGTGCGACGCTCGGCATCGGCTACGGGTTGGGCCGCTTCCGCGCGCTGGGCCTGAAGCCGACCGAGATCCGCCTCACCGGCGGCGGCAGTCAGAGCGCAGCGTGGCGGCAGATTTGCGCGGACGTGTTCAACCTGCCGGTGTTCTGCCTCGAAACGGCCGAGGGCGCGGCGCTCGGCGCGGCGATCCAGGCCGGTTGGACCGAGGGTGCCGTGCAGGGCAAAAAGGGTAAGATGCGCGAATTGGTCGCGCGGGTCATCAAGCCCGCCGCGGGAACGCGTTGCGAACCCGACCCCGGTCGCCGGCAGCTTTATCAGGACTTGCAGTTCAAACAGGCCGAGATGACCCGGCGGCTGCACGCCGGGGGCTTCCTGTGAAGTTCGTGGTCGCCGCCACGGGGGCGAGCGGGTCGATCTATACGGAGCGGCTTCTACAACGGCTGGACGCACGGGCGCACGAGGTCCATCTCGTGCTCAGTGGACACGCGAAGCAGGTGGCGGCCGAGGAACTTCCGGTGGGCAAGCTGACCGTGCCGGAAGGCGTGCATGTTCACGACGACCGTTCCATGCATGTGCCGTTCACGAGTGGGTCGGCGCGGTTTGACGCCATGGTGATCGTGCCGTGTTCGATGGGCACGCTTGGGCGGGTCGCGGCGGGCACGAGCGAAACGACGATCCTGCGCGCGGCAGACGTTTTCTTGAAGGAACGCCGCCGGCTGATCCTCGTGCCGCGCGAGACGCCATGGAGCCTTGTGCACGCGCGCAACGTCGTCGCGGTGACGGAGGCCGGCGCGCTCGTGCTGCCGGCCATCCCGTCGTTCTACCACCGGCCGGCGAGCGTGGAGGAAGTGGTGGACACGGTCGTGTTTCGCATCTTGGACCATCTCGGCGTCCCGGTGGAGGGAACGCGGCGGTGGCTCACGGAGGAGTGACGCCTACCAAGACACGGGTCCGTCGTCGTTGAAGAACCCACCTGTAGGTCCATCCGGCGACAGGGTCGCCAGCCGCACGATGACGCGGGAGCCTTCTTCCACCGTGCGTGTGCCTTGGTGGTTGTTCAGGTCGGTGGCGCAATAACCGGGGCAGGCAGAGTTGACCTTGATCGGCGTGTCCTGTGCCAGTTCAGCGGCGAAGAGCACCGTCTGCATGTTGAGCGCCGCCTTCGAGGAGTTGTAGGCGACGAGTCGGTAGTCGGAATATCCCGGCTCGGGCTTGCTGTTGCCCGCGAGCGAACCCAGGCTGCTGGAAACGTTGACGATGCGTCCGGCCGGTGACTTCCGCAGGAACGGCAGCAGCGTCGTGGTGACGGCAAGCGGTCCGAAGACGTTCGTCGCGTGGGTCGCCTTGAACTTGTCCAGGTCGGTCTGGCTGGGCGGATTGAGGTCGGAGGCAACGCCGGCGTTGTTGACCAGCACGTCAAGCCGGCCGCCGAACTCCCGGCCGATCTTGGCGGCGGCTTCCTGCACACTGGGGAGGTCGGCCACGTCGAGCCGAATGGCATGCGCGTCCAATCCCTCAGCCTTGAGCTTGTCCGCTGCCTCTTGACCGCGCGCCTCGTCGCGGCAGCCGAGCAGTACCGTCATGCCACCATCGCGGCCGAGTTGGCGGGCGACCTCGTAGCCGATGCCCTTGTTCGCACCGGTGATCAGTGCCACCTGCTTTTCGGAAGAATTGTTCATCGCAGATAACATCTGACAAGTTTTTCAGTTTGTCACCCCAGTAGGTTCAGGATCGCTTCGCGCGTGGCGGGGATAGGTGGATCGAGCTTGATGCCTTGCTTGACGATAGCGTCGGAGTCCTTCAAACCGTGCCCGGTCACCGTAATGACGATCACGCCCTCGTCCAGCACGGCGCGCACAGCCGCCAATGCCCGGCCTTCCGGCGCGTCCGTTGGTCCGTAACGCAACAATCCCGCCACGCCCGCCGCGCTGGCCGGTTCCACAAAAATTCCCTCGTTCGCTGCGAGCCAACGCTGGGCGTGAAGGATCTCCTCGTCGCTGACGATGTCCACCGCGCCGCCGGAATCCCGCATTGCGCCGGCCGCCAGCTTCCAACTCGCCGGATTGCCGATGCGGATGGCGCTGGCGAGCGTCTCGGGCGCATCGACCACTTGGTCGTGAAAAATCGGCGCGGCCCCAGCCGCTTGGAAGCCAACCATCCGCGGTAGCCGCGTCGCACGGCCGAGCGTGTGGAACTCCCGGTACCCCTTCCAGTACGCCGACACGTTGCCGGCGTTGCCTACGGGCAGGAGATGCGCGTCGGGGGCATCGCCGAGGTCCTCAATGATCTCGAAGGCCGCCGTCTTCTGGCCTTCCAAACGGTGCGGGTTGATGGAGTTGACCACCGCCACCGCCGCGCCGGATTTCTCCGCCTCACGCACAAGCCGCAGGGCGTCGTCGAAGTTGCCGTCCACTGTCACGGTCCGCGCGCCGTGGACAATTGCCTGGGTCAGCTTGCCCAAAGCGATCTTACCCGCGGGCAGCAGCACGTAGCAACCCATCCCCGCGCGCGCGGCGTACGCGGCGGCGGCGGCGCTCGTGTTGCCCGTCGAGGCGCAGATCACCGACCGCGCACCGGCTTCGAGCGCCTTGGAGAGCGCCACCGTCATGCCGCGGTCCTTGAAGGAACCTGTCGGGTTGAGTCCCTCGTACTTGACGAACACCCGCCGGCCCCGGCCGACGAGGGCGCTCAGGCGCGGCGCGTAGATCAGTGGGGTCGAGCCCTCGTTGAGCGAGACGACCGGCGTGGCGGCCGTCACGGGCAGGAACTCCCGCCAGCGGGCGATCACGCCGCGGTCGTTGAAGAATAAGCGGTCCATACGACGGGGAAAAGCCCAGTTTACGACCGAACGGGTCCAAACGAAAGCCCGGCGTGCCTCAAGCGTCCACCCGCCGTACGAACAGCCGGTAGCCCGCCTCGCAGAGCACCAGCACAAACGCGATGATGAGCGTCACCGTCAGGCAGATGTCTTTAAGCGCCTCAATCTTGCTGAAGCTCAGGACCCCGAAGCTCAACAGCGCCGTCGTCGCCGCCAGGAGGATGGCGCGGTGCGTGGAGCGGGGGAGTTCGCCCGGACTGCCGAGAAAGATCGAGTAATCACTCGCCAAACAGAAGCCCAGCAGCAGCGCCACGACGTGCAAAAGCCCGAGCGTTTGTCCCATGAAGCCGAGCACGGCCAAGGTCAGCAGAATGCTCAGCGCCGGGATCACCAGCATGAACACCCCACGCCGCCAACCGTAGATCGCCAGCACGGCGACCGCGATGAGCGCCAGTCCGATCCCCGCCCGTCCCGAGGCGGCAAGACGGTAGCGGCGCAGGGCGGCATTGATGGTCTGCGTCTGGTCGATGGGAGTGTTCGGCGCCGTGAGAGCGGCGGGGGGGAGTTTCTGGTAGAGACTGTCGCTGACGGTCGTCGCCAGCCACGCCGCGCCAGGTTGTTCGTCGCTCCAGAGGAACTGCAACGGCAGCGGGAGCACCTCGCGCAAACCCGCAAGCAGTCCGGCCGGGTTGATCACGGCAGGCGTGCTTGTCCAGGCCGCCCAGTCCTGCCAGAACGGCGCGAAGGCGTCGGCGTTGAAGTCCTTGTCCAACGCCGCGCGCAGGTCGTCGGCGAAGTGCGGGTGCGCGCGGAAATAATTCCGGCAACGCTCCGCCTGCGCGGTGGTCGGCAGGAGCCGGCCCAGGTTCAGGTAACGGTCGGCGGGTCCGGTGGCCTTCTCGGTAAGGATCGCGTTGAACTTCTCCAGATGGTCGAACGCTTCGTCGAGATGCGCGCCGAACGTCAGCACGGGATGCTGCTTGTTTTCCACCCCGAAGAGCCCGCGCAAAAACGTCTGCTCGTCCTGCAACTGCGGCGACATGACGCTGAGCGTGCGGATGTCGTCGCTCCACTGGAGTCGCGCCGCGAACACCAACCCCGCAGCGACGACCAGCGCCGCGAGCGCCAGCAGCGGAAAACGCCGCCCGCCGAGTTCGAGCCATCGGCCGGGGACGCCGCTTTCCTGTGCCGCGACGCGCAATGCCGGCACCCACGGCAGGTACAGGAAGTCGATGCCCAGCGAAAACAGCAGCCCCAGCGCGACGGCCAGCCCCATCTGTTGCAGCATGGGCAGGTTCGTCAGCGTCATAAAGATGAACCCACCGACGCTCGTCAGGCAGCCGGCGACGAGTGGCAGGCGGATTTCCCGCAAAGCCTGCGCGAGCCCGCCCGCGGTCTGGCGCGCGTGGACGAGCGTGTAGATCCCATAGTCCAGCGCCACGCCGACGAGCACCGTGATAAACGTGACCGCCACGACGTTGACCCGGTCGAAGCACGCGAAGCAAATCACCAGCGACCACAGCGTCGCCGTGACGATGGGCAGCAAGAGGTACGCGAACACCAGCACCCGCCGGAACGCGAACAGCAGCAGCACGAACGACAGCCCCAGCGAAATCCACGTCAGCAGCGACACCTCCTTGAGCCCGTGCTCGCGCGTTTCGGAGGCGAACTTGTTGACCCCCGTGAACCGCAGCGCCACGCTCGGGCCGAACTTCGCCCGTGCGTCCGCCAGCCCCCGGTCGAGTGCGGCGAACACCGGCGTTTGTCCGGCCTCCTGCATCTGCGAGACGCGCGTCTCGGCCAGAATCAGCGCGTAGTTGATCCCGTCCGGCCCGATTTTTGTCAAGCTGCCGCCGGCCATGGAACTGGCGGTGGCCTTGTCCTGGTCGCCGAACACCGTCAGCAGACCGGGGATCAACAGGAGCGGGTCGCCCGGGAGACGTTCCTGGTAAGCGAGGGCGTCCGACGTGTTCTGGAACTCGCCGAGGTCGCTCGCCGCCGCCGCCGCTAGCCACGCGGGGTCCGGGTCGGGCGGTGCGGACAGACCCTTCTCCTTGCGCCAGCGCGCGGTCATGCCGTCGAACCACGACGGCAGGCGCAACGCCAGGCGATGATCCAGGAACCACTGTTGAAGGCGATCCTTCGCGGCGGCGTCCAGGCCGGTGAACACGTCGCCGAACGCCGGGTTAGCCCGCAGTTCGCCCGCGACGAGCGTGGCGGCCTCGATGGGAGCCTTGTCGGGGTGCGCCGTGTCGTGGAGCGCGATGTAGAGCGTACGGCCGAAACGCCCCGAGACCGTCTGCCGCGCGAGGCGGATGATGGGGTCCTGTTCGTCGCGCGGGAGGAGTTCGAGCACGTCCACGCTGATCCGCCGCGGGGCGTGCTGGACCGAAAAGAGAATCCACCCGCCAACGGCCAGCAGGAACACCAACACCGCCGTCGCGCGCCACGGCGCGAGACGATGCGCGGCCGGCGTCGCCGGAAGAGAAACAGGCGGCATGACCGGCCCCTAGCTCTGGCCGCGGAAGTACTTCTGGACCTCGTCCGAGGAATACTTCGGGTTGCGCTCGACCTTGCCGAGTTCGAGGACGCGCGACTCGTTGTTCGGCAGAATGTTCTCCAACCGCGTGACGTAATGGCTCCCACCGCTGACGACGACCTTCCCCGCGCGCTTGGCGACGGCGGGGTCGTGCGGGACGAGACCCATCTCCCACGACTGCGCCGTGCCGGTGAAATACACGTCGGCGTAGTCGAAGAGCTTGGCCGCGTTGCCGCGCAGCAGGTTGAGGTACAGATCGGTGAGCGCGGCGAGTTCGGGGTGGTCGGCGACCGTGACCTGGCGTTCGCCGCCGTTGGGCTGGCGGTCGATGAGACCCTTATCGTCCACGATGATGATGTGCGGTTTGTCGCTGCCCTCGTACGACAGGCTCAGGCCGAGGTCCTTGCCGGTGCGCAGGGTGCCGGTTTGCTTGAGGGGCTTCTTGGAAATGGCAAAGGTCCGTGTCTCGGTGAAGGCGAACGTCTCGGTGCGGTCGTGTTCCAGCCGGTGGAAAACCTGCCGCAGGGTGAAAGGCAGCGGCTTGCCGGG
Organism: uncultured Chthoniobacterales bacterium; assembly: GCA_964246175.1. Taxonomy (GTDB): domain Bacteria; phylum Verrucomicrobiota; class Verrucomicrobiia; order Chthoniobacterales; family SZAS-18; genus CAHJWO01. Next base: position 4,950 of record CAXTQD010000040.1, on the reverse strand, counting down.
AGCCAACTCGTTGGCCGGAGCGAACACGGCGGGATCAGCCCGGAGCGCAGCCGGCGCGGCGACAAAGAGGCAGACGAGCGCGAGCAGCGCGGCGGGGAAGCGGTTTTTCATCCGGCAGGACGAATCAACCCTTCCTGGATGGGAATCAAGGCCGAAGCGTGAACGCCCGCCGCCGAGCGCACGACCGCCTGGAGTCGGCCGCCGGGCTTGGGGGTAACCATCAGTTCCAGTTCGGTGCCGGGGAGGATCACCACTTGGAATTTAACGTTGAGCAGTTCGACGGCCCCGAGCGGGTGGCCGAGGAAACGCTCCGCCGCCGCCATCATCCAGCCGAGCGCGACAACCCCCGGCAGGATTGGGTGCCCCGGGAAGTGCCCTTCAAAAAACGGGTGGTCCGGCGGCACCACGAAGGTCCAATGAGCGCTGTCGGCGCAGACCGTCTCGAATCGCAAAGGTGGAAGCATGGCGCGCGAGGAGGAACGCTTAACCGTATCGGTTAGACACCTTTCACGATCAAGTCCCCATGAGCACTCCCAAAACCTTCCTCGTCACCGGCGCGAACAAGGGCATCGGCCTCGAAATCGCCCGCCAACTCGCCGCCACCGGTGCGTGTGTCTTCCTCGGTGCGCGCGATGCCGGGCGCGGTCAGGCTGCCGCGGAGAAACTCGGCGGAAACGTGGAGTTTCTGTCCCTGGATGTCTCCGAAGCAGCCAGCATCGACCGTGCGGTCGAGACGCTCGCCTCCAAGATGGAGGCTCTCGATGGCCTCATCAACAACGCCGGCATCCTCGACGACGACCGGGGCACGTCGATTCTCGACACCGACCCCGACCTGATCCGCCGTACGCTGGAGACGAACACGTTCGGTCCGTTGCGTCTGACACAGAAGCTCGCTTCACTCCTGGAAAAAGCTGCGGATGGAGGCCGGGTGGTCAATCTGTCGAGCGGCTTGGGGCAACTCAGCGACATGGAAGACCAATATCCCGCTTACAGCATCTCCAAAACGGCGCTCAACGCCGTCACGCGCCAGCTCGCGGCGGCGCTCAAGGACAAAGGCGTGGCGGTCAACACCGTGTGCCCCGGCTGGGTCAAGACGGACATGGGCGGAGAAGGAGCCTCGCGCGAAGTTGGTCAGGGGGCGGACACGCCGGTCTGGCTCGTGACCGAAGCGCCAGCCACGTTGACGGGGGAGTTCCTGCGCGACCGCAAGTCGATCCCGTGGTGAGTTCAGGCCGATGGCAACAGTTCCAGCACCACCGCCGCCGCCATCTCCGGAGTGACGGCGTGCAGGCAGCGCAGGTCGAGCGGGCACTCGCGCAAAAAACACGGGCTGCACTCCACTTGCCGACGTAAGACGCGCAGCCGCTCCGGTGGCACGAGCGGGGCGGTCAACACCGGGTCCGTCGAGCCGAACACCGCTGCCACCGGCACGCCCAGGTACGCGGCGAGGTGCATCGTGCCGGTGTCGTTGGTCAAAAGCACCTCGCAACGGCGCAAGGCGGTGATCAACTCGGCCAGGGTCGTCTTGCCGACAAGGTTCTCGCAACGTTCGCCCAACGCCGCTTGGATCGTTTCGGCGTACGGCGCATCCTTCGCCACGCCGAAGATCGTCCATCCGCAGGCAACCTGCGCCGAAATCAACTTGGCCGCCTCGGCGAAACGCTCCGCCGGCCAGCGTTTAGTCGGGCCGTACTCCGCGCCGGGGCAGAGGCCGACCCGCCGCCAGCCACCGCGTTCCACCGAAGCAGGCGCAGCCGACGAGGACACGTCGATCTCCGCCGCGCCGACCGCCTCCGCCAGCCGCGCGTAGCGGTAGGTCTGGTTGCGGCGCGGGTCGCCGGTCTCGGTGGCAGGCGTGGTGTCCTCGATGACGACCTGATTCAGCAGCCAGCGGCGGCGGTGCCCGGAGAAGCCGACCCGACGCGGCACCCGGCCGAGGAACGCTTCGAGCGCCGCGCGCAGTGAATTAGGCAGAAGCACCGCCGCGTCGAAAGGCCCCGCCCGCCGCACGAGCGCCGCCACACCGGCCACGCCGGTTTTTGCCGGGATGGAGAGCACTTCGGCCACGCCGGGCACCTCACGCCACAGGTCGGCGAGCTTGGCCGGGGTGAGCACCGTCACCCGCGCGTCGGGCCGACCGGCCGCCAGCGCACGCACGGTGGGGATCGACATCACCGCATCGCCTAGCCAGTTCGTTGAACGCACCAGGATGCGGAAGGGCTTCAGGTCGGATGCGTTCATGTTCTCCGGCAGTACGACACCGCGCTTGTAGCGGGCAAGCAGGAAACGCGGCTTGGGCGTTTTCCAGCGGTTGTGGACCCAGAACCAATCGGCTGGCGAACGACTGATCTGCCCTTCGAGCACGCCGTTGAGCCGCGCGGTGAGTGCGTCGGCTTCCTCCGTCGCGGCGTACGGCACGGCGGGCGAGATGACCACTCGCCACCGCCCGACGCCGGCCGTGTTCACCGCCATGGGGAGCAGCTCCGCTCCCGTGCGCAACGCCAGCAGCGCCGCGAGCGTCGAGGTGGACGCCAGCCGGCCGAAGAACGGCGTCCACAATCCGCCGTCGCCCGCGTGCTGGTCGATGAGCACGCCCAAGGCACCCCCCTCGCGCAGGAACGTCGTCGGCGCGTTGAAGCCCTTCTGGCGTGCGAAAAGCTCGACCTTCTGCCGGGTGCGCTGGATGTACCCTTCGATGTGTTTGTTCCGCAGCGGCTGGTAGACCGTGGCCCATTTTTCCTGCGGGAGATACTGGCAGAGCTGCGCGAAGAGTTCCCAGTTGCCGATGTGGCTGATGGCGAGCACGATCCCACGGCGGCGGGCGAAAGCGGCGAGGATGTGGTCCATCCCCTCGACCTCCACGACCTCTTGCAGCCGCGTGGCGTCGAAACTCGATGCCTTGACGCTGCACAGGGCGTTCGCTCCGAGCGTCAGGAAATGCCGGCGCGCCAGCCGCTGGATTTCGGCGGGGGTACGCTCGCCGCCGTACACAATCGTCAGGTTAGCGATCGCTAAGCGCCGATACGGCGGGAGGAAGACGTACGCCACCCAGCCGCCGAGTTGCCCCAGCCGGAACACCCACCGCAACGGCAGCGCGCCAATGACGAACGTCAGCGTGCGGAAGACGAGATAGATCAGGTAGTCCATCAGCGCGCCGTCCGGCGGTACATCTCGCGCAGCGGATGAACGTCGAGCAAATTAGGCTGGACTCCACCGAGGCGTGTCCCGTCGTAGAGTTCAACGCCGACGTAGTCGTACAGCGGACAGATCGGCGTGCCCACGCGGACGAGGAGCGTCTCCGCCTGCCGGAACAAATCGAAGCGCCGCGTGCGGTCGGTCTCGCGCGCCGCCTGCGCGAGCAGGTCGTCGTAGCGGGGATCGGACCAGCCCGTGCGGTTGTTGCCGCTGCCGGTCTGCCACATCTCCAGGAACGTGTTGGGATCAGGATAGTCACCCACCCACACGCTGCGGCCGAAGTCGTAGTCGAGCCGCTTCATCATGGAACTGTACACTTTGTTCTCGTGGGGACTCAGCGTCATGGAAACACCGAGTTCGCGCTCGAACATGCTTTTTAGCTCTACACCGATGTACTGGTTCTGCTCGCCCTCATTATAGATGTACGCCACCGGCGGGAACCCCTTGCCATCCGGGTAGCCGGCGGCGGCGAGTAGTTCACGTGCGCGCGCTGGGTCGTAGCCGAGGCCAGGGTCGGGTGGTTCGTAGCCAGCGGTGCCGGGCGGCACGAAAGAATCCGCGGCGCGTTCGCCCGCCTTGGTGATCTTGGTGACGAGGAGTTCCTTGTCGATCACCAGGGAAAACGCTTGGCGCACACGCGCGTCGTCGAAGGGGCGACGCGTGCAGTTGAAGCGCAGGAAATAACTGCCGAGGAAAGGGGCGGCGTGGAAGTACGGCTTCGTGCGCAGGTCGCCGATGAGCGCGGGCGGGGTGAGGCCCTTGTCGAGGATGAGGTCGCACAGGCCGCTGGCGAAGAAGTTTAGCGCGACGTTGGCGTGGGAGATGGGCAGCATGTCTACGGTGTCGAGGTGGACGTGGTTGCGGTCCCAGTAGCGGGGGTTCTTGCGGAAACGGATCTTGTCGTTGAGCCGCCAGACGGCGAGGACGTACGCACCGTTGCCGACGAGGTGTTCGGGTCGGGTCCAGGCGTCGCCCCAGCGTTCGACAGTCGGCCCGTGGACGGGGGCGAGCGTCGGCAGCGCACACACGTCCAGGAAGTAGGGCGTAGGGTGTTCGAGGGTGACGACGAGCGTGTCGTCGTCCGGCGCACGGACACCCACTTCCTCGAAGGGCATCGCGTCGGGTTCGGCGTTGTTGAAGCGCGCTGCCCCACGCACGAGGAAGAGTTGGTACGCGTACTGGGAACCCGTCCGCGGTGAGAGGACGCGCCGCCAGGACGCGAGAAAGTCGCGCGCCGTGCCC
>CAXTQD010000040.1:0-503 GCA_964246175.1 uncultured Chthoniobacterales bacterium | reverse complement strand
GCGGCGTCGCGGCGCAGGTGGAAGGTGTATTGCGTACCGTCCGGCGAAAGGTCCCAACGCTCGGCGACGCCCGGCTGCGGCTGGCCGGCGGCATCGAAGGCCGTCAGACCCTCAAACAGCGCGTAGCAGAGCCGCTGGTCGGGCTGAACGGTGGCGAGCGCGGGATCGAGCGTCTCGGGCTCCGCGCCGTTGGCGATGATGAGATCGGCGCGGGGCTCGTCGGGCGCGCCGCAGCCAGCCAGCGCTAAGCACAGAAAGCCGACGGCAAATAAACGTCGGACGCTGGAACTCCGCATGTCGCGCACCGGCGGTGAGCCGGTCCGATCAAGCCGGAGTTGACGTGGGTGTATCGGGCGGCGGGGTTGGCGGCGCGGTGGGCACGTCGGCCGGCGTCGGCACCGTGGGCGTCGGTGAGGGAGAAGCCGAAGGCTCGGGACTCGGCGTCGGCGCGACCGTCGGGGAAGGCGTCGGCGCGGCGGCTGGCGGGTTGGTGTCTACCGGAG
>CAXTQD010000039.1:0-23659 GCA_964246175.1 uncultured Chthoniobacterales bacterium | reverse complement strand
ACAGGAATTGCCGGGCCAACGGCGCGCCGTCCCCTGCGCCCTGCCCCTCCCCGCCGGAGCCACGACGCAGCACGATCTCGCCGTTGTACGAACCCCGCTCCGGGGCAGGCCACCAGCCCTCCACGCGGCCGGGGGGCGGTCGGGACCAAGGGCACGCGGCTCGCCTGGCCATGCGGGTCGAGCAGCGCAATCTCGCCGCTGGCGTCCGTGAGGAACTCGCCCCGGCTGTCGGCCGTTTCCACCGCGACCCGGAAGCCGCCGCGCTCGCGGTGCAACTCGACGGGAAACTTCGTCAACGCTGGCGCACGCGCCAGTCGCCGCACGGTTTGCGCCCAGAACTTGCCGTAACCGTCCCACTTGAGCCATTCCACGGCCCAGCGGTTGCGTGCATCGCTGGTAAATGCCCCCGTCTGCCTCAGGCCGTAGCGCCACGTCGAGAGGAGCGGCTCGCCGCGTTCGGTCACCAGCCAGTTTTCCGCCGTCGGCTTGGGCCGTGTGGTGACGTAGCCCAACAAAAACGGTGCGCTCTGGAAATCCAGGCCGCCGAGAAAATCCGCTGGCCGCGCGACCACGGGCAGGAAGGGTGCTTCCTGGATGGCGGACTTCGACGCCGTCATGGTTTCGCGCGCGAAGATCTGGGGGATGTTGCCCGGTTCGTCGGTGAAGTACGCGCGGCCGTTGCCCCACTCGGCGATCTGTTCGCAGAGTTTCCGGTCGGCATCGGACCCGACGGCCACGGTGCTCACCGTGATGCGCTCGCCGGCCATGCGGCTGGTCAGTTCGTAGAAGTCGCCGGGCGTCGAGACGCCATCGGTCAGGAGGATGACGTGCTTGATCTTGGCCGGGGATGAACTGATCTGCGCGTAGCCGAGTTCCGATCCGGCGGCGATGTTCGTCCCGCCGCCGGGTTGGATGGACGCGATGCGTTGGAGGAGGCTGCTCTTGTCGGCCGCGCTGGTCATCTCCGCGACCCAGAACGCCTCCTGGTCGAAGGCCACCACGCCCGCGTAATCGCGCGGCGAGAGCAGTTCCACGGCGGCCTTGGCGGCGTCCTTGGCCGTCTCGATTTTCTCGCCCGTCATGCTGCCGCTGCGGTCGATGATGAGGAGCAGACCCAGCGCCGGGTTCTCCTGTTCCTTCTGGAAGGCGCAGCGCACCGGCAGCATTCCTCCACCGGCGTCCGGTAATATCCACCCAGTCCGAACGCCTGGTCGCCGCCCATCAAGAGGAGATCGTAGTTTTGCAGGTCGCCGAGGTCCGACGGCGCCGGCCGCTGGGCGCACGTCGAGCAGAATGCCCTCCTGCCGCAACGCCAACGCGAGAGAGCGCGCCTGCTCGGGCTTGTCGGCCAATAGGAGGACTTTCGACTTGCCGGCGGACTGCACGTAGCTCGACGCCGTGTTGTTGTCGGCGAGGGCGTCGCCGGCAGGGTTCTTCGCGCGTACCTCCACAGCGAACTCAAATACGTGCTCGCCGCTGACGGCCTGTGTGGACTCGAAGTGGTTCGCACCGGGATGGAGCGTAAGGCTCTGCATCGCCACACGCATCCCGTTGCGGAACAGACTAACCTCCGCCGGGGCCTCGCGGTTGCGCGACGAGAACCACCTGCCCGCCACCCGATACTTGGACATCCAGCACGTGCGGACCTTGCAGCAACTCGTCCAGCAGGCGGGCGGATCGTCCGAGTGGCTCTCCCTGCTCGGCGCGCAGCTGGACCAGCAGGCGAAAGACTTGCCCGAGCCGGTGAAAATCTATCCCCGACTGGTCGCCACGTACCTCGCCGCAGCCATCCCGCCGCAGACCGCCTTCATCGAGCCGTTCGTCCGGGTAAGGGGGAAGGTGGATTGGACCGGCCTGTTCGTCGGCCAGATGGATTGAACGTCGCCCGGAAGGCAGGTTTGGAATGATTGGAGATCGACAGCGGAGTGCGAGTAGAATGACGCCTGCCACCATGAGCAACACTTCCATCCGCGTCGGCACGGCTTCCTGGAGCGAACCGGAGTTCGTCAAGGCCGAGTGGTATCCGAAGGGGTTGCCCGCCGGTCAGCGGCTGCCGTTTTACGCGCAGCGTTTTGACATGGTGGAGTCGAAATCTTCCTTCTACGCCATCCCGGCAGCGTCGATGTGCGAGCGGTGGGCCAAGGAGACGCCGGATGGGTTCCTCTTCGACGCCAAGTGTCACAAGCTGCTCAGCCGCCACGCCACGAAGGCGGACGCCCTGCCCAAGGACCTGCGCGAGCAGGCCGAGGTCACCGACCGCGAGAACGTAATCCTGACGCCCGATCTGGAGGAAGAGGTGGCTCGTCGCTTCCTGGAAGCCCTGGAACCGCTGGAACGCGTGGGCAAACTCGGAGCCTTGCTCTTGCAGATGACACCGGGGTTCGCGCCCCGCAGCGTTGATCTGACGGCGTTGGAACCGCTGCTCCACCAGCTAAAAGGCAGGGGCAACCACCCGCGCAAAATCGTGCTCGAACTACGCCACCATGACTGGCTCGACACCCGGCACCGCGAGCAGACGGTTGCCTTTCTGCGCGAGCAGGGCGTGACCCTGGCGAGCATCGACGGGCCGCCGGCCGACGCCAAGCATTTCACCATCATGCCCGCCGTGGACGCGATCACCGCTCCCAGGCTGGCCTACCTGCGTTTGCACGGCCGCGACGCGAAAGCGTACCTGAACGGCAAAACGGTGGCCGAGCGGTTCCACTACGACTACAGCGACGACGAGCTTGGCGAGATCGCCGCGCGGGCACAGGGTCTCGCCGCCGGCGCAGACGAGGTCCACGTGGTCTTCAACAACAACTCGCGCGATTATGCACCGCGAGCCGCCGAGCGGCTGCGCGAGCGCCTAGGTCAGCGCAGCCGCAGCCGCGCACTACCCGTCCGGCCAAAGCAGGGCGAGCTGCTGTGAAGGCCGCTGATCTCTGTGCCTCGCAGTCCTACTCTCCGGCGTGAACTTCCACCCCGCCGGTGGCGATTGGTTCCACCCGGAAGCGGACGGGCAAAAACGCCTGGATGACCTCCATGTTCGTGCGAGCGTGCGGCGACAAGCCTGCAGTCCGAAAGGCCCCGCCGCTCGCGAGTCCCATCGGCAGGAGGAGTTGATCGGCGAGGTGTTCACCGACCGGCAGCCCGGCGGCAAGATACGAGCGCACCAGCTCGACCAGGCGATCCGCCACGGCCTCGGCACGCACGCCGCGTTCGCCGAAGCCCGTAAAGACCTCGGTGTGGTCTCCAGAGGTGACCTCAGCGACCAGCACGAACCCTTGCCCGTGTTCCGACGGGTGCTCGACGGCCTCGCAAACCGCCCTTCCCCAACGCAGCCGCTTATCCACCTGCTCGAAGGCACGCTCCGCTACGCTCGGCGGCACGCCGGCCACGTGGGCCACGACGCGCCGCGTGCCGCCAGCCTCCCAAGCCAGGACTTCCACCGGGCACAACCGCTTGGCCGGCGTGATCGCCACGTCGATCTGACCACCTCCCGCCGGGTAGAAGCCGGCGCGGGTGAGCGTCACTTCCACCGTCGACCCGAAGCGGTTGAAGACCGGTAGGAACGTGCGCGCAAGGAAGTCGAAGGGCGGCGCGAACGGGTTGTGCGTACCGCCTTCCAAGACCAGACGCGATGGCCCGGCCGCCAGCGCCAGCGCGGGCAGCACCGTTTGTAGAACGAGCGTGGTACTGCCCGCCGTGCCCACGGCGAAGCGGTACTCCCCCGCGCGCACCGCTCCTGGACGGAACACCAGTTCTCCCGAACCGATCTCCGCGCCGTCGCACACGCCGTTCCCGACTTCCACGGCCGCGCGCACGGCCGTCAGGTGTTGGCGCAGCAGCCCCGGCTTCGCGCGGCCCGCCCGGATGTTCGTCACGCGGAAAGGTCGGCCCGTCACCAGCGACAACGCCAACGCCGTGCGCAAGATTTGCCCGCCCCCCTCGCCGGCCGCGCCGTCGAGTTGGACCAGTGGAGGCGCTTTGGTCGCGCGTGCCTTCACGCCGCGCCCCCCAAGCTGCTGTCCGCGTCCTTGATGACGAAGCGGGCCTGCAGCCGTGCGACCTCGGAAGCTAGTCCAGCGGTCTTCACGCTGCGCAGCACCTCGTCGAAGTCCTTGTACGCGGCAGGTGCCTCGTCCTTAGGGTAGAAGCGGCAGTTGGTCAGGATGTCCAGATCGATGAACTGCTGGTCCACCGTCTTCTGGTCAAGTTCGCGGATGGCGGCCTTGCGACCCTTCGCGCGGCCCGCGCCGTGGTTGACAGAGTAGCAGCTCAGCGCCGCCCCCAGCTCCGCCACCATGACGCTGGAACCCGCCGCCGGGTTACCCGGCAACAGGATCGGGTGGCCGGTCTCGGCGAACGGCGTTCCCGCGAGCGCATGGTGACCGCCGGGATAGGCGCGGGTCGCGCCCTTGCGATGCACCCAGGTCGGGCGGTTGTCCACGATCTCCTGCCGGGCAATGTTGTGGCTGATGAAGTACACCAACCGGCCGGTCGTGCCGGGGATGATTTCCTGGAAGGCTTCCAGCACCAGCGCGTTGATGAGCAGGTGGTTGACCGTGGCGAAGTTCGCCCCGAGCGCCATGTCGTCCAGGTAGGCGTCGGCCTCGGGCGTGCCGAGCGGCGCGTACACCAGTTCCTTGTCCTGGCCGGGCAACGGCAGCCCCCACCGCGCGAAGAATCCCTGCAACGCGTGGAACTGCCCCATCGCCAGGTTGTGCCCGAAGCCGCGCGAACCGCAGTGTGACAGGAAGGCCAGGCCGCCGTCGCGTAGGCCGAACTCCTCGCCAACGCGGCGCAGGCGTTCGTCCGCGGACAGGTCCACGGCCTCGCACTCGCCGAAGTGGTTGCCGCCGCCGTAGGAGCCGAGCTGCGTCATCTTTTCGTCGAACTTCGGGAAGGCTCCACCCGCGATCAAGCGGTCCAACCGTCCACGCAGGGCGTCGGCCGTGCCGTCGTGGCCGACGTGTGAGAAGTCCTCGCAACGTTCGGCCCACTCCGGTAGAATGCCCAGGTCCGAGCACACGGCGGCCGAAGCCCCCTCGGTCGCCACGCGGCGGCCAAGCTCCGGCGACACGCGGCGCGACTTGCGCGCGGAACGCTGCCCGCGCCCGGCCCCGGTCGGGGTGCGTTCGCAAATCGCTTCGATGAGGGCGCGGCGCACCGTGCGCTCCGCGACCGCGTCGGCGGGCAGGTCGAGGGCCAGCAGGCTCATGGAGCACTTGATGTCCACGCCGACGGGGCCAGGATAGATGTGCGTGGGCGAGACCATCACGCAGCCAACCGGCGCGCCGTACCCGGCGTGGGCGTCGGGGTTGAGCACGAGGTCCGTGACACCTGGCGCGCCGCGGGAGTTGAGCGCCTGTTCGAGGCAGCGTGCGTCAAAGCCCTGACGGATCGGGTCCGTGCCGATGACGGTGATCGGCTTGCCGTGCGACCCGCGCGCGGGCAGGAAGCCGGTGGCCTCGCCGGTCGTGGTGATATGAGGAGTGGTGGATTCGGTCGTCATAGAAAAAAGGGGAAGAAGTTTTCGCGGCGACAAAAGTGAAGTGACGTTTTTCGCGCTCTGCCATTGAGCTACGGTTCCGTCGAAGGTGGAACCGACGGGATTCGAACCCGCAACCTCGTCTTCCGTAGAGATGTAGTCACATCAGCATTCGCCGCAAAATTGGAAAAGTGTCGTTGAGTTAGTTCGGGTTCGTTCGTGACGACAAGGAGTTGGTGAAACGTTTTCGCTGCTCTACCGACTGAGCTATCCGGCCGTTTTTGCGGCCGGACCGGGACTCGAACCCGGGACCAACGACTTAGATGTAGTTCCACGCGGCATTCGTCACGAAAGCCGACCAGCGTGCGAGCGTGCCGACAACTGATGGCAGGACACCGAGCTACCCCGCTTTGAGGCGAGGCCGGGAGTCGAACCCGCGCTCAACCAATGTAGTCCGTACCTGCATTCGGCACGCTCAAATCTTTCTGTGAAGTGAAGGGTGGATCGCCGACAAGATCTTGGTGAGACACCTTTGGTAAAATGTAGTCCCACCGGCATTCGGCGAAGTTGGTTTATAGCTCGATCTGTTCGATCCCCTCGACCCAGTGACCCGGACGCAGGTTGCCCTGCGCGAAGGCCGACACGATCTCGAACACCGCGTCCGAGAAGCCCCCGACGTTGAGGATGTCCGCGCGCTCGGCGGCCTGCGTCGTCGCGCCGGGCTGGATGTCCAGGCACACCAACCGGGCGCGCGGGTTACGAGCGCGGAACGCGGACCACTCGACCATCGTCGCCGTGGAGCGGCCTCCGCCCTGCGCATCGACCCAGGACATGTTGTCAGACACCATGATTATCAGGTCGCCGACGGCGCGCGTCTTGTTCAGGTACGCCAAGGGAGCCGAGCAGTTCGTCCCACCGCTGGGCAGCGAGGCGAGCTTCTGCGCGTTGGTCATCACGCTGTCGCGGGGGTTTAACACACAGGGCACGACGTTGTCGCTGAACGCGAGGACTTCCGCCGCCGGGTTGCGACGCAGGACGCTCGCCGCCACCAAGGCCGCCACGTCGATGCAGCGCGTCTTGGTCGTGGACCCGACGCGGTGGCCGGTCACGGGCGACTGCATGGAACCCGACACGTCGGGGCAGACGTACACCTGCCCTTCCAACGCGCGCACGTTCTCCGTGGCAATCTCCATCGCGTCCTGGAGCGCGTCGCGCACGGTCGTCGGCACACTGGCGTCGGCGGCGTGGAACGCGGTCAAGAGTTGGTAAGGAAAGCACCGGGCACGACGGACCTTCTGCGGGTCGCGAAGACGGTAGGCGATGCGGCGGGTGAGGTCCTTGTTCTCGAACACGCCATGGCGTGCGAAGGTGTTCAGGTTCATGCGCGTGGTCTGCCAGGAGGCGTTCTCCGCGACGGCCTGCCAGCCGGCGCGGTCGAGATCGAGCGCGGTCAGCATCTGGAACGGCACGTCGGGTATGGTCTTGATGTGGCCCCTCTTGAACGCCTCGAACTGGCGCACCAGCGGCGGCAACAGCGCGCCGTCGTGCGTCCGGCCGATTAGCCAGCCGTACAGAGCCTCGCGCTGGGCGTTGGCCGGGCGCGGATGCACCATCTTGACCACGTCTGCCAGCGAGGGCGACTGCCCGACCGACGCGCGGAACACGCCTTCGTCGTCGCGGCGTTCCAACCAACGGCGCACCAACCGGCGCGGGGCGGACCCGAGCGACTTGCGGCCCATGACGCCACTGCGAATGATCTGCACGAAATTACGCAACGTGCGCCCGTCGTCGATCACGCGATCAAACACCCGTTCTAGGATCGATACATCCACGGTGGCCAGCGCGGCGCAGAGCAGCGCGGGCGTGTCCTTCATGTAACCCTTGGTGCGGCAGTAGATCGCCGTCTTGGCGACAAACGCCGGGTCCACCTGACCGGCCAGCGCGAGGATGCGCTCAAGCTGCGCCTCGGCACCGGCGTAGAACGTCGCGTTCAGGCAACCGGTGACGGCGTACTGCGCGAGGGCATGCCGGGGCGGCAACGCGAACGCCGGGCCGCCCGCCGCGTTGCGAGTGTCGGCCTTCGGCAGGATGGCTCCAGCAACGGTCTGGAAGAGAGTCTTGTTCGCCATAGAGAAGAGATGTTTGAGGTTTCTGTGACGTGAATCCTTATTGCTTACCGCGTGCCAATCTTCGCAAAACCACCGGTTCACATTGCGTAAACCACTTGCTTCAAACGAGAAAAACTTTCTCTGTTCAAAACCACTTTCGGATCAGCCTACTTTCTGCTTCCAAGTTTCTTAGCTTATCAGCTAGTATTTTATACAGCACGATGCCCGCCAAGAAGCTTATTGTCATCGGTTTGCTTGGAACGCAGCTTGATCAGGGCCGGGAGGCCGGTCGCTGGGACAGTTGGCGGCCCACCGTGTCCATGTGCCAGCATCAGGAACTGCTCGTGGACCGGCTCGAACTCCTGCACGACCGCCATTCTCTGTCCCTCGCGGGGACCGTGACCGAAGACATCGGTCGCGTGTCGCCGGAGACCGAGGTGCGTCGGCACACTATCGAGTTCAGCGACCCCTGGGACTTCGAGGAAGTGTACGGCGCGCTGGCGGACTTCGCGCGCGGGTACGCGTTCGACTTGGAGCGTGAGGACTATCTCGTTCATATCACCACGGGCACCCACGTCGCCCAAATTTGCCTGTACCTGCTGACGGAGTCGCGCCACCTGCCCGCCCGCTTGATCCAGACCTCTCCGCCGGCCGGGCGACCGAACCGCCTGCGGACCGAACCGGGCCGGTATTCCATCATCGACCTCGATCTCTCGCGCTACGACCGCATCGCGGCGCGCTTCGCCCAAGAGCAGCGCGAGGCGCGCACGTTCCTGAAAAATGGCATCGCCACGCGCAACGCCGCCTTCAACCGCATGATCGAGGAAATCGAGCAGGTCGCCGTGGCGTCGAAGGAGCCGATGCTCTTCATGGGGCCGACTGGCGCGGGCAAATCGTCGCTGGCGCGCAAGGTCTTCGAGTTGAAGCGCGGCCGGCACCAACTCGCCGGGGGGTTTGTGGAGGTCAACTGCGCGACCCTGCGCGGCGACACGGCGGCGAGTACGCTTTTCGGGCACGTGCGTGGGGCGTTCACGGGTGCGCAACGTGATCGCCCCGGGCTGCTGCGTTCGGCGGACGGCGGCCTGCTGTTCCTCGACGAAATCGGCGAACTCGGGGCCGACGAACAGGCGATGCTCCTGCGCGCATTGGAGGACAAGCGGTTCCTGCCGGTCGGGGCGGACGGGGAGGCTGCCAGCGACTTCCAACTGATCGCCGGAACCAACTGCGACCTGTCGGCCGCGGTGGCAAAAGGAGAGTTCCGCGAGGACCTATTGGCGCGCATCAACCTGTGGACGTTCGCGCTGCCGAGCCTGGCCCAGCGCACGGAGGACATCGCGCCGAACCTCGACCACGAAATAGAAAACGCGACGCGCCGACTCGGGCGGCGCGTCGGGATGGCGAAGGACGTGCGGGCGGCGTTCCTGGACTTCGCGCGTTCGGGGGAAGCGAAGTGGCGCGCGAACTTCCGCGACCTGAATGCCGCCGTCACGCGCATGGCGACACTAGCCCCGGGCGGGCGCATCACCTACGAGGTGCTCAGCGGCGAGTTGAACCGCTTGCGGGCAGGCTGGCAGACCGCGGAGGGAGCGGCGACGGGAGAGAACGGCGACGAGGCGGCGTTGTTGGCCGATGTGCTCGGTGCGGAGAGAGCAGAGGGCCTCGACCTCTTCGACCGGGCGCAACTCGCCTGCGTGATCCGCGTTTGCCGCGATAGCAAGACCCTGAGCGAAGCGGGACGGCGGCTCTTTGCGGTGACACGCGGCCGGCGGAAGGTGGCGAACGACGCTGACCGGCTGAGGAAATATTTGGGACGTTTCGGTCTGACCTGGCCTTGCGGCTCAAGCGAACGTTGACAAAGCGGCGTCGTGCGGGGAGAGAAGCCGCGTCTTTGTTTGGTGCGCGTCGGACCTTTAATCACCACGATCATGCGTCTTTTTTGTCGCCTCGCCGTTTTGCTTCTTCTCGCCGCCGGGTCAGGTTCTCTCGCCGGGCAAACGCCCGCGCCGCTTTGGATGCGCTATCCAGCCCTCTCGCCGGATGGGAAGACCGTCGCCTTTTCCTTCGGCGGGCATCTCTTCACCGTGCCTAGCGCGGGCGGCCGGGCGACTCCGCTCACGGCCGGATCGGCGCACGACGCGCAGCCGGTGTGGTCGCCCGATAGCCAGTCGATTGCCTACGCCTCCGACGCCTACGGTAACTTCGACGTGTTCCTGATCCCCGCCGCCGGGGGCACGCCCCGCCGCCTGACGACGCATTCCAACGACGAGGCTCCGACCGGGTTCGCACCGGACGGCAAGAGCGTGCTCTTCAGCGCGCACCGCATGGATGATTATCGCAACGCTCAGTTCCCTAGCCCGCGCGTCATGCCCGAGCTGTACCGCGTTTCGGTTGAGCCCGGCCATGCGCCCGAGCAAATCTTGACCACCCCTGCCCTCGCCGCCCGCTACAATCGGGCCGGGGACCAGATCGTCTACGAGGATTTAAAGGGCTATGAGAACCTTTGGCGCAAGCATCATACGTCCTCCATCGCGCACGATATTTGGCTCTACGATGTGACGGCGCGCACTCACCGCAAGCTGACTGACTTTCCCGGTGAGGACCGCGACCCGGTGTGGTCGCCGGACGAGAAAGGCATCTACTATCTGAGCGAGCAGAGCGGGTCGTTCAACGTCTGGCGGCTCGCACTCGACGGCAACGCCGCACCCGAACAGGTGACGCGCTTCGAGCGCAACCCGGTGCGCTTCCTGAGCATCGCGCAGGACGGCACGCTTTGCTTCGGCTACGACGGCGGCATCTACCGCCTGCCTCCAGGGAGCCGCGACCCGCAACGCCTCGCCGTCGAGATCAACGCGGGCGATACCGCTCGGCCGGTGGAAGTGCTCAGCATGAGCGACGGTGCGACCGAGATGGCGCTCAATCCGGACGGCAAAGAAGTGGCCTTCGTCGTGCGCGGCGAGGTGTTCGTGGCGTCCACGGAGTACGGTGTTACCAAGCGCGTCACCCACACGGCCACGCAGGAGAGGAGCGTGTCGTTCAGCCCCGACGGACGGCGGTTGGTGTTCGCCGGGGAAACGGATAAATCGTGGAACCTCTACGAGGCCGCCCTCGTACGGAGCAAGGAGGACGAACCTTACTTCTTCGACTCCACGGTACTCGACCTCCACCCGATCCTCGACAACGGCCAGGAGAACTTCCAGCCGCGCTACTCACCGGACGGCAAGGAAGTCGCCTACCTGGAAAACCGCACGGCCCTGCGCGTGCTCAACCTGGAGTCCAAGCAGACGCGCCAGATCATGCCGGGCGACCGAAGTTTTTCCTACCACGACGGGGACCAGTGGTTCGACTGGTCGCCAGACGGCCGGTGGTTCCTAGTGAACTACGACGAACCGGCGCGCTGGTCGCGCGAGGTCGGCCTGGTCGCCGCGGACGGCAAAGGTCAGATCATCGACCTGACCAACAATGGCTATGAGGACATCGACCCGCACTGGACCCGCGACGGCAAGGCGATGCTGTGGGCGAGCAACCGCGAAGGACTCCACGGCAACACGCCGAACGACTTCCGGCAGGGGGACATCTTTGCGATGTTCTTTACGCAGAAGGCGGCCGACCGCTTCAAGCTGAGCAAGGCCGACTACGAAATCGCCAAGAAGCAGGAAGACGACGCCAAGAAGGACAAGGAAAAGAAGGACGAAGCGGCCAACGGCGGCAAGCCCAAGGACGAGGACGCCAAAAAGAAGGAAGAGGAAGACAAGAAGACCCAGCCGCTCGAAATCGACCTCAAGGATATCGAGGACCGCACCGCGCGCCTGACGATGGGCTCCGCCGAGGTGCTCGACTGGTCCCTGACCAACGACGACGAAACGCTGATCTACCTCACGAAGACCGAGGATGGCTTTGCCCTGTGGCAAAACAAGCTGCGCGACAAGGAAACCAAGCGGCTGGCCGAGTTCCCGAAGGTGAAGAGTCCCAACGCGCGCGGCGAGGATTACCCCGAGCGCCTCCTGCTCAACAAGGAGGGCGACACCGCCTTCGTGCTGGCGGGCGGGCACATCAGCAAGGTGAGCTTGAAAGACACCAAGACCGAGCCGGTGAAGTTCAACGCCGAGATGACCCTCGACCGGGCCGCCGAGCGCGCCTACCTCTTCGAGCACGTGTGGCGGCAGATGGCCGAGAAGTATTACGCCACCGACCTGCACGGCGTAGATTGGAACTACTACAAGGGCGTGTACGAGAAGTTCCTGCCGTCGATCAACAACAACTACGACTTTGCGGAACTGCTCAGCGAGATGCTCGGCGAGATCAACGCTTCACACACCGGTGGCGGCTATATCTACCATCCGCCCGGCGCGGACGACACGGCGGCGTTGGGCGTGTTCTTCGACGAGGAATACCGCGGCCCCGGTTTGAAGGTGCAGGAGATCATTGAGAAGGGTCCGCTAGTCGTCGCCAAGTCAAAAATCACCCCGGGCATGATCATCGAAAAGCTCGACGGCCAAGCCATCGCCGCCGGGGCCGACTGGTGCCCGCTGCTCAACCGCAAGGCCGGGCAGCCGACGCTCCTGTCCGTGTTCGACCCGGCGAAGAACGCGCGCTTCGACGAGACGGTGAAGCCCATCACCCAAGCGGAGCAGGAGGAACTGCTCTACCAGCGTTGGATCAAGTCACGGCGTGAGTTGACGGACAAACTCTCCGGCGGGCGGCTTGGCTACGTCCACGTGCGCGCCATGAATGACAGCAGCTACCGGCACACGTTCGGCGAGGTGCTCGGGCGCGTGGCCGGCAAGGAGGGCCTCATCGTGGACACGCGCTTCAACAGCGGCGGCTACCTGCACGACGACTTGGCGACGTTGCTCAGCGGCAAGACCTATCTGGAGTGGGTGCCGCGCGGCCGGAAGATCGGCGAGGAACCCAGCTTCAAGTGGGACCGCAAGTCCGCGCTGCTGGTCGGCGAGAGCAACTATTCGGACGCGCACATCTTCCCCTACGCGTACCGGGCGCTCGGCCTGGGCAAGCTCGTCGGCATGCCGGTGCCGGGCACGGGGACCTTCGTGTGGTGGGAGACGCTCCAGGACCCGACGCTATACTTCGGCATTCCGCAGCTGGGTCTGCGCAACAAAGAAGGGCAGTTTCTGGAAGGGCTGCCCATCGAGCCGGACGTAAAGGTGGAGAACGACTACCAGTCCGTCGCCACGGGCGAGGACAAGCAGTTGGAAAAAGCGGTCGAAGTGCTGTTGCAGCCTTGAGACGGACGGCGCGCCTCATGCAACCAGCCTTCCCTTGCGCTCGGCCACCGCGATCCGTACCTCCGCACCGGAGTTAAATTCCAGGAAGTCCGCCTCGATCCCGTCGCTGAAGATCACGCCGTTCTCCGCCATCTGCGACTCCAGGCGCAACGGTTCCCGGGCGGTCACCGCCCCGAACACCAGCGTTGCCGCCGTGGTGCGGCTCGGGAAGGGTTCGCGCACCGTGAAATACAGGTAGTCCGCGTCCCAACCCATCGGCGGCAGGGGTGGTCGTGCGTTCGCGGCCGTCTTCGGAGCGCCGCCGTGAACCGTGGCGCTGATGGCGTCCGCACCGGTGAGCAGGCTCTTGAGCCAACCCGTCGAGCCGAGTCCGGTCGAGACGATCACCCCGCTGGAACTGTGCGTCTCCTTGCGCTGGCCGTGCTGGATGAGGTAGCGCGCGGAGACGTGCGAGCGCGGCCCGACGAAGAAGTCATTGACGGCGTAGAGCGTGCGGCCGTCGTTGAGCGTCGCCTTCGCCATCGTCACCCGTTTGTAGGAGCGGCGGCCGGCCAGCGTCTCGGGCATGATCTTCGGCAGATCGCCCACGAGAAAAGGCAGCAGCACGCCGTCGAACCGCTTGGGGTCCGGGTTGACGCCCACGACGGACCGTTCGCCCGTGTACTTGAGCGTGTTGGCGACCAGGCCGTCCTGCCCAAGCACGACCACCGTGTCCTCCGGTCCGAAGACGAAGTTGGGCAAAAACGCCCGGTCGATGAACTGCACCAAGCCGAGCGGCTTCAAGGCAGCCTCGGTCTGCGCGGTGGCAGCCTGATACGTGCCCTGCTCGACCGTGTAGTCGCTGAAATCCCCACCGAGGTGCTCCACGTAGAACTTCGCCTGCCGCGCGGTGTTGAAGCGCCGCCGCAGCCCACCCAGGCGCGTCTCGCGGGTGACGACGACGATTTTTTTGTCGGTCAGCCGCTGCACGGGAAGATCACTTGCGGGCGGCCGGCGGAGGCGTGCGGGCAACTACCCCATCCTGGGTCAGCAGTTCGCGCAGCAGGTCGGGCGAGAGGTTGAGCTGGCCGATTTTGTCGGCGCGTTCGGCCATCTCGCGGAAGGCGGCGGCGATGAGCTGGTCGGGCTTCATGCCGACGCTGGCGAGGGCCTGGATCGTGCCCGGCTGGGAGTCGGCGAATGCCTTCATCGTCGCGGCGATGCCGTAAGCCCGGGCGTCCGCCTCGGCGCGCTGATTTTCGCTGGCGGCGGCGACGAGGTCCTTGTTGCGCCCTTCGAGGGTGATGCGCGACTCCAGTTCGGCGGCGTGCAGGGCGTTGCGCTTTTCGAGCACGCTGCGCTCGGTGTCGATCTCGGCGTCACGGATCTGGCGCTTCTTGAGTTCGACGGCGAGTTCGGTGGCGAGTTCGTTTTCCTTGATGGCACGCTCCTGCTCGATGGAGGCGTTGCGGCGGGCATAGAGGGCTTCGTCGGCTTCTCGGAGGAGCGACTCGCGCGCGCTGGCCTCCAGGGCGCGGGCGCTCTCGGGCGTGGGCTTAATGGCGAGGATGGACAGGCCGATGATTTCCAACCCGAGCGCCGCGATCTCGGGCGAGGCGGCGAGGTCGGCGCGCAGGTTGGTGACGATGCGGTCGGAGGCGCGCAGGGCCTGGCGCATGGGCAGAAGCTCGACCTGCTTGCGGGCGAGCACGCGCACGAGATTGACCACGCGCTCAGGCAGCTTATCGGGGTCGTCGGAGACGTGCGCCCCGGTGCGCGGATCAAGCGTGAAGTTGAGCAGCGTGGAGACCTTGACCGGATCGATGATACGGTACGTCACCTGCCCCTGGATCGTGACCTCCTGGAAGTCCGCCGTGGTCTCCGTGAAGATGAACGGCGCGTCGTTGCTCGCCACCGGCACGGCGACGAGGCTCGTCGTGGGCGCGTAGTAGTAGAACGCCAAACCCAGTCCTTGGCGTTGCAGGGTCCCGTTCTTGTACTGCAAAAGGTAGGTGGTCGGCTGGACCTTGATGAAACGCACTCCGAACATGCCGCCCAGCGTAGCGCGCACGGCCGGAAAATGCGAGGAGTATAGAGGCACTTGGTTACCCGAGGAAATCAGCCTCGGGCGGACGTGGCCCGTTGTTGCATCTGGCACAGGGGCGACTTGCATCTTTAAGGGACCATGTTAGCTTCCATGTAGTTCTTTGTTAGCCTAATGGCCGGGTGGATACCTGGTCAGCGGGGGACCCAAAACATTCCCGGCCAAGACTGGGATCGGGGCTTGCGGCGCTGCTTGCAAACGCCGGGGAGGCTTGATGCTCCTAGCCCGACAGCTAACCTCGTCAGCATCCACATCAAGAGCCGCGTACTTCCGAGTCGTGGCCTCTTCGAACAAAGAGCCAAAGGCCGACTTCGAAAGCAGGGAAACCCGGCCGCCGGACGCCAAAATCAAAAACCAACTCGAACGAGAAGACCGCACGGTGGACTCTTCTCCTTTGTGGCCGAAGTCCGCCGTGACTTCTTCGCCCCGGTCGTTCTATGGTCGGCGGATGGATGCAAATTCCCCCGATCCTGTCGGCGACGGGCTGGCCGAGGCCCGTGCACTGGTCGAACTGCTCAATGTTCATTCGTACACGGAGATGGGCCATGGTTCGCCGGAAGGTCGGCAGCGGTTGACGGAACTCGAGGCGCGTCTCCAAAGCGCCTTTGCCCGCCCGCCTGTCACCCCGCCGACCGACGCCCGCCAAGGCATGGCCGGCCGCGAGGCGGCGTTCGCCTTCGCACGGGCGTACCGGCTCTCGGCGCTCTACCCGGACACGGTCGGGGCGGGCGGCGGCGTGATCGCCACGCTGCCCGTGCCGACCTTCTCCGCCGTGCATCCTCCCCGGACGGATCCGGCGCTTCATGCCGCCGCGTTCGTCGAACTGTGCCGACGGACCGGCCTGGACGACGCCGACCGTGCATCCATCGAAGAAGAGGCGGCCGGTGCGGCGCGCAAACTCTCCCGGCGGCAAGCCCTTGTCGGGCTGCTGCGCGCGCATCTTCGGTCTGACTCTGGCCAGGTGCCGGCCCCCGCAGACGCGCACCGCTTCTTCGGCTTCCTGTTTCCTGATCATCCGCTCGTACCCGGCGAGGTGGAAGTCGTCGCCACGGGGAGTTGCGTTTACTTCTGCATCCTCTCGCAGGAGCAGTTCGTGCAATCGGGAACGTTCCTCGCCCGTGATGAGGCGGCCCGGCAGCGGACGGCGGATTACCTGAAGCGGCTGCGCCAATTTAACTTCTACAACTTTGCCCACTTCCCGGCCTTCACATCGTTCGAGGCGCGCGAGATGGACCCGGCGGACCTAGACCGATTGGGGCAAGCGATGAACCTGGAGCGCGCGGAACTCGTCGCCCTGCTCAACACCGTCGTCTTCATCGAGGAACGCGACAACCTGGAGAAGTACCTCGTCCACGATAGCTGGGGACACTACTGGCAGGCGGACCTGACCGGCCTCGGCACGCTCTACCACCGCATGGCGTCGCTGCACCTGCCGCTCTCGCCCAGCGACGTGGTGCGGCTGGACGACGACAAACTGCTGTCGTGTCTCGACCTCGTCTATTTGCGGCGCGATGGTTCGCTGCTGTTCGACGAGGCGCTGGCGCGGCGCTACGCGGCGGCGTGGACGCACGAGCGTTTCCAGGCGCTGCTCGCTCCAGTCGTCGCGGAACTCGCGGCCGACCTGATCGAGTACCTCGCCCGCGCGCAGTGCCGCGCCGCCGGGTTGGAACTGCCGTCGTCCTCAGTGCTCGCGCACCGCCCGGCGAAGCTCGACTTCGCGTGGGCGGACCTATCGTTTTTCACCAAGGCGCTCAAGCGCGTGAACACGCTTTACGAGAAGGACGCGACGCAGCGCGCCGGCTTCATGGAGCGCGTGCGACTGCTCTTCCAACTCAAGTACCGGCGCAACTACCCAGGCGTCGCTTCACCAGAGGCACTCGACACGGAGATAGGGAAGGTGTTCGCGCGCCTGCTCGCGGTCTTCCACGAGGTGCAGGAAGCCGATCTGGGCATGAGCTTGGAAACGCCCAACACCTTCTCCCGAGGATTTCTGAATTTGCTGCGGGTCGCCACTACGCTCAATGGGATCGTCGTCGGACAACTGGAGGGCGCGCGTCCCCACCTCGCGCCGTACTCTCAAACGCTGGTGATGTTCGTTGTCAAATACTTCGAGCGCGACCCGGCGCAGAATTTTTGGACGCTTGACGAGACGCTCGCCGTCCACGCCGTGCCGCTGCTGGAAACCCTAGCCGCCGCAGAAAAGAATCTTTCACCCGTTGCCTAACATGAAGAATTTACTTTCACACCGCCGCGCATTTCTGGCCGTCGCGGCGGTTACTCTCCTCGCCGCGCCGCTGGCGGCCATCGCCCAAACGTCCGGCGTCCACTATGTCGAGCCCGCCCGGCCGTACGGGGCCTCGCCCTTTCTGAAGAATGCGCACAAGGGCCCGGTCGACGCGAACAGCACGCTCCTGATCCCGCTCATTACCTGGGCGGCGGACGGCGTGACCGTCACCGCCAACAACGGCCTCGCTCCCAACCCGAACTCTCCCCTCGCCCGCGCGCTCGGCCGGCCGGTGAAGCTGGAAGTCATCGACGACTTCGACCAGCAGGTGCAGAACTACGTCGGTGGCCGGTCGCCCTTCCTGCGCGGTACCGCCGACATGATCGCTCTGGTTTCTCAGGCGCTCAAAAACATCGACCCCTCGCTGGAGCCCGTCGTGATCCTACAACTGTCCACCTCCACTGGCGCCGACGGCTTCGTGGCCCGGGAGGGCATCTCTTCGCTGGCCGACCTCAAGGGCAAGACCATCGTCACGCAAATCAACGGCCCGCATCTCTCGCTCATCGGCAACATGCTCAAGGACGCCGGGCTCCAGCCAAGCGATGTGACCATCAAATTCGTGCGCGACATCACGGCCGCGCCCGACTACAAGCCCGCCGATCCCGCCGCAGACCCGGCGAACGCCTTCCGGCGTGACCCACAGTTGACCGGAGCCGCCTGCATCTCGCCGGACATCCTCGCCCTGACCGCCGGCGGCACGGTCGGCACGGGGTTGGAAGGCACGGTGAAAGGCGCCCGGGCGGTTTTCACGACGAAGACGGCTTCGGAAATTATCTTCGACACGTACGCGGTGCGCCGGGACTTCCTCGGCGACCATCCGGAGCTGGTGGATGCCTTCCGCGAGGCGCATCTTCGCCAGCAGGAGACCTTCCTGTCCGAGCTTGCGAACATCGAGAAGAAGCGCAACGCCGACCGGCCGCGGGTCGAGGCTTTCAAGACGCTGTGCAAGCCCCTGGCCAAGATTTTCAACCAAGACGAGAACGCCGTCGGCGACTACATCGTCTGGGTCGGCCGCGACCTGCAACTGGCCGGGCGCGCGGGCAACGCCAAGTTCTTCGACGACGCCAACCCCATCGGCTTCCGAGCGACCACGGCACGCATCCAGGACTTCTTCGGGGCGCTGGGCCTGATCCAGAGCCCGACGAACATCGCCTACAACCGTCCCTCGCCTACCGAGCGCGGTGCGAGCGTGCCCGCCGCCACGCCGAAGCCGGCTGCCGCCGCGCCCGCGTTCACCTCGACCGAGGCCGTGCGCAAGGCGGCCGACAGCAAGAACGCCAACGTGATGTACCGTTACACGTTCAAGTTCCCGGTGCAGGTCAGCGACATCAATTGGCACGACTACCAGGAGGTGTTCGCGCGCATCCATGAGACGGTGACCCGCTACGGCGGTGCCGTCGTGCAACTTCGCGGGCATGCGGACAACTTCTTCTACAACTTCGTCGTGGCCAAGCAGAAGCAGGGACAAACGACCTACCAGCGCCGCATCGCGGGCACAGATAAGTTTGAGACGCTGCCGCTACCCAAGCCCGAGGAACTCCTCAACGACGCCAACTCGCTCTCGTACGCCCGTGCCTTCGCCATCAAGCGGGCCTACGTCGCCTACGTGCGCGAGGCGCTCCACCTCGGCCCCGACGAGGTGGACCTGTCGCGCTTCGACGTGAAGGGCATGGGCGTCACCGATCCCGTCGTCAAAAACCCGACGACCGCCGACCAGCGCAACGACAACATGCGCGGCGAGATGGTCATCATCGCAGCGGAGACCGAACTACCCACCGACATCGGCGCGGACGACCTCAAATAAATGAAACCGTTCCTGAAAACCACGGTGCCCGCCCTGGCGTCGCTCGCCGTGTCAGCCATCGGCGCGTACGCCCAGGAAACTCCGCCGGACGCCGCCTGGAAGACGCGTCTTGGCGCGCTCCAAGAGGAGTACGACGCCCAGGCGGGCACGGCGCTCTTCATCGTTTTTGACGACTCCGGCTCGATGAAGGACGACAACAAGCTCGTCATGGCGAAGAAGGCCTTCCGGGCCTGGGTCGAGCATGCGCCAGCGGACTACCGCTTCAGCTTGACCGCGATCAACGCGGGCTCGCTCGTGAAGTTGGCACGCGACAACCGCAAGGAAGTACTCGCCGCCGTTGACCGGCTGCGGGCTTCGGGCCAGACGCCGCTCGCCGACACAATTGCGCGCATCCACGACATCATCACGCGCTACCGGGCGTCCGGGGCGCTCTACGTGCGGCAGGTGGTCGTGATCCTCACCGACGGTGAGGACACCACGAAGCGCGGCGACCAGGGCGTGCGCGAAGAGATGGAGCGGCTGCGCAGCGAGGGTGTGGAAGTTATTGCGTTCGGGTACAAGGGCGAGGCTGACTACCTCAACGGCAGCGCGACGCACTTCTACTCGCCGAACAACGGCCAGGACATCAGCCAGGGGCTCGACGCCATCCAGGCGGAGGTGCGCGACACCTCCGACCTGATCGTGGACGACGCCACGCGCCGGGCGATGGGAGGTCTCCCGGTCGCCGCTTCGATGCAGAGCGCGCCGGTGGTCGAAACAACGGTGACCGTGACGCCCTCGCCCGCGCCCGGGTCGCCGAGGAAATCCCGCGGTGTGAGCTTCGGGACGCTGATCGTGCTCCTCGGCGTCGTCATCATTTTCAAAGGTCTCCTGGGCGGGAAGAAGCGGAGGTAACTCTTCATGAAAAAACTACTGTCAGCCCTGCTCGTGCTCCTCTCGCTGGCGATGGTCGGCTGGGGGATGTCGCGTCCTTGGCGGGAGGCGCGGCGGGCAGCCGACCTGTTCGCGCGCACGAGCGACTCGCGCCAGTACAAGCGCACGGTCACGATCTGGGGCGACGACTGGCTAGGTTACCTCGTGCTGCGCTCGCCGCGCTTCGCCCGCGCGCTGGCGGACCACGACATCGGTGTGCGCTGGGAGATGGAGCCGGACTTCGAGAAACGCTTCGCTGGTCTGCGCGACGGCAAGTGCGACTTCGTCGCCGCGACGCTCGACAGTTATCTTACCAATGGCAACGCGACCGGTTGGCCGGGTGCGATCACCTGGGTCATCGACGAGAGCTTCGGCGGCGACGCGGTGCTCGCGGGTGACAACGTCAAGAACCTCGACGACCTCAACCGCGCGGGGACGCGCGGGGCGTTCGTGGGGTTGTCGCCGTCGGAGTTTTTGCTGCGCGCGGAGATCAGCCACTTCCATCTCGACCGGCTGCGTGCCGGGCTGGAGAAGTCGCGCGTGGACAATGTCGAAACCGCCTACAACGCTTTGCGCGACAAGCGGGTGGATTTCGCCGTGCTCTGGGAACCCCTCGTCACCCGCGCGAAGAACGAAATTCCTGGCACGCACGTCCTCATCGACACGCGCGAGGCTCAGGGGCTTATCATCGACATCGCCCTGGCGCGCCGCCAGCTTCTCGACACCGACCCGGCGCTGGTGCAGACGGTCACACGGGCCTACTTCGAGGCGCTCCATGATTATCTGAACCATGCCGAGGCGTTCATCGAAGCCGCCGCGCACGACAGCGGCAAGCCTGCGGCTGACGCCGAGACCATGCTGCGCGGGGTGCGCTTCGACACGCTCGGTGACAACGTGCAGGACTGGCTCTCTGAGAGCCATGACCACGAAGCGCGACTCGCTGGGAGCGTCGGACAAATCCGCACGGTCCTGCGCGACCACCAGCAACGCATCGACCTGCCCAACGACGATCCCGACTCCATCCTGTACCGCGGGATTATCCAGGCCGTGGGCCAGCAGCCCGCCGGCATCGCCGACCTGTCGGGCGGTGCGGCGGCGAAGCACCTGGACGCCGGCGCGCGGCAATTGGGCCAGTATTACCCTCCGCTGACTCAATCTCAGTGGGATATGCTGCTCGGGCAGACCCGCGGGACGCTGCTCGACGAGCCCATCGTCTTCCAACCGGGCCAGGCGGAAATCCCGGAGGATTTTCAGGGGTCTATCCGCGACGCGGCCCCCAAGCTGGCGAATTACCCGACGTTCCGTGTGGTGGTCGAGGCACACGTCAGCCCGGGCGCATCGCCGGAGGCCGACCAGGCGCTCTCCGAAGCGCGCGCGCTGGAGGTGAAGCGGTTCCTCGTCGCGGAATGCGGCGTCTCCGAAGATCGCATCCTGGCGCGTGGCAGGGGGTCGGCCGAGTCGCCGCAGCGTTACCCCGGCGAGACGGAAGCCTCCTGGGAGCGGCGCGCGCGGCGGGCGCGGATTTACCTCGTCGGACAGTAGAGGCTTGCGCGATATTAGCTTTTCCAAAGGAATGAAAGCGCCCGACCGCATCGACGTTGCCCGGCAAGTCCTGGGGCAGGTGATGACGCATCCCGTAACCTGGGCACCATTCGTACCGGTCGCCGGGGCGTTTGCGTTCACCGCCGCGCCGTGGTGGCTCTGCCTGGCGTTGGCGCTGACCGTGGCGGTCGTGGTGTTCCTGGCGTGGTCGTCCGCGTGGCCGCGTCTGGTGAAGGTCACCCGCGCCAAGGCCCTCGCCGATCACCGGGCGGCGGACGACAAGGAACTCAAGGACCGTCTGCAACACCTGGCGGTGACGGCGCACGGTCCGCTGGCGAAGGAAACTCTCGCCGCATTGCGCGAGGCAGTGGCAATCAAGCGCGCCGTCGAGGACCGGCTGCACGCGGACGGCACCGTCACCGACCACGAGGAGGAAGTCGGCGCGATGGTCGGCGACCTCGTGCGCACAATGATCGCGGAGGCGGAACGCCTGACCTCCGCCGAGGCCGGCGGCGAACCGTCCCGGACGGCGGCCGAACGTTTCCAGAAGGCGGCGGCGACGCTGCGACAGGTGCACTCCGAGATCGACGTGATCCTCGACCCCGTGCCGGAAGACCTGCGCTTACCCGCCGGCGACGACGCGCTCTCCCGAGCCAGCGAACGTCTGGACGAACGGCTCAAGCTCGCCCGTGGCATCCGTCGTCACCTGGAACGCGACATCCCCTTGCCCGAGACCGAGCCCACCCCGCCGACCATCGAAAACTAACCATCCCAACTTAGCTAACCATCATGTTCAAACGAATCGTCAATATTTTCCGCGGTTTCGTCGGCCTGTTCGTCGGCGGGATCGAACGGCGCAACCCCGAGGCACTCCTTGAAGTCGAGCGCGAAAACCTCCGCAAGCAGATTGCCCAGTACAACCAAGGGTTGGCCGAGCACGCCGGCCTCTGCGAGCGGCTGATGAGCCAGGTCAAGAAGTTGGAGCACGACGAGAACGACCTCCGCGCGAAGACCGGCGCGAACCTGCGTGCGGGCAACAAGGAATCCGCCGGCCAGTACGCGCTGCGCCTGCAAACGATCAGCGGCCAGTTGAAGGAAAACCGCGGCCAGTTGGAATCGGCCGAAAAAACCTACCAGGAACTCGTCCGCGCACGCGAGGTGAGCGTGCGCGCGGCGCAGAGCAAGATCGAGGCGCTCAAGTATTCCCTAAGCGATCTGAAGATCAAGAACGCCACGGCCGAACTCAACGAGATGGCCGCAGGCATGATCCAGCAGATCGGCGGCTCGGGCGACACGTTGGGTCGTCTGACGGAGATGGTCGAGGAAGACCGCCAGAAGGCCGCCGGCCGCGCGCGCGTGGCGCGGGACTCGCTCGACGTGCGCGACATCCACATGCGGGAAGCCGAGCAGAAGGCCCTCGCTGACCAGGCACTGGCGGACTTCGCCGCGCGCGAGGGCATCGCGGTCGATCCCACCACGTCCGCTTCCACCGAACAACGCCCCAAGACGATGGGACCGGCGGAGAACCAATAGCCGCGCCGCGCGGTGTTCGTCCAAGGTCCTGTTGCCTCTCCGAGGCAATCCTAGACTCTCTGCCGGAAACGTTCTTGAAACGAAGATGACTACTCCCTTCTCCCCTCTCGCCCCCTGGGCGGAAGAAATGATCGCGCTCTACCAGAGCCACACGGCGAGCCAGTTCATCCTCAGCGGCAACGTCAACGACCGCTTCCTGCTCCCGCTCGGCGGCGGCAAGTTCACACTGGGTGGCCTGACCGAGTTCCTCTCCCGGGTCCTCCTGCCGCGCTTCGACGTGGTGCTCTCCTACGACCTCGGCAATGGCCTGCGCGTGGAGAAGGGCGGCGATTTGTTCTCCCAGTGGCCCGCCATGCAGGCCGGCACGCCGCTGCCCCGCGCGCCGCGCCCGGCCGTGGAAACGCTCACGCACTACTTCCGCTACAACGCCAACCTCGGCCGCCTCGGCAAGCCCACCCTCCAGATCGGCTGCTGGCTGCGTTCGGCCCACCTCATCGCGCCCGCCGTGCCCTCCACTGCGACGGACTACGACCTGAGCGCACTGGCGCTGCTGATGCGCGATTGGGCGAGCGACCCCGTGTTAGGTAACACGCGCTTGGTCACCTGCTTGATCGCCGACAACCTCAACGATCTCCACCCGCTGCTTGTCAACAATCCACGCGTCGCCCGCGTGTCCATCC
>CAXTQD010000038.1:15920-23746 GCA_964246175.1 uncultured Chthoniobacterales bacterium | reverse complement strand
GGCTGGGCGGCGGACGAGGCGATGCCCACGAGCTTGGTGGCCCGCGCCTTCGAGCGCGCCGTCGCCACGCACCGGCCCTCGCCTGGGTTGCTCCACCATTCGGACCGCGGCAGCCAGTACGCCAGCGACGCCTACCGCGAGTTGCTGCGCCATCACGGCGTCATCCCGAGCATGAGCCGGGCGGCCAACTGCTACGACAACGCCAAAATGGAGAGCTTCTGGGCGACGCTCAAAGGCGAGTTGATCGGCCCCCACGTCTTCGCCACCCGCGCGGAGGCCAAGAGCGCGCTCTTCTCCTACATCGAAATCTTTTA
This sequence comes from uncultured Chthoniobacterales bacterium, assembly GCA_964246175.1. Lineage (GTDB taxonomy): Bacteria > Verrucomicrobiota > Verrucomicrobiia > Chthoniobacterales > SZAS-18 > CAHJWO01. The sequence goes on along the minus strand of CAXTQD010000038.1, from coordinate 23,432 downwards.
CAACCGCGAGCGACTCCACGGCGCGCTCGGCTTCCGATCTCCCGTGGACTTTGAAAACAACCTGAACTAACCATCCATCAACCCAGCACTCCGACTGGTCCGCAAAAACGGGGCAAGATCAGTGCTGCCGTTTGCACGGTGTGCTCAATTGCCTGGATGAGCTGGGTGGCGTTGAAGGGCTTGTAGAGCACGCGTATCTCGCCGCTTCGCACAGCCTGCGCTAACTCTTCGCTGCCCGAAGTGGCCGTGACGATGATAAAGCGTCGGCGCAACACGGGTTGATGCACGCCCAGCCATTCTCCTAGAGCCAAGCCATTGCCGCCAGCTCCCGGCAGTACGAGGTCAGACAGCACAAAGTCAAATGGCTGGCTTCCCAGGTTGCTGACAGCTTGCGCGAAGTTGCCTGCAGTCACGACCTGACAGCCAAAATGGGCTTGGATCACCCCTTCGAAGAGAGTGACTAAATCCTCGGCGTGTTCGACCGCAAGGATCCGCTGAAGGCAAGACATCAAAGGGCTAGGCACGACAACGAGATCAGAAGGAAACCGCGCTGACGGGTGAGCACGATGCAGTCTATGCCAGGCATGTGGCGGTTGGTCAAAAAGAAGTCACTGTTCCCGTGATCCGTACGTTCAACTCAGCAATGGGCAGCCTCAGGCGGGCGGTACTATCCCGGTTGCTGCGGCGGCCGCAGGCATGGAGGAGCGCCTTTCCTTCTCCCACGCCGCGAGGCGCGTCTGGTAAGTGGCCCCATAGTCACGGCCAAATCTGGGAACCGCCAACTCAATTTGCACGCACGCCAGAAGCTCCGCGCAGCTAAAAGGCTTGAGCAAGAAGTCGTCGGCCCCCGCTGCCAAGCACCGGAGCAGGGTTTCTTTCTCCTGACAGGCCGTCAGCATGATGATGGGTAAGGAGAGCAGGTGAGGCTGTGCTCGCAATCGCCGGATGAGTTCCAGCCCATCTAGGTTGGGCATCTGCAAATCCGTTAGCAGCAGCGCGGGGATGGTGTGCTGCATCGCCTCCCAAGCCAGTGCGCCGTCCGCCGCGGCCTCCACATCGTAAAACGGCTCAAGCAAACCGCAGAGGAACTCCCGCAAGTTCTGGTCGTCTTCCGCCACCAAGACGCGAGGTTTGGCGTACGGAGAAAGTAAGACCCCCCTAGAATGGGCGTCGGGGCCGTTCATGGGATGGAGAAAAACTAGACGGAGCGCAACGACGCTCCATGACGCCTATGAGGCTAAAGCTTTACTGCTTGCCCACAAGGAATTTCTTCAACCTCCCGTGGGAACGACACCACGGCGTGGGGCAGGTTGGCAGGAAAGCGAGCGATGTGCGTGTGGGGTGGATCTACCGCAGGCTACGTCGCCGGGTATGATAAAGAGCGCCTTAGGCACACAGGAGAACAACGCAGGCGCCGCAGGCGCGGCTTGTCCTATGACGCTTTTGGCTGGGGCCATTCACCTTGCCGAGTCACTCTCGACGCGCGTTCGGGCATCGCCGCGCAGAGCGATCCTGGCAATCTGGCAGCATTGGGCAAGCGGCAAGCCAACCTGCGGCTCAAGCGCATCCTTCACTATCTGGCCGACGCTCAGGCGCCACGACCGTTGTCTCCCGCCACGCTTGATCCTGCGCAGCCAATGCCTGCTATTCCCGGGTTGATGCCCATAGATACAACCGCGCCTGCCGTGAGCGACACGGCAACTTCTCTGCCAGTCGCAGCTGACAAATTTCTCGGTGCCACGTTAATCCCGTTGTCACAGGAGGACATGGATAGCACGTCGCCTGCCACAAAGGGTGCGGTTACAACCCGACTTGACCCGGAGAGCACCGCATTTGCCTGCCTCGTTCCATCTTGGCCATTCGCCACAACGCTCGGCGGGTTGCCCGCACCTGGCTGTTTTGAGGACCATGCGAGGGGTGCTGGCAGGAATCCTCGACCGCAATCCGTAGAGCACAAACCGCTTGGTGAAGGAGGGATTTCGCTTTTGGCATCGTCGGGAAGTCGTCAGGCATTGTCGGGAATCCGTTACAAGTTTGGGTAGGCATTAGCCGAGGCCACCGATGGAGCGCCACGATGGACGTGTTTGTCCATTCTCAACTTGTCCAACCTTCTGGGGGCGGTGGCAGTCAAGTTTTCCCTGGCCTCCTGTCGCTTGTCGGCATCGTCGCTGATACGCGCGGTCTGGACGGACAAGCTCTCTTCGGTAGTCACCGTGTGCTGGGCACGTTCGGCCAAGTTTTTGGGTTCCTGCCCCGTGGTGGATTGTGCCACGAGGTGCGCGGCCAACTGCTTCGGGTCATGCGGCGGTTTGCTTGAGCGTTTAGGCATGATCGACTTTATTCACCCACGGTAATCTCCGTACTGGGCAACTACCCATTGCAGACGAAGATCGCGCAAAGCGGCTTCTTCGGTGCTGCCAGACCCGACGATGCTCTTATTAGGTGCCGGCGGCGGAGATTGACGGCGGGCAGCAGTGACCGTCCACGCTCCCGAGGTTTCCTGCACCGGACGGAAATCAGAGAGCCCGAACTCTGCTCCTGTGAGTTCGTATAAGTCAGTAAGCGTCATACATGGTTACCGCGCGTGTCGGTTGATTGTTGGGCGTTCCTTCATACCTCCAAGGTGTAGGGGAGGCGACGGTCGCCGGTTCTCTGGATGCGACGCACCTCATCCAAGGTCAGGTGGTGGATCGGTAACCCAGCGTGTCCTATCGTCACGAACGAGCCGTCGGTGCACGGCGGAAAGTTACCATCCAACAGTGAGGGGCTAAACTGGATGGTCAATCCAAAAAGCCCCGCCAGTTCCTGGTGGGTGACGAACAACGTGCCGAGATGCGCAACGTCCCCGTGGCAAACACGAATGCACTTTCCTTCAAGAAGGTCTTCGAACTCACTTTGCATCGGGAACAACAACGGGATCAAAACGGTTGAATCCATAAAGGTCGTAGGCAATCAGGAGCGTTCTGAACGGCTAAGCTGTTATCGTCGCCGACAAGCAAAGCGTTTTCATGCTCCGTGAGCGGCCGTGCCAGCATAGACGAGGGCTTGCTCGACCTTGCCGGGGCGAGAGCGCACGAACATGGCGGTGAGGAAGCGCAATTTGCGCCGCTCGGCGTCACCAATGAGGTGGGTCAAGGTCGAAATGTTCAGAGATAAACGGGCCAACTTGGCGGGGATGTTTTCGTGGGGCGGAGCCAAAGAATCGAGGTGAGAGGAAGTGCGCCTGAGAGATAAGCTCGTCGCAAATCACTATAAACCAGCAGGTTATTTTGGTTTTTATAGAAGCGTCATAACGTCGCAATCCGTGGTATGCTACGGTGAGCGCGTTGAAAAAATGCTGTGAAGGTGTGGGGACGGGACTGACCAAGGCAGCGGGCTGTTACACCTTCCCGGCACAGCTTTGCTACCCGGTTACTTGATAGCGGCTACGACGTCCGCGCCGTGCAGGAACTGCTCGGCCACAAGGACGTAGTCACAACCACGATTTACACCCACTTGCTCAACCGCCTTGGCGTGCTGCCAGTCAGAAGCCCAGTGGACTAATGGTGAGTGGCGACAGGCAACTCAAGAACATCAGTTTGGTCCCCTCGCTTGGTCCCCCGGGTGAAAAGTTTTGGGACTACTGCTGTCCACTCAGGACCACGTTTTTAGCTTCAGCCGTTTTCTAGAGCATGAGGCATCTAGGCAGCCCATGTCCACTCGTGACCGCATCGGTCAGGCTAAGTCATTTTCGGGTAGACGAAAAATGCCATTGAGGCGCTCTACCAACTGAGCTAAGACCCCGAAAATTGCTGCGGCCGCGGGCGCTACCGTCGGTCATCGATGTCTCGAAAACTAGGGGCGGTCCACCCGTTTTGGCCCCCCTGCGGTTCCTCGGGAGGCCACAGGGAGCAGCATATTTAGCAGGGAATCCAAGCGGCGCAAGCCAGAAAGCGCGCTCGGGTCCACTCGGGTCCAATGGGACCTTGGGGCTGAGGGACAATGAGGGATGATGCGGGTTGGAGGAGGTGAGCCCAAGAGGCGGTCACGAGGCGCTCCACCTGCCAAGCCCAGCAAAATATTCGGCGCTCCGCTCCAGTCGCTTCTTGTCCACTCCGAGCTACTTCCGTCAACTCGTGCCGTAGTGCAATATATTCTTGTTGAGCTACATACATTAAATTACTACTTGTCGCTTGGGTGCCGCCAGCGCATGCTGCGCGTCCAACAACCCAACATCATTCCATGAACCACTACGACAATCCCATGACCGAACGCGCCGCTTTCGCCTTCCTCTCCCAGGCCACCCGGGAAGGCTGTCCTGAGAATCTGAACCCGTGCACGACGCTGTCGCACCGCTTCGGCAACTTGGTGACGATCTACGGCATGTCGGGGCGCATCGCTTACTACCGCATGTGCAAGCATCCTTCGGGCGAGGAGTACGTCCGCCCGCAGGCCGACACCTCCGAAGACGCGTTGTTCCTGCTGGTGCGTGGCGGCGAGCGCCTGCGTGACGGCGGCCGTGGCGTGCGGATCGGCCAGCCAACAAAAACAACTCCTTCCTCAGCTGTCTGCGCCAGCCTAAGCGATTTTGATGAGCACGCGCTTGCGCAGAGTATCGTGCTCCTCGTGGCCGGCGGTGAGTTCGTGGCCTTTTTGGACCAAGCCTTCGTAGTCGAAGGCGAGCCGAGCGTCGGTCTCGGTCGACACGCGGCCGGGCACGATCTTGAGGATCTCCACGCCGAAGAGGACCAGCAAGCGGTCGGTGATCTTCTCGATGAGGGCCGCTCCGCGCAAGTTCGAGTGGCGAAAGTCGGTCACGGCACGGTCGTGCAGATCGTGATAACGCTCAATGCCGGCCGCGGCAAGGATCAAGCTCGGGTTGGTGGTCGCATCCTGCGGAGCGAACGCCTGGATGGAGGCGAAGTCGCTGCTGCCAGCAACCACTTTGGAAAACTGCTTGAGCTGGTTCATGAACACAAAGTATCTGTCGTCCAGAAGCGATGAACCGATCAAGCAGCCTCACCTACCTCTGGCAGAAGGCGTGCGTCTCTCGTGACGAACGGGACAGCGTCACGAGGTTGCACGTTGGGCACCGTGGCTCCGGTCGCCTGAGCAAAATGTACTTTGGAGCGTAGCAACAACGTGCCAAGACACAGGTCGGCCAAGGGCAGAACCACGTTGAAGTTCTTGCGCATGTAGCGGTGGTGAAGGAGGTGGTGGCCGTTGAGCCGGAAAAACAAGCCGGTGCGCTCCACGGAGCGTTCTCCTGGCTGGTGCATGCACCAGTGCAAAGTCTCGTAGACGCTGTAGTAGATCGAAACCGCCAACACGGCCCCCCACGTCACCGCCGAGGAACCCAAAGCCCAACCTGCGCCGATGAAGGGCAAAAGCATGAGCGCCATCAACACTGGGCCATTCCACCAAGCCATCGGGATGGTATGAGCGTCTTTGGGATCGTGCAGGTGGTAGGATTCATCCGCTTTGAAGATGCGATGGTGAGTCAGAGTATGTGCTCGGAAAGCGTAAGTGAAATTGCCTAGAGGGCGATGCATGACATAGCGGTGCAGCAGCCACTCGAAAAACGAGGCGTAGATGACCGCCAAACTAAAACCGAGGGTGGACCAAAGAAGAAAGAGTGTCACGGGCGATGAATGAAATGTTTATAGACGCATCGTGCGAAAAAATGTAACTCCGTGTGCGGTGAGGAAGCACGCTGTCGTTACACACCAATATGCTTCTTTTGGCGCCTTCGTTTACAATCCGAGCGAAAACACGATAGCAATCGATCACTAGCGATGTTGATGCCTGGATGTTTAGACCGGTACGTCCGCATAGCGTGAAAAGCGGTTCGAAAGAATGAAAAAGGTGGGCGCCCAGAGCCCGACAAAGATGCCGAACCGCTCGGCGTGCGCTTGGGTGAGCGGTTCGCGCCCGCCGGCATAAAACCAAATAATGATGGATGCCAGAATAGAAACGAAGCCCAGTACAAAGCAAAGGTGACTGAGCAGTTGAAGTTGATTTGGTTTCATTGCGTCAACGCTGCCGAAAAAGATCGATGTAGTCCGCGAGTAAATCCCGCTCTAAGTTTAGAGGCTTGTGTGGCCACATTTGAAATCTTGTGCTGTCTTAGCTGCCCTCTTAGTTCGTGCGGGTATTTGCCCCGGTGGAACGGGAAGTAGGCTGACCTTGGCCGCCCGGGTCCGTGTTGGGGTTTGTCGGGGTGCCGCCGCTGTGTTGGAACTGATTGCTTTGGCCAGTCTGGCCGTCTTCGCCCATGCTAGAACATCCCACAAACGCGAGGCAGAAGGTAGCTACTACGGCGAAAAGAAAGGAGCGGCGAAGTGTCATGTGTGACTGTGATCGCTAGTCGAGCACCGGGTGGTTGGAGCAATGCAGCACTACAAGCCTATCAGCAGGGAAACCAGTAGACTCCTACCTAACCTCTCAACGCTTATGCTGATGAGTTGCTAAGGTGTTTGCCTATGTCCCAGGCGACTAGCCAACACGGGAAAGTTTTCTTGCGTGGTGCACCAAAGCTCGCATCAAGGAAAGTCGAGCGACGAAACGTGTCACGCTGCCGCGCGATGCTTGCAAGATCGCCTGAACAGGTGTGCGCTGGTCGTAATGACAAAACGAAGATGAATGTGCTGCCATTCACGGCGACATCGCCGACAATAATTGGACAAAGGCATTCTCCGACTTTTTCCACCTTGCTTCGAGCAACTGCACAGTACCTCCGAGCTGGTAAGCATCTGGGTAATGATCAGCCGAGTGTTAATTGTTTGATGGCGAGGTTGTAGGTGGCGATGAAGAAGTGGACGGCGTCCAGGTGGTTCTCGGCGCCCTTGGAGAACGAGTAGGTTTTGCGGATCAGGCGGCCGACGCGGGCGCGCAGCGTGCCCAACCAGCGTTCGACGTGGTTGGTTTCTGCCTCGTGCTTGCCGCCGCAGCGGTGAGTTCGCTCCGGGAACGCCGTGGCGTAAGCCTCCCAGTAGTCGCTGCGGGTAGCGCGGCCCCGGTCGCCCTTGGGCAGGGCGGCCCGCAAGTCGCAAGCACTTTGCAGGCTTCTGTCGCCAAGCGTCCAGGCCACGATCTGGCGGGTGCGACGGCAAAGGGCCACCCACCACCAAAGTTGGTGGGCTCTGCTGCCCACAAAGCTCCAAAGTTCATCGAGTGCGAGCGCGTCGCCGTTCCGGCCGGGCAGGAGCGTGTCCACGAAGGCGGGAAGCTGCGCCGCTTTTTTGCCCCAACCAGGCCATGACGGTTTGGGAGCACACCCCGAAGGTTCTTTTGATCCCGCGCAGGCTCATGCGGTCCTGGTAGGCGGCGAGCACCTGGTCCTTGAACTCGGGCGAGTAGCGCGGCCCCTTGGGTGCCAAGGTAAACGTGCGCTGGCAGTCCACGCACTTGGCCCGTTGCGCCCCGTGGTTGGTGTGAGCGTTTTTCTGCGAGCGTTCGCCTCCGCAAGGCGGGCAGGCGTAGACCAGCGTCGTGGAAAGCATCCGCCAACCTCATCATACCTCACCCGAAATC
>CAXTQD010000038.1:0-15910 GCA_964246175.1 uncultured Chthoniobacterales bacterium | reverse complement strand
GAAATCAACAGCCAGCCGATCACCACCCGGCTTGAACGAAGATTTGCTGTTATCCGAGGGCTGCCTCCAACTCCGTCAGCGGGAAGGGTCGCGCCAAGTGGGCGTGACAACCCGCCGCCTGGCTCAACGCGCGGCCTTGGTCCATTTGCATCGAACTCATGGTGATTACCCGTCGGGGCAACTGGCCGCGCTTTCGCAGTTCGTCCAACAAGCTCCAGCCATTCGCGTCAGGCCGCCAGATGCCGGTGAGCAGCACATCGAAGCCGTCATAGGGCGCGCGTGCCAACGCCGTACCGACCCCTCCGACGGACTCCACCCAATGGCCGAGATGCACGAGGTAGAACACGAGCATCGCCCGGTTACGCGGATCGCGCTCTACCAAGAAGATGCGCAGACGGCCCCGTTCTACCAATGGGTCTTTTTCGTCGATGGGGCGGTCACGCTGAGAGGGTGAAGGACGGGCAACCAAGGCCAGTTGGCCAGTTGGCGGTTGTCTGATTGTTCGAAGCGGCGCCCAAGCATAGCATATTTAGAACGAGCTAGTGGCACAAACCCTGCGATTTAGCCCTCAGCATGACGGTGTTTGCCAACAACGACGGTCCATCCTGCCATGAGACGGCATTCCAGAAGCTTTTGGAAGCATTGCAGTGCGCCACAGAAGGGCAGCGCGGATTGATTGGAGCCCGTGCCTGCGATGAAACAGACGAGGTTTACTGGAAAGAGAACCAGCGGCCTGCCGAGTTTCCAGCGTCGCCGGACATTTGCTCAACCGATCAGGGCGACAGTTCCTGCCTCCCTTCGATGGCGATTCGTACCCCGCCTCCGCGGTCGGGGCTGTTTGCATCGAAAGCAACCGGCCACAGTCTGCAAACTGTGCTACTGCCGTGCCTTCGGTGGATCACGAAATTTGTTCTTGCAGCAGGCGCGACTTTGGGGAGTCGCCTTGCCGCGCCCATTCGATCGCAAAGCGCAAGACCGACTGCGAGTCAGGCAGACGCAGCTTCTCTCGCAAATGCAAGCGGTGCGTGTGCACAGTCTTCACGCTGATGTGCAACTCCTCGGCGATAGTCCTGGTGTTTTTGCCTTGACCAATCTGACGAAGCACTTGGAGTTCGCGGTCGCTCAGCGTTTCCACCAAGCTTTCCCCTGCTGGATCGAACGCCACCGGCGCAGCGAATAGATAGGTCACCGCGCGTTTAGTCATCGCCTCGCTGACGTACACCTCGCCACGAAGCAGACGGTGGATGGCATCAAGGATCTGCGCAGCCGGTGCCATCTTCATCACGTAACCCCGCGCCCCGGCGCGCAAGGCGCGTTCGGCGTAGACCAGTTCGTCGTGCATCGAAAAAACCAACACGGGCAGGCTTGGGAAAAAAGCACGTAAATCTTTGATGAGTTCCAGCCCCTTCAACCCATCGAGGTAGAGGTCCAGCACCACCAGATCAGGCTGCAACCTCCGGACGTTCTCCAAGGCCTCCTTCACGCCGACGACATCGCCACACAGTTGCAGGTTTGTTTCCAGCCCGAAGAGTTGAGCCAAACCCTGTTGGATGATGGGATGATCGTCGATGACAAAAATCTTCTTCACGGGAGAATAAAGGGGCGGTGTGGCCGATGGTGTATTGTCTCGATCACTCAAGGTTTGTCGTCTTGGCTAGCTCGACACATTGAACAGCCGGTGGGCAGCGGGCGACACTCCGACTAGAGCACTACAAATCTAATTACTCACTATCAGAAGTTCGGTCGGTTGCGCCATCAGACAATTGCTGATTTTCTATTCCGAGGTACTTCTGATTTGAACGGCAGGAAGCGTTCACTGCCAACAAACGGTTTTGTTCCTGCGTACTGATAGGCGATGCAGGCTTCTCTCCCCTCTGACGATAATGCCCATCCGGACACCCTGGGAGTGTTTATTCCAACAGGCACTTACGCCGAGGTCGAGATCGACCGGATTGCAGCCTTAGCTGTCCAGCTTTTCGATGTTCCCTTGGCCTTGATCTGGTTGATCGACGGGGAACGCCGATGGTTTCAATCCAGGCGCGGGACGGAATTAAATGCGACGGGTCGCGACCTCGTGTGTCATGCCCGCGTGGCTCTAGAGGCCGGTGGCCCATGTGTGATACCCGATACCAGGTTGGACTCGCGCCTAGCCGAGGACCCTTCGGTAGTGGGTACCCCACACGTCCGCTTCTGTGCTGGCGTGCCTTTACTCACTCACGAAGGAGGCCGACTAGGGTCGCTGTGCTTGCTCGACACAAAGCCGCGTCAATTTGGATCCGATCAGGTGGCCTTCCTGATCAATCTAGCGACGGTCGCCGTGGCAGCCGTCAATGCGCGATCAACCGAGCAAAGCCTGCGCCAGAAACTTGCCGTGCACGAGCAAACTGTCCAAGCCTTGCAGCTCGTTCAAGCGAAGTACCAACGGATCATCGAAAACACACCCGGGATGGTCTTCCAGTTTGTGCGGCGCGCGCAGGGAGGAGCGGAGTTTCTCTTTGTTAGCGATGCCTGCCACGACCTCCTGGAGTTAGAACCGGCGGCCCTTCTGCGCGACGCGGGCGAGTATTTCCGGCTGATACATCCAGAAGACGAGTCAACGCGCCGGTCAGCCGTGGCTACCGCGGCGGCTACGCTCCAACCGATGTCCTGGGAGGGACGCCACATCCTGCCTTCGGGTGAAATCCGCTGGATTCAAGTCTCTGCACAACCCGAGCGAGCCGCCAACGGAGATCTTCTCTGGGATGGCGTGGCGTTGGACATCACCGCGCGCAAGGCTTCCGAGGATCGTCTAAGGATGCTGGAAAGTTCAGTTGAGCACGCCAACGATGCCATCCTGGTCACCGAAGCGGAAAACATGGAGGAACCCGGACCTCGCATCCTCTACGCCAACCAGGCGTTTACCCGGATGACGGGTCACACAGAAGCCGAGGTGCTTGGCAAAAATCCGCGCATGTTCCAGGGTCCGAAGACTGACCCGGTCGCCAAGGCAAAGATCCGTGAGGCGGTCAAGGAGCGGGTGCCGATCCGCATCGAGTTGCTCAACTACCGCCAGGACGGCAGCGAGTTCTGGGTGGAACTGAACATCGTCCCAGTCTTCAACGCGACCGGCGAGTGCAGCCATTGGGTGTCCGTCCAGCGCGAGACTACGGAGAGCAAGCGGGTGCAGACCACGCTGGAACAGACCCGCGACGAGGCCCAGCGGGCGAACGCGGCCAAGAGTCAATTCCTTTCACGGATGTCCCACGAACTGCGCACCCCGCTCAATGCCATCCTCGGCTTTGGCCAGTTGCTGGAAATGGGTCAACTCAACCCACACCAGCGTGAAAGCGTTGGGCACGTGCTGCACGGAGGACGCCACCTGCTCAATCTGATCAACGAAGTGCTCGATGTCAGCCGCATCGAAGCTGGCAAGATGGAGTTTTCCTTCGAGAAGGTGCGCGTGGTTCCTACCCTCAGCGAAGTGGTGGCGCTAGTGCATCCGCTGGCGGTACAACAAGGGGTTTCCCTCCATCTTCTGGAGGCCGTGCGGGCGGCACAGGATGCCACGGTGCGAACGGACCAACAGAGACTCAAGCAGGTGTTGCTCAACCTGCTGTCCAACGCCATCAAGTACAATCATCCGGGCGGGCGGGTGGAACTGTCCTGCGAGCCAGTCAACTGCGATGGATTTCTGCGCCTGAGCGTGCGGGACACGGGACGAGGCATCCGCGCGGAAGACTTTCCCAAGCTCTTCGTCCCCTTCGAGCGCCTGAACGCGCCGGATCACGCCTCCGAGGGTACCGGCATCGGCCTCACGATCTCGCAACGGCTCGTGGAAGCCCTTGGCGGGCGCTTGGAGGTGCAGAGTGTGGTGGGCGAAGGTAGTACCTTTTCGTTCACGCTCCCCGTGGCGGCGGAGCCTCGCCCGACTCCGGTGGTCTCTTCCGTTGCTCCTCCTACTCCGCCGCCGGCAGAGATCAAGGCTCCTGCCCGCACCGTTCTTTACATCGAAGACAACCTGTCCAACTTGAAGTTGATCCAGGAGGTCTTCTCGCAACGTTGCGAGGTGAATCTGCTCAGCGCAACACAGGGACGAACTGGCTTGGCGATAGCCCGCGAGCAACGCCCAGATCTGATCCTACTCGACCTGCACCTGCCCGACTTACCCGGAGATGCCTTGTTGCAGGCGCTCAAGGAAGATGAGCGTACCCGCGAGATTCCGGTCCTCATGGTGAGTGCCGACGCTACCCCGGCCCAAGCCCAGCGGCTTCGGGCACTCGGGGCAAAGGCGTACCTGACCAAACCGCTGGTATTACCCACCTTCCTCGAAGCGGTGGAACGCTCCCTGGCTGCCAAATCATGAACCGCTTTTGCTTCTCGCCGTTTCCCTTGGGCGAAAGTATGCTGACCGTTATGGCCACGGAAGATTTTCCGCCCTCATCCCGCGCAGACGACACCGTCGACTCCGCGAACCAGGACAGCGCCGATTCGCGCGCCGCCGAGGCTGCCGGGCTGCCCGCGCTCTCGCCGGACTTCGCTGAAACCACCCTCGGCATGGAGTTCGACAACATCGTGCCGTCACGCGGCTACCAAATGACACCCGTGGTCGGGTTGGGGGGGTCGGCGGGCGGCATCCAGGCGTTGAGCGAATTCTTCAAGGCCGCGCCGGTGGATTCCGGCGTGGTGTTCGTGGTGGTCGTGCACCTCTCACCCGAGCACGAGAGTATGCTCGCCTCCGTGCTCAGTCGGGCGACGGCGATGCCCGTCGTGCAGGCAACGGACGGAGTCAGAATGCAGGCCGACCACGTTTACGTCATCCCGCCTGGCAACTATCTGTCCGCGGTGGACGGTCACCTGCGGCTGACCCACCTGGAGCCCGAGCGCGGCAAACGCGTAGCCGTGGACGTGTTCTTCCGCACCTTGGCCGACACGCACGGCCCACACGCCGTTGCCATCGTGCTCTCGGGGGCGGATGGCGACGGGGCCATCGGTATCAAGCGCGTCAAGGAGCGTGGTGGCCTGACCATCGCGCAGGATCCCGACGAGGCCGAGCACAACTCCATGCCGCGCGCCGCCATCGTCACAGGCATGGTGGACTGGGTGCTCAAGGTCGCCGACATGCCCGTGCGGCTGCTCGAATATGTGCGGCGCGAGCGGCGGCTCAAGCTGCCGCCGGAGGAAGGCTCACAGCCGGCGGAACCCGTTCCCCAAACACCCGACGAGGCCGAAGCGGCTTTGCGTGATGCGCTCGTCTTTCTGCGCACGCGTACGGGCCACGACTTCACCTACTACAAGCGCGCGACCATCCTGCGCCGCGTCGCGCGCCGGATGCAGGTCAACGGGGTGGATGATCTGCCATCCTACCTGGGCTTCCTGCGAACGCATCCCGGCGAGACCGGCGCGCTGTTGCAAGACCTGCTCATCTCGGTCACCAACTTCTTCCGGGACCGCGAGGCGTTCGCCGCTCTGGAAGCGCAGATCCCTCAACTCTTCCGCGACAAAGGACCCCACGACGCCGTGCGCGTGTGGGTCGCGGCGTGCGCCACCGGTGAGGAGGCGTACTCCGTGGCCATGCTGCTCGCTGAGCACGCCCGCACCCTGGACGCGCCGCCGCGCTTGCAGGTCTTCGCCACCGATCTGGACGAAGAGATCGTCAAGCGGGCGCGCGACGGCGTGTACCCCGAGGCCATCGCTACCGACGTGAGCGAGGAGCGGCTGCGGCGGTTCTTCATCAAGGAGCCGCGCGGCTACCGCGTGAGGGTGGACTTGCGCGAGACCGTCCTTTTCGCCCAGCATGACCTGTTACGCGATTCGCCCTTCTCGCGGCTGGACCTGATTACCTGCCGCAACCTGCTCATCTACCTGAACCGTCCGGCGCAGAAACGCGCGCTGGAGATTTTTCACTTCGCGCTGCGGCCGGAGGGACGATTATTCCTCGGCACGTCCGAGACGGTCGAGGACGGCAGCGACCTCTTCGTCTCGCTGGACAAGCCGCACCGGCTTTTCGCGCGTCGGCAGGCATTGCGCATGGGGTTGCCGGTGCCCGTCGGCACGGGCACGCTCGCGCGCTCGCTCCAGGAGCAGGCGCGCCAGGCCGAGCGTCCAGTCGTACCGCCGCACGCCGTGGCAACTCCGGATTTGTCCCCTTTGTGGGCCGGAACCGGTCCGGAAGCCGCCGCTTCCAAGGCGCTGTCCAACGAAATACACATGCGTGCCCTGGAACAGCTCGGGCCGCCTTCCCTGCTGGTCGACGGGCAGCACGATATCGTGCACCTCTCCGGCACGGCGGGCCAGTTCTTGCAGTTCAGCGTCGGGGAACTGACGCGCAACCTGATGCGGGCCGTTCACCCGATGCTGCGCCTCGAACTGCGCGCCGCGTTCTACCGTGCCACGCAATCCGGCGAGGCGTCCGAGTCGCTCAACGTGCCTTTCGAACTCGACGGCCAGCCGCGTGCCGTGGACATCCGTGTGTCGCCAGCCCACGATTTGGCGCCGGGTCACTTTCTGGTTGTCTTCACCGCGCACGCTCCGCTGGTGGGAGCACGCCCAGTGGCCCTGGCGGACGATCCCATCGCCCAACAACTCGAACGCGAACTGGAGACGCTCAAGGCGCACCTGCGCGATGTGGTGGAGCAGCACGAGTCCTCCACCGAAGAGCAGAAGGCTGGCTCAGAGGAACTCCAGGCCATGAACGAGGAGTTGCGCTCTGCCAGCGAGGAGCTGGAGACCTCCCGCGAGGAACTTCAGTCGATCAACGAGGAGTTGATGACGGTCAACCAGGAACTCAAGACCAAGATGGAGGAAGTCGGACAGATCAACAGCGACCTCCAAAACCTCATCAACGCTACGGCGATTGCGACGGTCTTCTTGGACCGGAACCTGTGCATCACCCGCTACACGCCGACGGCCACCGCGCTTTTCAACCTCATCCCGAGCGACCTCGGCCGCCGGCTCAGCGACCTGCGCCACCGGCTCGAATACCCCGAACTGGAAGAAGACGCCGAGCGCGTGCTCGCTCGCCTGGTGCCCATCGAGCGCGAGGTCGGCAGGGTGGACTCCGGCTACTTCCTCGCGCGGTTGCTGCCTTACCGGACCGTGGACGACCAGATCGCGGGCATCGTGCTGACCTTCGTGGACATCACCGAGCGCAAGCGCCTGGACCACGAACGCCGCCAAACCGTGGAGCGACTGCGCTTGGTCGTCAACAGCGCCACGGACTACGCCATCTTCTCGACCGACCTGGAACGCCGCGTGACCAGTTGGAGCCCGGGCGCGCAGTCGATTTTCGGCTACACGGAGGCGGAGGTCGCCGGCCAGCCCGCCGACATTCTCTACACTCCCGAGGACCGCGCCGTCGACGCCGTGGGGCAGGAAGTCACTACCGCGACGCAGGTCGGCCGCTTCGAGAACGAGCGTTTCCACGTTCGCAAGGATGGCTCGCAGTTCTACGGCTCGGGCGTGGTGGTGCCGCTGCGCGAGGACGCGGGCAAGATCATCGGCTTCGTCAAGATCATGCGCGACCTGACGCAGGCCAACGCCATGTCGGAAGCCCTGCGCGTCAGCGAGGAACGCTTCCGCACCCTTTTCGACTCCATGGCGGAGGCGTTCGTGGTCAAGGAGGCAGTCCGTGACGAGGCCAGGCGGGTGACCGATTATCGGATCGTAGAAGCGAACCCGGCATACTGTCGGCAGATGGGACACCCCGACCCCATCGGGCACACGATGCTCGAACTGATGCCCCGCATCGAACCGGTATGGCTGGACAAATACACGGAGGTGCTGGACACCGGTGAGACCACGTACTTCGAGGCCCGGCTCGGCGCGCTCGACTGCTGGCTCTCGGTGGCTGCCTCGCGGATGGAAGCCGCGGACGGCGCACGCGTGGCGATCTTTTTCTCTGATGTCACCGAGCGTCGGCAAGCGACCGAAGCGGCGGAAACGCACCGGCAACAACTCGTCGAGGCGCTGCAACAGAACGAACGTGTCCGTGCCGAGTTGGAAGCCGCCGGCGAAGCCAAGGACCACTTCCTCGCCGTGCTCAGCCACGAACTGCGCACGCCGCTGACGCCGGTCTTCATGGCCCTGAGCAACCTGGCCCGGAAAACCGATCTACCCGAGAGCGTCAAACGCGCCCACGCCATGATCGAGCGCAACGTGCAACTGGAGGCGCGTTTCATCGACGACCTCCTGGACGTGACGCGCATCTCGCACGGCAAGATGGAGGTCGTGCGTGAGGACATGGATCTGCATCAGGCGGCGATGCGGGCCGTGGAGATCAGCGCGCCCGACTTAGAGCAGAAACGGCAGCCTCTCACCCTCGCGCTCGACGCCGAAGCACACCATGTCAGCGGAGACTTTGCGCGGCTCCAACAGGCGATGTGGAACCTGCTCAAGAACGCGTCCAAGTTCACCCCGGAAGGCGGGACCATCAGCCTGCGTTCCTACAACGAGTCGGACGGAGTCGTCGTCGCGGTGGCTGACACCGGCATCGGCATGGACGCGGAGGTGCTCGCACGCATCTTCCATCCGTTCGAGCAGGCTGACCCGTCAATCACCCGTCAGTTCGGAGGCCTCGGCCTAGGCCTTGCCATCGCCAAGGCCACCGTGGACGCACACGAAGGCCACATCCAAGTGTCCAGCCCCGGCCGCGGTCAAGGCGCCACGTTCACGATCTGGCTGCCTTTGAATCCCCTCGCGCTGAGCAATCAGTAGAAAAACTGATATAGTTCCAGGGTCTGCTTCTGACTTGAACCAACATCTTTCCAACAAACGAGCCGCTATGGTCCGTCGAATTTGAGTTCTAGCCATGCCTGCTTCTGCACCTGACGAAAACTACGCTCCCTCTCCTCTGCGAATCTTCGTGGTCGAGAACCATCCCGACACCTTGGAGTCCTTGCAAATCTACCTGGAAGAGTCAGGACACAGCGTCGAGTCGGCCGGCACGATGGCCGACGCGTTGCAAGCTCTGCCAGGCGCGAACTGCGACGTGTTGATCTCCGACATCGGCCTGCCGGACGGGACGGGCTGGGAGTTGCTGCAAAGCCTTCGGTTACCCCGCCCGATCTACGCCATCGCGATGAGCGGCTTCGGCATGAACGCCGACCACGCCCGCAGCCGGGCCGCGGGCTTTCGCCACCATGTGCTCAAACCGTTTCCCTTGAGAGAACTCGACGCGTTGCTGGACGAAGCCGCGCACGAACTATCGGTGGCTCATTGAACACTCCACTCTGGCTCGCTCGTGATGTCACGGCGGCTGTACTTGCCATGCAAAACGACGAGGAATTACCCGAACAGATTTCGACGCCTGAGGTGGACAGGAGGGTGCAAGCGGCTGTCCAATCCGAGCGCGAGCGGCTGGCCAAGTTACTTCACAATACCATCAGTCAGGATCTGACAGGTGGGTACCTGATCATTTGTGCGACCGCCATACAATATCGAAAGCTCGCACCGGAACTCGAACGCAAACTCAACGCCATCGCTGATCGGTTGCAAGCGGCGGGAGAGGGACTGAGACAGGTCCTGCGCACCCTGCAATCCGAGGAACAAGGAGAGGAGAAAGAACTCTGATCTATGGCTGGTCCAACTCCTGCTATCATCTCTGGACGCGGCCAAGCAGCGCCCATCACGGAAGCCTTGCTCGCGCTGGCACCCTTGCGCCTGCCTAATTTCCGCAAAGCGCGCTACCAAGGCGACGATCTTTGCGTGACCTTGGAAGGTCTGACCGCCCAGGATCAAGCCTCGGTCCGACAGAGCTACCAGGCGTTGTCAGAACTCCTTTTCTCCATCGCCGATCTCTCCACCGACGACGACCAGAAGTGGCAGGACGTGACGCGTTGGTTGGAGCGGCATTCCTTGGACGCTTTGATCGAGCAGGCCAGGGAACTGGGAACCACCTCGCACGAACAAAACTCCAGTGAGGAACTCGCCCGGGCCATGCACGACATCCGCGGAGGGGCGTTGAGCTCGCTGCTTGGCCGCTTGCAGATGATCGAGCATTTATCGCACGTTGAGAAGCAGTTGAAGACGCTCTTCGTCCTCACGCGTGATCATCTCAAGATCATGCGCAACGCGATTACCGGCCTGGACGAGCCGCGCCGCAACGCCGACCGGCGGCCCAAGGTTCACGCCATGCAACTCATGCTCGACAAGTGGCACGACTCCGTGGTCGGACCGAACTGGCAGGAGCGACCCGTAAGCATGAACGTGGACTGCCGCTACGAAGGCCCGTTGACGGAGTGCTGCCTGGAGAGCGCCGCCATCGACCGCATCTTCTACAACCTGGCTGCCAACGCGGCCCGGTACAGCGCGGGCGGACAGATCGAGATGACGATCTTCCCGGTGCCCGACGAGGCGGGTAAATGTCTGCGGTTCGTGCTCTCCAACGAAGTGAGCGAACGGCAGGCCGGCTACCTGCAAAGCCTGGTCGAGCACCGGGGTGCGGACAGCCGCGACCGGGGCAGCGAGGCGAGCATTTTTGCGCTGTTTGACCCGGCAGTGTCTTCCACGGGTTCAGGCTTCGGCTTGGCCGTGGTGGCCGAGTTCGTCGCGGCGGCGTTCGGCTTGCGCACTCCCGAGGTTGCCCTGCGTGAACGCTACGTGGGCGCGATCCTCGACGGGTTGACCTTCCGGGTGTGGTTCCACTGGCCGACCGCCCACGAAGGTCTGCCGCAGAAGCTCGACGACTATCACCGTCCGCAGGAAAGCTTGAGCGAGCCCTGAGTTGAACCGATCCCGCCTGGCAAGGCAGTCGCGCTGCAAACCTTGGCGGACAAGATGCTCCTTGAGGAGCGGATCAGTGCGCGAGGCGAGACAGTGCGCCGGCCGCCTGGTTGAGCACGGCCATCAACATCATGGGATCGATCGGCTTGTCCAGATGGTGGTCGAACCCGGCTGCCTTGCTCTTGGCGTGATCGGCCGGTTTGACGTGGGCGCTCATGGCCACCGCGTAGATCGGTCGTGCGAGTTGCCCCTTGATTTTCCGCCACAGATCCCAGCCGTCTCCATCCGGCAGCATGATGTCGCACAAAAGCACGTCACATTCGGCCCGTGGCAGCTCCTGCAAAGCCCAGTCCATGCTGCCGGCGCATAGGACCATGTGCCCGAGTGCTTCCAAGAAGCTGCGAAGAGAGTCGGCGGTGTCGAGATGGTCCTCGACGATGAAGACCCGCAAGGGCTTTGTCTTGATAGGTGACGGCAGAAAGGCAGACATGGAGAACTCCCAGAATCGCCGGTGTCAACACACCCGTTTGTGTCGCTGCTTGATCCTTCCTGATGAGATTAGTTGCAAACAGGACGGTGTTGCATTTCGCCCGGGTCTTTTAGGCGAGGCAGCCATGCCGCTCGCTATCAGAAAAAAGCTGAGCCGCGGATGGGCAATTATCTGCACTCGCATTCGCGGAGGCGTTTCCACTCGCCCAAAGTAAGTATCATGCGATTAGGTGAGCTCATGCAAAAGCACGGCTTTTTCCTGCCGGCTTTTACGTCCACCTTCCCTGGCCCTCGCGCCAGGAACCGCCGTCCCGGCTCCGGGGGGAGAACCGGGGCGGCGGCCCTTTGTCTGTGGCCTGCTGCGTATCACGGGTTCAACGCGGAAGCCAGCTCTTCGCCGTACCCGCTCGCGCCCATCCCAAACACTTGAAACGCCGATGGACTTGCCAGCACCGAACATCCTCGTGGTTGAAGATCACGCGGACACCCGTGTGGGTTTCGCCATGGTGCTCGACGGCCTCGGGTATCGCTACGAGTTGGCGTGCGGGATGGAAGAAGCCTTGAGCATGGCCGCCAAAACGCCCTTCGACGTGCTGCTGACCGACGTGTACATGCCGCGGGCGAGCGGCTGGGAACTAGTACGGCAGCTAAGAGCACACGGTCATCTGCCTGCCCGGGTAGTTTCTATGAGCGCGGGCAGCGCAATCGTGGAAGCGGCGCAAAGCAGCGCGGCCGGCTGCCACATGCACTTACACAAACCCTTTTCAATTGAGAAGCTCACCCTAGCACTTCGCTGCTCCGGCGAACCGAACAAGAAAGGTCCACTCGATCTACCAAGATGACAGAGCAGCGGACGAAAAGAAGCGTCAAAGCTCCTTGGGCGGTGCGCGGAAGGGAGCGATGCGCTTGACGTTGCGCAGGTGGGTGAAGGTGACGTTGTCGGTCGTGGAAGTTCCCCCGAAAGTGCCGCAGCCCAGCGTGAAGGAAGGCACTAACCCGGTGGTGTATCCCACCACGCCTTGGGAGGCGGGTGTGTTGACCAGGATGCGGCTGGCGGGCATCAACGCGGCGAAACGCTTGATCAGCGCCTCGTCGCGGCTGTGGATGACCGCCGTGTGCCCCCGCCCCGCCAGCTCTAGCAGACCATGCGAGACTTCCAGGCCATGCGCTTCGTCACGCACCTCGAACAGCCCGACCACAGGAGCCATCTTTTCCAAGGCGAGCGGGTTCGTAACGGAAAGCTCCTGGGTGGGCACGACCAAGAGCCGGATGGGACCGTCGCGCCGGATGCCCGCCGCTTCAGCGGTTGCCTGCGCGGCACGCCCAATGACAGTACGGCGCAACGCCGTGCCACCGACAAGACATTTATCTAGAAAGAGAGCAGTCTCGGCGGCATCGAGCACCGCCGCTCCGTGCCTTTCGAGTGCCCGGGTGAAGTCCGCGCGCAGGGCGGCGGGCACCACGAGGTTGTGTTCCGAGCCGCAGATGATGCCGTGGTCGAACGATTTCGATTCAACGATGCAGCGCGCCGCCCAGTCGAGGTCGCAGTCCCCGCAGATCAAGGCGGGCGCGTTGCCGGGTCCCACGCCGAGGGCGGGTTTGCCGCTGCTGTAGGCCGCCTTGACCATAGACGTGCCGCCGGTGGCCAGGAGCAGCGACACGCCGGGATGGTGAAAGTACGCCGCGGTGG
The DNA here is from genome assembly GCA_964246175.1 of uncultured Chthoniobacterales bacterium. Lineage (GTDB taxonomy): Bacteria > Verrucomicrobiota > Verrucomicrobiia > Chthoniobacterales > SZAS-18 > CAHJWO01. The sequence continues at coordinate 3,033 of CAXTQD010000038.1, read as the reverse complement.
TCCGGCGCGAGTTGCGGCCCTTCACCCACTGGACGAGGTCCGGCGGCGCGCCGTGGGCAACGAGGGTCTTGCGCAACAGGCCGCCCACGGTGTCGGCCAGCTCGCGCGTCGAGCGGTGGAAGCTCAGGATCAGCGCGTTGCGGCTCTTGAGGCAGATCAGCATCTTGAAGATGGCCGTGGCGACAGGGCTGGTCAGTGGGATCAACCCGAACACCACTCCGACTGGCGCAGCCAGTTCGCTGACGCCAGTTGCCGGGTCTGTGCCGAGGAGGCCAAAACCTGGCTGCGTACGCAGGCTTCGTCGCACCCCCAAGCTCGCGATCAGGTTTTTGTGGTTCTTGTCGGCGACATTGCCCAAGTGAGTGATGGCGACGGTTTGTTCGGCCAAAGCCTGTGCGTGGTTGGCGACGGCTCCAGCCATCGAATCCAAGAGCGCGTCGACGCGCTCCTCGCTCCAGCTGGCAAATTCCTCCTGCGCCTTCCATGCGGCGGCTACGGTGTCGGCTACGCCGGGTTCCTCGGCGGGCGGCAGGGGCAGGCCCAGGATGCGGTCGTTGGCCGAGCGTAGCTTGGCGGCAGCTTGCGCTCCAAGGTGTCGGTAGATGGCAAGGGCGAGTGCCGGGAACTCGCCCTCTATCTCCGCTAGGCGACTGCGCGAAAAGCGCCGCACATGCACTGCCTCCTCGGCGTAGGCGCTGGCGGCGCGGGGCTGACCGTCAAGGAAACCCACCTCGCCGTATGTGCCGCCCGGCCCGAGGAATCCTAGCACGGGATCGGTGTCGATCTCCTCGCGCTCGGATTGGAGACGCACCACGCCCGTTTGAATCAGGTAGAAGGCTTCGGTTTGTTCGCCTTCTCGGAAGAGACGTTCACCGGCGACGGCTTGCACATCTTCCAAGTAGCGATCCAAAACGGGGCGTAATGTGGGCGGGAGCCAGTCGATTTCGGCGGGCACCAAGGGGGGTGGAGCGTCCATTAAAACGGTTCGCCGAAAAGAACTTGTGAGGACGCGGTGTGCAAAGTTGGTTTGTTGCTCTTGTTACTTACTGGTTGTCTGCTGAACGCACGCGCGACGACTCGCCGGGAGCATTCGATTCCGGGCGCACAGAGTCAAAGTCGTAGCACATCCAACCACGCGAGCTACTTGGCTTGGGTGGAGTCATCGCGCAGCTTCTTGATGTCGTTGTGGGCGGCCAGCACGGCATCGTGCTGCGTTTGCACCAGCGCTTTGGTGGACTCACCGAGGCTGGCGTCTGCCAGAGCCTGCCGGTAGGACTTGACGGCGCTGTCCTCGCCGCGCTCGCATTCGGCCAGGATGCCGTGGCGATCTTGGCTAGTCAGCACGTTTTTGAGACCAATCCAGCCACGATGCACGGCGCTGGTCACAGTGCCACTGGTTGCCGGTTTTACGTTGCCAAGCTCTGAGACTGCTTTCTGAAGCTGCTCGGCAAATGCGTGCCGCTGGCCTGCGTAGCCGCCAAAAAGCTTCTTGAGGTCGGCGTCGTGCGTCGCGTCAGCCACTTGCTGGTAGCCTTTCTCGCCGTCCTTGAGGGCTTCAATGAGGGTATTGAGGGAAGAGATTGTTTTCTGCGGGTCAGGCGTTTCCATGGTAGAACCTGATTCGACAATGAGCGCACTTTCGCTCTATGATTTTTCGAAATCGCAGGCACTTCAATGTGTCTGGGCCATTTGGCGTCGCCACTGCACACGATAACCGTCTGCGCCTCGAACCTTAGCTTTGCGGGGAAAGTAGACCCCGTCGTTTCTATCGTCAGGATGTGGACGCAAACAACATGGCCACCCACGCTGACTCCAGAGGGTGCAGTGCCGAGGCGGCCCTCGTGGCGATCCGCAACGGTGAGCGGGTGCTCATCGGCTCCGGCTGCGCGGCCCCGCAGAGCCTGATCCAGGCGCTGGTGGCGCGCGGCGAGGCGGGGGAACTCTACGACGTGGAGATCCTGCACCTGCTCACCTTCGGCGTGGCGCCCTACGTCCGGCGTCAGTTGCTCGCCCACTTCCGCCACAACGCGCTTTTATCGGCCCCAACGTGCGCGAGGCCGTCAACACCGGGGTGGCTGATTACAGCCCCATCCACCTCAGCCAAGTGCCCGACCTGTTCCGTCGCCGCCGCGTGCACCTCGACGCGACGCTCGTGCAGGTTTCCCCGCCGGACGCGCACGGCTTTTGCAGCCTGGGGGTCAGCGTGGACGTGGTCAAGGCCGCGGTCGAGAACGCCGACTACGTCGTCGCGGAGATCAATCCGCACATGCCCCGCAACGTACACGCCAGGATGAGCAGCGTGCCCCTACCTGTGGCACGCCATGATCGCCTGGCGCAACGCCGTGGGCCCATCATCGCCAAGCTGAACTTAGCCTTCACGTTGTCGTACACTGCCGACACGCTACCTGTGCCCTGTGCTCCGGCACCCACGGTGTCGATGCACCTGTCTGGCCCGCGCCTCTCAGTCATGCCTTGAAGCGTCTCTTGCACGTCCTGCGCCGCAAAGTGGTGTCTTCTTGTGCAGTCCACCAGCCGAACGTTTGCTAAGCATCTACGAACAGGTAAGTCGGTGTGTATGGTAGGGCACGAACCCCGCGAGGTTTGTGTCGGCTTTGAGCGCAGAGGAGCAACGGCAGCTTGACGGACCGCACCGCACCGGGCACAGACCCACCGCGTGCGTCCGCGCGCCCACGCGGTGCTGCTCAGCGCACAGGGCTACACGCTGGAGCAAGCCGCTGACATCTTGCGCGCGGACCGTGACGCGGTCCCGCGCCCCCCTGGATCGCCGGGACGCAGGCGGCGGCGTGGCCCTGGAAGAGGGGGCGCGCGCCCGGGCCGACCGCCCAAGGTGGATGCGGGCCTGGCAGCGCAGGTGTGTTCGCCGCCGCGGCCGGGCAGCCTGCCAGCGTGCGCCGGGCGCTGGCCAAAAAGGGGGCGCCAGCGTTCGCCTGCTACGCCCCCGGCAAGGAAGGTGTTGCGCCGGGCGCGCTGGCGCTGGCAGCGCACGCGCCGACGCACGGGCAAGCCACCCAC